>CAIRTR010000232.1 GCA_903881565.1 Oligoflexia bacterium | reverse complement strand
CCAATCGCTGGCATTGAGCCTTTTCCACTGTGCGGTCGATGTAAAGGGTTGGGATCGAGCTTTTGCCTTCCTGGACTTGATACTTATTCACGCCCACCATCACTTTTTGCTTTTGCTCCATCAGTTTTTGGAACTGATATGCGCTGTTTGCGATCTCAGCTTGCGGGAAATTCTGTTCAATCGCTTTTGCGATCCCACCCATGTCATCAATACGCTTAATCAACGCTAAAGCTTCGCGTTCCATACGATTCGTGAGCGACTCAACGTAATAAGATCCAGCCAAGGGATCAATGACGTTCGCGACGCCACTTTCTTCAGCAATAATTTGTTGAGTTCGCAAGGCGATCATCACTGAGGCATCGGTTGGGAGCGCCAGAGTCTCATCCATGCTGTTGGTATGAAGAGAATTCGTGCCGCCCAAAATCCCCGCTAACGCCTGAACCGCCACGCGAACAATATTATTGTGCGGCTGCTGCGCGGTGAGCGAAACCCCCGCGGTTTGCGCGTGGGTGCGTAACATCAGAGATTTTGGATTTTGCGGATTATAGCGCTCTTTCATCAAGCGCGCCCAAAGTCTGCGGGCGGCGCGAAACTTTGCAATCTCTTCAAAGAAGTCATTATGAACATCAAAAAAGAAGGAAAGCCTGGGAGCGAAGTCGTCGACCTTCATTCCGCGAGCGATCGAGGCATCGACATACCCCAGACCATCCGCCAGCGTAAACGCAAGCTCTTGCACTGCCGTCGCGCCGGCTTCACGAATGTGATAACCACTGATGCTTACCGTGTTCCATCCCGGCATGTGCTTTGCGCCGTATTCGATCGTATCGATTACGAGCTGAACAGCGGGGGCGACGGGAAAGAGCCATTCTTTTTGAGCAATATATTCTTTAAAAATATCATTTTGAAGGGTTCCGCGAACGCGGTCTTTTGGAACACCTTGTTTCTCAGCCATCGCAAAATACATCGCCATGATCACGATGGCGGGGCCATTGATCGTCATGGATGTGGTCACATCAGCCAGCGGGATCCCTGCAAAAAGCCGCTCCATATCTTCAAGCGAAGAAACCGCGACGCCACACTTGCCCACCTCACCCTTTGAATGAGCGTCATCTGCGTCGTAACCCATGAGGGTCGGCATATCAAAAGCCGTTGAGAGCCCGGTTTGGCCTTGCTCAAGCAGCATTTTAAAACGTGCGTTGGTGTCTTCGGCGCTCGCAAAACCTGCGAACTGGCGCATGGTCCAAAGCTTGCCCCGATACATATTGGGTTGAACCCCACGCGTATAAGGAAACTCTCCCGGAAGACCTAAATCACGAGAAGGATCAAACCCATCGGCGGCCAAATCCTCGGCCGTCGTAAGCGCCGGAATCGGCATGTCACTCCACGTAGTAAAACGTGCAGGGCGCGGCGGGTTTTTCTTTTCGAATTGCTCGAGTTTTTTATCCCAAGCTTTTTTTACTTCGTCTTTTGATTTTTCTGGTGGCATTTAAAGCTCCGCAAACTCCTGAGCAGCGATCACGATGCGCTGAATTTCAGAGGTGCCTTCATAAATTTCTGTGACTTTCGAGTCCCGATAGTTGCGCTCCACCACATACTCTTTAGTGTAGCCGTAACCGCCATGAACCTGAATCGCTTTGGTAGCAATCCAAACCGAAGCCTCAGACGCAGCCAGTTTCGCCATCGCCGCTTCTTTGGTGTACTTCAGGCCCATGTCTTTGCATTTGGCCGCGTTCCACGTCAGAAGGCGGGCTGCCTGAAGACGGGTTGCCATGTCCGCGATGAACCACTGAATAGCCTGAAGCTTTGCAATCGGTGCGCCGAACTGTTCGCGCTCTGAGGCAAACTTTTTCGAAGCATCAAAAGCGCAGCGACCAATCCCTAGCGCCTGCGAAGCGATGCCGATGCGGCCGCCGTCCAGGGTTGCGAGCGCGATCTTAAATCCTTGGCCTTCTTTTCCCAAGAGGCACTCTTGTGGAACAAAAACGTCATCGAAAAACAACTGTGCGGTCGACGAAGCCACAATCCCAAGCTTGTCTTCAAGCTTAGCCACTTTATAGCCGGTCGATTTAGTGTCGACGATCAAGGCACAAATTCCTTTATGTCCTAGAGCCTTGTCCGTTGTTGCAAAGACAATGGCGTAGTCCGCTTCTTTTCCGTTGGTGATCCAGTTTTTAGAGCCCTTGAGTTTATAGCCGCCCTCGACTTTGATCGCCTGGCATTGAAGGCCGGCAGGGTCGGATCCATGTCCAGGCTCTGACAAAGCAAAACAGCCTAGTTTTTTGCCTTGAGCAAGGGGGGTGAGAAACTTTTTCTTTTGGTCGTCGTTACCAAACGCTTGAATGGGGTAACAAACTAGAGAGTTGTTCACCGACATAATCACGGCCGTGGAGGCGCAAGCCGCCGCAATCTCTTCAAGCGCCATGGCGTAGGAGACCGCGTCCATTCCGGCGCCGCCCCATTCTTCGGGAACCATCATGCCCATGAGGCCCATTTCGCCTAATTGTTGCACGATTTCGGTGGGGAAGTTTCCAGTTGCATCAGCCTCAGCAGCTTTTGGCGCAATTACGGAGCGCGAAAAGGAGCGAACTTGATCAAGGAGCATTTTCTTGGATTCATCAGTTTCAGGCCAGCCATAGAGCATACAAATCACCTCTGGAATGCGGGTTTACGTTTATCAACAAAAGCAGACATGCCTTCTTTTTGATCATGAGTACCAAACAACTGGCCAAAGGCATGAGCCTCGGCATCGAGCTTAAAGGTTAGCCCCGTTGTTTCTGAAAATTCGTTGAGCAGTTGCTTAGCTTTCGCAACAGCCGAGAGCGACTGAGCGCTGATGGAGCGCGCGAGCTCCATCACCTTATCCATGAATCCCTCAGCGGGGAAAACATGATTGGCGAGTCCAAGCGCCAAGGCTTCTTGAGCATTGATCCGGCGGCCAGAAAAAATAAGTTCTTTGGCCATCGGAAAGCCCACAAATTTTGCGAGGCGGATTGTGCCCCCGAAACCTGGAATCACGCCCAAGCCCACTTCGGGTTGACCAAACACCGCCTTCTCACTTGCCAGAATAAAGTCACACGAAACCGCGAGCTCCGTTCCCCCGCCGAGCGCGAAGCCATTGACGGCCGCAATCGTGGGCTTATTCATGAGTTCGAGCAGTTTAGTAACTGAGTGGCCGAGTTGCGCAAATGCGATGCCGCCAGGGGTATTGAGATCTTTCATTTCGCGAATATCGGCGCCCGCGACAAAGGACTTATCCCCATCGCCCGTGAGCACCACAACACGTACGGACGGGTCTTTGGACGCGGCCTTGAGCGCGGTTCGAAGCTCCGTCAACGTCTCCGTGTTTAGAGCATTTAAAGCTGTCGGGCGCGAAACTTTAACGACACAAATTCCACCATCTGCAATGTGTTCGATTAGGATGTTCTTAAACATTGTCATACCGATAGAATCCGCGTCCCGATTTTCGGCCGAGCCACCCAGCGGCGACATAATTTTTTAGAAGGGGGCAGGGACGATATTTTGAATCGCCCAAGCCGTTATGTAGAACATTCATAATGGCCAAGCACGTGTCCAATCCAATGAAATCCGCTAACGTCAAAGGACCCATAGGTTGGTTGGTGCCCAACTTCATGGCATTATCAAGATCCTCGACCGAGGCGACACCTTCGTGAAGTGCGGTAACCGCTTCGTTAATCATCGGCATTAGAATACGATTCACGGCAAAGCCCGGCATGTCTTTGGCTTCAATGAATGTTTTCCCCATTTGCTCAGCTACGGCACGCATGGTTTTGAAGGTGTCATCAGAAGTTTGGAGACCGCGAATCCCTTCGACGAGTTTCATGATCGGAACAGGGTTCATGAAGTGAAGGCCCGCAACTTTATCAGGACGTTTGGTTTGAGCCGCAATCGCTGTGATGCTAATCGACGAAGTGTTGGTGGCTAAAAGAGTGTGGGGAAGGCTCGCTTCATCGAGATGCCTGAAAAGGGAGAATTTTAGCTCGACGTTTTCAGTGGCCGCCTCGATAATCAAATCACATTTGCCGAGATCCTGAAGACTTGCGACGGGATGAATTAGATTCAAAGTTTTTTGTGCGTCGGCTTCTGTGATCTTTGCCTTTTCGACAAGTTTCTTAAGCTGGGCCGCAAGTTTGGCTTTGGCTTTTTCAACGAAGGCTAAATTTTGGTCAGCGACATAAACTTCAAAACCCGTTTGAGCAGCGGTCTGGGCAATTCCAATTCCCATTTGGCCGGCACCCAGGACACCGATTGTACGAATTGTTGAGCTCATATAAGTCCCCTTTTTTATTACTTTACTAGCCCCTTTTTGGGGTTATTTTCCAATACAAAAATCAGAAAAAATACGAATCAAAAGATCCTCGGATGACGTCTCCCCAATAAGGGGCCCTAGGGCGTGGAGCGCTTGCCGAATGTCGGCTGCAAAGAGATCTTGTGCCGATGTTTTTTGGGCACGCGATAGGTGGTGGTGTGCTGCGCGAACTGCCTCAAAATGATCAACGCGCGTGAGCACCACCTCTCCCTTTGAGCGCAGGGTGAGGGAGGAACAGTAATTAGTAATTATTTCAACAACCTGCGCAAGCCCGTCCCCTGTTTTTGCTGAAATAGTGCAAGAGGCGCTGATGTTTAATTCCGAAAAAAGCCGATCGAGCTGGGTCTGTTTTTCTGCCCGCTCGTGTGGCCTGAGAAGATCGCTTTTCGTTACAACCGCAATGGTTTTGGTTCCATGATTCTTGAACGGAGCAAATGCGCTTTTAGCTGCGTCAAGGGGCTGGGTTGGGTCGACAAGGAAAAGAATGAGCTCAGCACTCTCTGCCGCCTTTTCTGAGCGTTGAACCCCCATTTGCTCAACGGGATCTTCCGAATGTCGCAGCCCCGCGGTGTCCTCAAGACGAAGGCACACGGATTGCTGCTCACCTTGAAGGGTAAGGGGCTCACGAAGCAGGTCGCGAGTCGTGCCTGGAATTTCTGAGACCAACGCACGTTCCTCACCTAACAGTGCATTGAAAAAGGTCGATTTTCCAGAGTTTGGAGTGCCAATGAGGGCAACGGGGATTCCTTCTTGAATTCTCGTGCCACGCTTGAAGCTTTGGGCGAGTGAGGAAAGCGCGGAAAGAATCGGTTGAAGGGGCTTTTGGAGCTTTTTGACAGACGTCACACCCTCAGGATCAATCTCCTGATCAGTGAAATCAATTCCCGCTTCACAAAGGGCCGCCAACTTTCGAAGCTCGTCCGCGATCCCATTAAGGAGGTTATGTTCGGTCCCTGAGAGCTTTTCCAAGGCAAGTTCAACGGCAGAAGAATGTGTTGCTTTAATCAGGTCGGCAACAGCTTGCGCCTGGGTCAAGCTCATTTTCCCATTTCGCACGGCCCGAAAACTAAACTCCCCTGGGAGCGATTGACGAACACCAAGGGAGGCGAGTGTTTCGATTAAGCGTGGCGCAATTTGGCTTCCGCCGTGCAAGTGATACTCCACGACATCTTCGCCAGTATAGCTTGCGGGACCCGCGAAAAAGACACAAAGCGCCTGGTCAATGGGGCGAGCCTGCGGATCTGTGAGTGGCGCAAGATAGAGCAGTCGCGGCGTCAGCGAGGCCGCTAAATTTGGTGAAAGAAGTCTCAGCGTTTCAAGCGCCCTGGGGCCACTGACACGCACAACGGAAACGGCGCCCCCAATTCCGGAGGCGATTGCCGCGATCGTATCTTCGGCAAAATAAGAGGGCTTACTTCGCTCGGGCTGAGAGAACCTGGACATTGCCTGGGGGGTTGAATTTCTTGTTCAGCATCATTTGCTGGCCGATACTTGCGAGCGCATTGACCAACATATAGAGCGTAAGTCCCGAAGGCAGCGCAAGCATCATCGCGCCAAACATCAGCGGCATGAATTGCATCATTTTTGCCTGCATGGGGTCTGCCGCCGTATTGGGCGTCAACTTTTGTTGAATGAACATTGTCACCGTCAAGAGGACGGGGGTGACGTAAAAAGGATCGTGGGCCGAAAGGTCCCTGATCCAGAAAATAAAAGGAGAGTGGTACAGCTCCATCGAGCTGTACAGCACGCGATAGAGTGCGAAAAACACAGGCATTTGAATCAAGATTGGGAGACAGCCCGCCATCGGATTGTAACCATGACTTTTCATCATGGTCATCATTTCGCGATTCAGAGTTTCTTTGTCGTCTTTGTACTTTTCACGCAGCTTTGCAAGCTGCGGTTGAAGACTTGCCATTTCTTTCATGCTCTTCATGCTTTTGTAAGTCAGGGGATAGGTGACTAATTTAAGCAGGAGTGTGAGCAGAATAATAGCAACACCGTAGTTCTTGAAAAGGGTGTAGAAGAACTTCAGGATTTTCAGGAGGGGATAAGCGATCACAGTGAACCAGCCAAAATCAACAGTGTGATCAAGCAAGGGGTCTACCGCGCGAAGAACAGAGAGATCCTTTGGACCAAAAAACACCTTAACCGGAATTGAAAACGTGTTTGCCGATATTGGATAAACAAGGCTGATTCTGCCGGTGCTTGGGCCCGCAGGCTGAATTAAGGCACGAGGCTCGGTTCCTTGTTGCGCCAAAACAGCCATGACGAAATAGCGGCTAGTCGCGCCGATGTAACTCACCGGAGTTGCGATCTCTTTGGTGGAAACGGACTCTGAAACAGATACGCGTTCAATGGCCTTGTTTGTAAAGTAGACCATTTGGCGATCTTGCGCTTCAGGGTCTTTTTCAATGAGCTGACTGCTTAATGCGACAAAAGCGAAGCTGGGTTTCTTTGTTTTGAATTCGCCACTGATCTTCAATTCAACCGCCGGGTTTCCGGGCTGTGAGAAAAATTCTTTTGTGAGTTTAAGATTAGCGTCTTCATAAGACCAGATTGCGCCAGTGGCCGTCGATTTTAGCTCGCCTCTTTGCGAAGCAAGATAGGTGTAGCTGGTGTCATCAAACGCAAACTCAATAGCGCCCGAAAGATTCATGGCCGTTCTTAGGTTGATTTCAGGCGTGTCGGTGGAAATTCCTTGATGATAGTCTCGCAATTGCCAGTCTTGGAAAAACAGAGAACCGTTTCCAATTGTGACATCCGCAAGAGATGTTTTAAGGGGGAGCGTTTGTTCTGCCCGAGTCACGGTAGGCGCAGCGGCAGCGATTTGCGTGGTTGTTTTTGAGAGAGTTGGAGGCGCGGTGTTTGCGGGCGGCGTTTGTGGCGCGCTCGCAACCTGTTCCGGGGTCCCAGGAGCTTGTTGGGCGCTCGTTTCTGTCGTGTGCGGAATGCGTGGCTCTAAGTAAAGCTTCTGCCAGCCTAAATAAATTAAAAAACAAAGAGCGATCGCAAGTCCGGTTCGTTTATCCATGGGTAACCCTTTCAAGAGAGCCTTGTTTGACCGAAACGGCACCAGAGTTCAAGTGAGATTTCGAGAGAAACGATGAAGGAATAGGATCGAAGCCGCCCCGGAAAAGGGGATTGCAGCGCAAGATCCTTAATAAGGAGAGAGGTAAGCCGCGGAAGAGCCCAAAGCGATGAATGGCCTCTTCAGAATAGTGACTACAGGTTGGGGTAAAGCGACACCCCATACCCGGTCCAGAGATTAGGTGGAGGGCTGGGGATATCAGGAGACGGTAAACGAGAATAAGGAATCTCATTTTCCGGTCTCCGGTTTCGGCGTAAACGGGCGGGCAGGAGAGTGCTGACCCAGCAGGATCTTTTGTTTGAACTCTTCGCCAAGACAAGCAGCTGTTTTCGCAGATACCAAATAAGAGAGGGGTTTTCCGCCCGGGATAACCACGTTATAATCAAAAGAGCCAAGGAGGGGAGCAAGTTTTCTCATAGACTCTCTTACCTGTCGCTTGATCCGATTGCGCTCCACGGAGCTCCCTCGAGCCTTTAGCGTAATTCCCAGACGAAAATGACCCAAATCATTTTCAACCCTAAAAATCGTGCATGCAGTTAGCCTGAAAACCGAGCTTTTTGAAAAAAAGGCGCGGAACTGCCACTGATAATGCAGCCTGTGAAAATAGCTGAGCGAAAAGGAGACGGGCGTAAAATCCGACAGCGTTACTTACCGGCGACGGTAGGTATAAGGCGCTTGCGCCCCTTGGCTCTTCGTCTTTTCAAAATTGCTCGGCCGCCGACGCTTTCCATCCGGGCTTTGAATCCATGTCTACGACGACGCTTGGTCCTGCTCGGTTTGTAGGTTCTCTTCATATAATAAAACTTCCTTTAAAAAGTGTCTTTGTGGATTAACCAACTCTGTTGCCATTGTCAAGATTGTTAGTGCATGCTATGCCCGTTCTTCCCTACAAACACCTATGAGAACCACGTTAGAACTAGACACGCATGATTGGCCAGAGATATGGCGATCGGCCTATCGGGCAATGGAGCAGTTTGTTGCTCCGAATCAGCTGCGTGCTTGGATTCAGCCTTTACGCTTGGATCGAGCCGAGCCCACAGCCGAGGGGATGCGCATCAAAATGATCGCGCCCAATGATTTTTCGGCTAATTGGGTACGGGATCAATATAAACGGGCATTAGAGGACTCTTTTTCGCAAGTGATGGGCGCGCGATGCGAAATCAGCGTGTCATCAGATCAAGAGCGGGGTGCGCAAGAGGGCGCCGCAATCGACCTTGAGCAGGGCGAGACGCCAAACCTAAATTTTGGGCACCAGCAGGGATCTTTAGGTTCGGCAAGCCCAATAGAATCTTTAGCGCAGAACCAGGACAGGCCCAGCACCCAGGCGACCGGAGGCTCCAGACGGGGGCATGAAGCGCGGCTGGACCCCAAATACACCTTTGAAACCTTCATTGTGGGCGCGAGTAATCAGTTCGCGCACGCCTCAGCGGTCGCTGTTGCGGAGAGCCCCGCACGTCAGTACAACCCGTTATTTCTCTATTCTCCTCCTGGGCTGGGAAAAACTCACTTATTGCACGCAATCGGACTTCATATTCTTTCGAAAGCGCCCAATACGCGGATTGCTTTTTTGTCGGCCGAAGAGTTCGTTAACGAGCTGATTGACTCACTTAAACAGCAAAAAATGACCCAGTTTCGGATGAAATTTCGAGACAGCTTTGACGTTGTTTTAATTGACGACATTCAGTTTATTGCGGGCAAAACGGCGTGTGAAGAAGAGTTTTTTCACACTTTTAACGCTCTTCACAACGCCAAACGCCAGATTGTCGTAACGAGTGATCGGCCCCCAAAAGAGATTGAGCGACTTGAGGAGCGAATTCGAACGCGCTTTGAGTGGGGCCTGGTTGTGGATATTATTCCGCCAGAAATTGAAACACGGATCGCGATTCTCAGGTCAAAGTCCGAAAGAGATGACATTTATCTGCCCGATGATGTGGCGACTTTTTTGGCAACCTACATTAAATCAAATGTCAGAGAACTTGAAGGGGTTTTGATTCGTCTTCAGGCACAGGCATCTTTAAGTGGGGCGGAAATTTCGCTTGAGATGGCAAAACAGCTTTTGAAGACAGTCGTCCCTGAAGAGGGTACTAAATATACGGTTGAGGCGATCCAAAACGCCGTTGTTAAGCACTATCGGATCAAGATTCAAGACTTGAAGTCGGAGCGCCGGACCAAGAACATCGCTTTTCCTAGGCAAATTGCGATGTATTTAGTTCGAAAATATACCAATCTCGGATTTAAAGAGATTGGCGTAACCTTCGCCAAAGACTATTCGACCATTATTCACGCCTGTAATCGCATTGAGCGAGACATCGAAACCGACCCCGCCGTTCGCGATGTCGTTGAAAAAATCCAAAACCTACTTTAGCCCAAAAAGACGCCAAAAAGTCTAAAGGCGCTTTTCGTTTTTGAAAAGTTGCACGAGATTCCATAGAAAAAGAGGGAATGCGCGCAGTCGGTCCGTCCAGTGTTGACGGAAGAGGTCTAGAAACGTTCTAAATACCGCGAATTGAAACGGCGAGTAAGGGAACCACCAAAGCGCCTTAAAGACAAAGAGGCTGGAGCGGGGCTGGTGAATGTGGCGAACGTTCACGTACTCCGAAAGGCCTGTTCCACAGCGCGTTTTCGCAAGCCTTGTTTCTTTGATTCCGCCCCAGGTCGTTTCACGAGGGCCGCCTGAATAAGAGACGTCATTAATCATGACAGCTCCGACCTCAAGTTGGCGGGCAATTTGGCCGCCGAGGCGCAGGTTTCGAGTCATGACACTGACGACAACACCGTGTTGGTTTTGATTGGCCTTATGAACGGCATCAGAAACCGAGCGAAAGGTTTGAATCGTGAGGGTCGGATTTGCGCTTTTTTCGGACAGAAAATTAAATGATGTGCCCTGTTCCCCGGTTAGAATTTTGAGGTTCTGAGTGAGATCGGGGTGAGTTTTTTTTGTTTTTTCTTCGAGAAGCGCAAGGAAGGGGCTGACAATGCGTTCATGCGCCAGCACAAGTTCGATAGGTCCATTAAGGCGCGTGGCCTGACTGCATGCGCCCCATAAAACCGCACTGGTTGCAAGATCCAGATCAGCGTCGGGAAGGACGAGGAGCGCTTCTTTTCCGCTGATTTCCATAGATACGGGGACCAAGGTTTTTGCGGCGTCTACCAAGACCCGTTTTGCGGCCTCCGCATGGCCCGAGAAGAAGATTTTTGCGGGCTTTTGAGCAACCAGGAGCGCGCCGGTGCCGGCGTCGCCCACAATCGTCTGAAGGAGATGAGGGGGGAAACCCGCCTCATCAAAGACCTCTTGAATGCGAAGTCCGACGGCCGCTCTTTTTAGACTGGGCTTAAAGAGCACGGCATTACCAGCAGCGAGCGCCAGCATGATTTGGGTAAGGGGGAGGAAAAATGAATTTCTTGAAGAGGATAAAACGGTAACGACACCGAGGGGCCAATAGTTGAGCGTATTTTTCTTAAATTTAAGGAGTCCAGAATGAGGGTGGCGATCTTTGAGTAAACGAGGGGCGTGCTTCGAATAATAATCGAGCATTTCGGCGGCGGGAAGTAGATCTGTCGAGAGGACTTCAAAGAGGGGTTTGCCTGTTTGATCGGAAAGGAAAACGACAAGGTCGTCCGCGTGATTCAGAAGGGTTTCCCGAAGCAGCGAGATGAAATTGGCTCTTTTTTTTGCGCCCAGCGCCTGCCAGTGCATTTGTGCGGTTTTTGCACGTTCGAAATACGGGAGCAGGGTTTCGGCAGTAAGTGATTCTGTCATTTATGGAAATGAGCCTACCGAAGTCGTGAATCTCCTGCAAGTTCTGCTATGATTAACTTGGGGGTGCGTGTGCTTGAGTTGACCGAGAACGCTAAGATTGTTTTTGAAAAAAGGTTTTTAGCGCGTGACGCGCTGGGGCGCCCCACAGAGGCCCCCGAAGCGCTTTTGGCGCGGGTCGCCGCCTTTGTCGCATCTAACGAAGGACGTGGGCGCAAGAAGTGGGAGCACCTGTTTTTTGCGCTCATGAGTGATCTACGGTTTTTACCTAATACCCCAACGTTGCTCAATGCCGGCAAGGAGCGCGCGCAACTTGCCGCATGTTTTGTTTTGCCTGTGGAGGATTCTCTGGGTGGAATTTTTGAGACGCTGAAACATGCGGCACTGATCCATCAGTCGGGCGGCGGAACGGGCTTTTCGTTTTCTAATCTTCGACCCAAAGGGAGTCAGGTTCGCTCCACCGCCGGGGTCGCGTCTGGCCCCGTTTCTTTTTTACGGATTTTTGATGCGACGACGGAAACGATTAGACAGGGCGGCGCTCGAAGAGGCGCAAATATGGGCGTTTTGCGGGTAGATCACCCTGACATTTTTGAGTTCATTGATTTAAAGTCGAGCGGCAAAGAGCTTGCGAATTTTAATTTGTCGGTGGGTGTGACGGATTCATTTATGAGTGGGGTGAAGTCGGGGGGTGATTTAACTTTGATTGACCCCCTGACTGGCGCCACGGCTCGCGAAGTGTCCTGTCGCGATATTTTTGATCGAATTGTTGCGGGGGCCTGGTCGAGTGGGGATCCGGGTGTTGTGTTTTTGGATCGCATGAATGGATTTAATCCGACCCCTGCACTTGGCGAATTTGAGAGCACGAATCCGTGCGGAGAGCAGCCTCTTTTGGCCTATGAATCGTGTAATTTGGGTTCCATGAACTTTGTGAAATATTGGTTAGATGGCGCGTTTCAGTGGTCGCGACTTGCGGCGGATGTGGCGGTAGCGGTGAGATTTTTGGATAATGTCGTGGATCTTAATGTGCATCCCGTTGAGGCGTGCCGGCGAATCGCCCACCAGAATCGTAAAATCGGGTTGGGTGTGATGGGGTTTGCGGATTTATTGCTGGAGATGGACGTTTATTATGATTCGCAAGAGGCTCGGGACTTTGGGGAGCGGGTGATGTCGTTCGTGGATCGGGAGGCTAAGCGGGCTTCTGCGGATATTGCCTCAAAGAAGGGTCCTTTTGCCGGTTTTTCGAAAAGTTTATGGAAGGATTTAGGTTATCCTCCGCTTCGAAACGCGACGGTCACGACCGTTGCGCCAACGGGCACATTGAGTTTATTGGCGGGGGTTTCTAGCGGGATAGAGCCCATTTTTGGCGAGAGCGTTTTTCGAAACGTGCTTTCTGGAGAGAAACTGGTTGAGCGGCATCGCCATAAGGGAAAACGGGCGTGGTGTCCGGCGTCTGCCGTCTCAATTCGTGGACACGTTGAGATGCAGGCCGTTTTTCAGCGGTTTTCAGATAGCGCCGTCTCAAAAACAGTGAATTTGAGGGAGTCAGCCGAGCTAAAGGATGTTGAGGCGGCGTATTGGACGGCATTTCTGTCGGGTTGTAAGGGGATTACGGTCTATCGGGACCGTAGCCGTTCGGCGCAAGTGATAGAACATTGTCCTGCTTGCTAGGAGCTTGATCCTGGCTCCGGAATGCGCTAGGTTGAATCCTTCGGTAGTGAGCGGGCGTAGCTCAGTTGGCTAGAGCGCGAGCTTCCCAAGCTCGAGGTCGAGGGTTCGAACCCCTTTGCCCGCTCCAAATACCGTTTCCCTCTTGACTCTGTTTTGTGCACAGCATAATAGATTCGCGTGCGTTCATTTGATGTCATCATTATTGGGGGTGGGCATGCGGGCTGCGAAGCGGCTGTTGCGGCCTCAAAGATGGGGTGCCGGACGGCACTAATATCTTTTAATATCAGTCAGATAGCCGCCATGTCCTGTAACCCCGCGATCGGCGGCCTCGCAAAAGGCCAATTAGTTAAAGAAATCGACGCCTTAGGTGGCGTCATGGGCATCAATACCGACAGAAGTGCCCTACAATATCGGACACTTAACGCTAGCAAGGGCCCAGCCGTTCGCTCCTCACGGGCCCAGTGCGATAAGGCGATTTACGCCTCGGCGATGCAGGATTATATAGGTCGTTTTTCTGGCCTTACGGTTGTTTCTGGTGAAGCTATTGAAATCATTAAAGATACATCTGGTGTCAGCGCAGTTATTCTCGCCACTGGCGAGAAACTCAGCGCTCGTGCGATTGTGATAACAACCGGCACTTTCCTAAGAGCTGTCATGCATACTGGGTTTGATCAGTCCGAAGGCGGCCGGGTGGGAGAAGATTCGGCCAAGGGATTGAGCTCGTGGTTGAGTGCTGCAGGTTTTCGGTTGCGAAGACTTAAGACCGGCACCCCGCCACGACTGAAAAAGGGGAGTATCGATTTTTCTGGGCTGGTCGAGCAACCCGGTGACGAGAAGCCGGTAGCCTTTTCTTTTTATTCGAAGTGGGAGCGGTTTCCGGTTTTACCCCAAGTACCTTGTCACATCACTTACACGAATTCGCAAACGCATGAAATCATCGCCGCTAACTTTTCGCGCTCCCCCCTTTATACCGGTGTGATCGAAGGCGTTGGACCGAGGTACTGCCCCTCTATCGAAGATAAAGTGAAACGGTTTTCAGAGCGAGATCGGCATCAAGTTTTCTTAGAGCCCGAGAGTCTTTCGAGTGACGAAATTTATGTAAACGGGATTTCGACAAGCCTACCCTTAGATGTTCAGGAAAAGTTTGTTCGATCAATCGTGGGTCTGGAACGCGCTGAGTTCGCTCGCTTCGGTTATGCGGTTGAGTACGATGCAATTGATTCACGGGTTTTGCGCGCGACGCTTGAGTCCAAGGATGTTTCGGGTTTGTTTTTTGCGGGCCAAGTGAATGGGACTTCGGGCTATGAGGAGGCGGCAGCACAAGGTCTTATTGCAGGGATCAATGCTGCCAATAAAGTTTTGGGCCGCGATGAATTGGTTTTGAAACGCGATGAAGCCTATATTGGGGTACTTATCGACGATTTGATTTCGAAGGGCTCCGATGAGCCTTACCGTATGTTTACTTCTCGTGCTGAGTATCGATTAATTTTGCGCGAAGACAACGCCGATCTTCGTCTGGCTGAGATGGGGTATGGGCTTGGTCTTGTTTCAGGCAAGGATTTTTCAGGAGTTCAGCAGTTGAGAGCCAATATTTCTGGGGCTCGAGAGGCCTTGAAGGGGCATTTTTTCCTGCCTGAGGCCTCAAAGAGTCCGATTTGGGGAGATTTGGGGGTCGGACCCCTTGAGGATCGCGTTTCTGCCGAGGTTTTATTGAGACGGCCTGAAGTAAAGTGGGCTGAACTTTGTAAGTTGGGATTTTCGGGCGGCGCGTTTAGCGAACGCGTTTCTGAGCAAGCTGAGATCGAAGTGAAGTACGAGGGCTACATTCAGCGGGACTTAGATCTGTTGGGGGGCGTTCGGAAAAGTGAGGCGGTAAAAATTCCGCAGGGGATGGATTTTGACTCGATCCCAGGGCTTTCGAACGAAATTCGCGCCCGACTAAAGGAGTTTCGTCCAGAAACCCTGGGTCAAATGGGACGTTTACAGGGCATTACGCCAGCGGCGGTTGCCAATTTAATGATCTATCTTCGGATGCAAGAGCGGTCTAGCGATAAGCAAAGGGGTGGTGTGCGTGTCTAATCAAGAATGGGTTTCGGAACTTTCAGGGCTGTTCGATGAACACGAGGCACTTTTTTGTGGTTTTTTGAGTGTCCAAGCGCGCGAGCGGCTACTCAGGTACTATGAGATGGTTTTAGTCGAAAACGAGCAACAGAACCTCACACGACTAATCAACCCCTCCGACTTCTTCGTTGGACACATTTTGGACAGCATTGAGCTACTCAAGTCGAACCTTCTCGAGTATCCGGCGCTCGATTTGGGGTCAGGGGTAGGGGTACCCGGAATTGTGTGTGCGGTATTGAATGGTCAACCTTGGGTACTCTGCGATTCAGAGAAGAAAAAAGCAGAGTTTCTTCAGACGGTCGTGACGGAGCTTAAACTTGAGGACGTTTCTGTCACAAGCGAACGGGTGGAGACCGCGATAAAGAGTGCGAAGATCGGATCGATTGTTGCCAGAGCGGTTGGAAAAGTTGAAAAAATCCTTGGGTGGGTGAGGTCTTGTTCCACGTGGAACAGTTTGATCCTACTAAAGGGCCCAGGTTGGGAAGAAGAATGGAATATTGCGGGGCCTCAGGTTCAAAAATGGAAGTTTGATATCTCCGGAGAGTATAAGTATAAATCTGGACCCGAAAATAAGTACAGGGTCATCATCAAGCTCTCACGTGTTCCACGTGGAACATGAGTACCCATTATTTTTTAAAAATAGCTTGATGAATATCTAGAACATGGTTACCCTCTTTTAGTGAATAGCCGAGTAGTAATGGCAAAGCATAAAAAGTTTAAAAGAAGTTTTCTAGGTTATCCACGCCCAACCACAAACACAATTTCTGCTGGATTTAAAAGGAGCGCTGAAAAGAGCGCTCCCCAGCAGAGGTGTGTTGAGTATCCCCAGAATATAAAGAAACAGTAAAAACTCAGAAAAAAAGAGGAATAATGGGAAAAGTAATCGCGATTGCAAATCAAAAAGGCGGAGTGGGGAAAACAACCACAACAGTGAACCTCGCGGCATCCCTTGCGGTTGCCGAACGAAAGACGCTGATTTTAGATTTTGATCCTCAAGGCAACGCGTCATCAGCGCTTGGAGTTGACCGCGCCGCGTTAATGCAAGAAAAGAACATGTATCATGCGCTTATTGGTGAGGTCCCGCTATCTGCTGTGATTCGTCCCACTGAGATCGACAATCTTTCGATTGTGGCTGCAAATGGTGATTTAACTGGCGCGGAGATTGAGCTTGTCTCGGCATTTGCTCGGGAAAACAGGCTTCGGTCAGCACTTTTAGAAATCAAAGCAAAGTTTGATTACATTCTCATCGATTGCCCCCCTTCGTTGGGGCTTTTAACAGTAAATGCACTTACAGCGGCGGACAGTTTTCTAGTTCCGCTCCAGTGCGAGTTTTTTGCACTCGAAGGGCTTTCGCAATTGATTCATACGGTTTCACTCGTACGCCAAAGCCTGAATCCAAATTTGTTTCACGAGGGGATTGTTTTAACCATGTTTGATGGCCGAAATAATCTAGCCCACGAAGTGGTGAAGGAAGTTCAGACGTATTTTCCGGATAAAGTTTTCGAAACCGTTGTTCCACGAAATGTTCGCCTAAGTGAATGTTCGAGTTTCGGAAAACCCGTGCTCCTTTACGATATCGATTCCAAAGGATGCTTGGCTTATTTAAATCTCGCAAAAGAACTTTTGAGTCGCAATCAGAACGTAAGTGATCGCATGCCAGCTAGGCCGCAAAATCAGCCAGAAATGAGAACATTTGTATGATGACTGAGGGGGAGAGGAAGTATGGGACAAAAGCAAGTTTTAGGAAAAGGACTCGCATCGCTCTTTCCGGGGATGGGAAACGCGCCAGGGAGTTTGCCCGGCACATCAGGGAGCGCACAAGCGCAGTCCGCCTCTCAAGCGGGAGCGGCGGTCAGCCAAGACGTGATGAATCGTGATCGTCACATGGGAATCAGTGTAGTCGCCATTGAAGCCATTGAAGTGAATCAGTATCAACCACGCAGGGCTTTTAACGACGAAACACTTGAAGAGCTCGCACAGTCGATTCGCTCTAACGGACTTATTCAGCCCCTCGTTGTTCGTAAATCGCACTCAGGCGCAATCGAATTAATCGCCGGCGAAAGACGTCTTCGCGCCGCAAAACTTGCGGGCTTAAAACAGGTTCCGATCGTCATTCGGCGCTCCACAGATCGCGAAGCCCTAGAGCTTGCATTGATCGAAAACATTCAGCGTGAAAACCTAAACTGCGTGGATGAAGGTTTGGCGTATCAACAGTTGATTGATGACTTCTCACTCACCCAAGAAGAGGTCTCCTCCCGAGTTGGGAAAGATCGCGCCAGTGTCGCAAATCACTTGCGAGTCCTAAAACTCCCTGAAGCGATTTTGGATGATTTACGCCGTCAAATCCTATCTTTTGGTCACGCAAAAGCTTTGTTGGCCCTTGAAGATAATGATCAACGCCTTCAATTGCGCGCGAAGATCATTCAAGAGAAACTCAGTGTTCGTGAAGTCGAAGCGCTTGTTTCAAAGATGAAAAGTAATTCGACACAAGCGGGCCTTCCGCCCATTTTCACTGAACCAAAGACGCCGATGGAGTCTCGACTTAATGCAATCAGTCAGGAACTCACGCGAAAATGGTCCGCGAAAGTCGAAATACGAGGCAATGATCGCAAGGGAAAGATGGTATTTCACTATTCAACACGCCAGGAGCTTGATCGCTTGATCGAAACCATGCAAAATAGCAAGGTATGAACCCATCTCCAACGTTAGGTACCCCGATTGAAAGCTCCACAGTAACTGGAGTCATTGACCACGGCTGTGAATTCGAAGGGAAGCTCTGCTTTCATGGGACGGTCCGCATTGGCGGCGCTTTTCGGGGAGAGATATTTACCTCGGACACTTTGATTGTCGGCGAGGGCGCTCGCGTTCAAGGCCAAATTGAAGCAGGCGTGGTGATTATTAGCGGTGAAGTCAATGGCGTTGTGAAGGCAAAACATAGGGTCGAGATTCATCGCCCCGCAGTTTTTCGCGGCGACATTCTCACCCCTAGTCTTACGGTAGATGAGGGCGTCATTTTTGAGGGCAGCAGCAAAATGGTTCGTGCCCCGGCAGCGCCAGTGCGATCTTTTCTTGGAGTCAAGAAATCCTAGCTTGACCGTATCGTCGAGATCATGTTAGCTCCGAAATAACTTTCATAACGGCATTATCTTGTCCCATGGAGATAACTCAGTGAGCGCAGTTCTCGAGCAGCTAGGGCTAGATTCGACATTTTTTATTCAGTTCGGCATCTTTGCGGCCTTATTTTTCATTTTAAGCCGCAGCTACTTCCGTCCTTTTCTTCATTTGTTTGAGCTCAGACATCAGAAAACGGTCGAGGACCGTGAGTCTGCCGAAAAACTCGTAAAACAGGCCGAACAAAAACTGACCGAGTACACGCGCCGGCTCTCTGAAGAGCGCCTAGCGATTCGCCAGGAGTTCGAAAAGGCTCTAGCAGAGGCGAAAAAAGAAGAAGCTAGCCTGCTTGCGCATGCGCGAGAAGACGCAAAGAAGATTACACAAGAAGCAAATGATTCTAT
Source organism: Oligoflexia bacterium (assembly GCA_903881565.1). GTDB lineage: Bacteria > Bdellovibrionota > UBA1018 > UBA1018 > UBA1018 > CAIRTR01. The sequence goes on along the minus strand of CAIRTR010000232.1, from coordinate 95,561 downwards.
TTTGAAGCAACGAGATCAACTCAAAGAAGCCCTCAATAAGGACGTTGAGAAGCTAGCCCAAGAAATCTCGGAAAAACTGCTTTCAAGGAATGGATGAAAGGGCGAGGATAAGATAATCAAATGGAAACCCTGATTTCTCCACTCATCAATTTATCGATTCTACTTGGGATAATGGTTTATTATCTGCGACAGCCCCTTGTGGATTTTGTTTTTAATCGCCACAACTCTATTCGCAAAGAACTTCTTGAGGTTCGAGAAAACTTAATTGGCGCTCAAGCTAAATATGAAGAGTTCAGCTCAAAACTGAAGTCAATCGATTCCCAAACCGCTATCCTTCGGCAGCAGGCGCAGCAGGACTCACAGTCAGCCAGACTCCGAGTTCTCTCTGATGCACAAAAGGCTTCTTCTGCTGTCGTAGCAGACGCGCGCGCAGCCTCTGAGGGCCTTTATCAGGAGTTGAAGGGTTCTCTTTATGTTGATCTTACGCAGCGAGTTTTTGCGCGGGTTGAGATTATGGTTAAAGAGCGACTCACCCAAGCGGACCGCACGAAGATCCGCGACGATTTCTCTAAGCAAGTGGAGGCGACTCAATGAGTCTCGCACGATCCTATGCAAAAGCTTTGTATGAAGCCGCAATCGAGTCGGGCGCGAAGCCCGAAGTGCTTGATGACATCGAGCTTCAATTCGAACTTATCGTTCGGGCAATTGAAGGCTCTAAAGAAGTGAGAACCGCTTTGTCAGGGCCGTTGGTGACAACAGCCGAAAAGGCGCAAGTTGTTCGTGAAGTTGCAAAGAAGATTAATATGAACCCGCTGCTGGCGCGTTTTATTGAATTAGTTGCGAAAAAAAGGCGCATGCCCGCTTTGAATGATATTCGTCTGGCGGTAACAGAGGTTCGTTTGGCGGCCGAAGGTGGAGTTTCTGCAGTGGCCGTTTCTGCGGATCCCATGAGCGCTGGGGAGATTGATGGACTCGCGAAAGCATTCCAGCGAAAGCTTGGCAAAAAGGTCGCTTTCCGTGTTTCGACGGATCCGAGCATGCTTGCTGGGATTAAAGTGACCGTGAATGGTGTTTCTTATGATGGAACGTTGCGATCTCGTTTGCAACGACTGCGCGACAAAGCCGTCGCCGGTATTGTCGCGAGTTGAACGAAGCGCTTAGTTTTTTATTGAACGTGAAAAGAGGGTCGTATGCAGATTAAGGCAGAAGAAATTACTCAAATTTTAAAAACACAACTCGCGAGCTTCGAGAAGCAGCTTGATGTTTCCGAGACAGGAACTGTGGTTTCGGTTGGGGATGGCGTCGCGAAGGTTTATGGCCTGGAAAAAGCGATGGCCGGCGAATTGGTGGACTTCGGTTCAAACGTTTACGGCATGGTTCTTAATCTTGAAGAAGAGAGTGTGGGTATCGCGATTCTTGGTGACGACACCCTCTTGAAAGAAGGCACCTCTGTTCGCCGTACGAATAAGATTGTGCAGGTTCCTGTGGGTGAGGAGCTCTTGGGTCGCGTCGTTAACGCCTTGGGCGTCCCGATCGATGGCAAGGGCGAGCTTAAATCAAAAAGTTTTCGCAAAGTCGAAGTAAAAGCTCCCGGGATCGTTGAGCGCCAAAGCGTGAAAGAACCGCTCCAAACTGGGATCAAAGCGATCGACGCTATGATCCCAATTGGTCGTGGACAGCGAGAATTAATCATTGGTGACCGCCAAACGGGGAAAACCGCTGTCGCGATTGATACGATCATCAATCAAAAAGGCAAAGGCGTGTTTTGTATTTACGTTGCCATCGGCCAAAAACAATCTACCGTTGCCCAGGTGGTGGATAAGCTTCGCGCCCACGGTGCGATGGAGCACACGATTGTGGTTTCGGCTTCTGCTTCGGATCAAGCACCGCTTCAGTTCTTGGCTCCTTACACCGGCGTCACGATGGGCGAATTTTTCCGCGATAGCGGAAAACATGCGCTGATCGTTTATGATGATTTGACGAAGCAAGCGCAGGCTTATCGGCAGTTGTCTCTTCTTTTGAGACGTCCTCCAGGCCGCGAAGCCTATCCTGGCGACGTTTTCTATCTGCACTCGCGTTTGCTTGAGCGCGCCGCAAAACTTTCTGATAAATTGGGCGGCGGTTCTTTGACTGCGCTTCCAATTATTGAAACCCAGGCAGGCGACGTTTCGGCGTATATTCCTACGAACGTGATTTCGATTACGGATGGTCAGATTTATCTCGAAACCGACCTTTTTTACTCTGGGGTTCGTCCTGCGGTGAATGTCGGGATCTCGGTTTCTCGAGTCGGCGGTTCTGCTCAGATCAAGGCGATGCGCCAGATTTCAGGGACGTTGCGGTTGGATTTGGCTCAGTATCGGGAAAAAGCGGCCTTCTCGCAGTTTGGGAGTGATTTGGATGCTGCGACCCAAAGACAGCTTGCGCGCGGATCACGACTCACCGAACTTCTTAAACAGGGGCAATACGTGCCAATGCCGATTGAGAACCAGGTTATCGTGATTTATGCGGGAACGAAGGGATTTGTGGATCGGTTCCCACTTGATAAGTTAAAGGACTATGAAACTCAGCTTCTCGAGTTTCTTGAAAAGAAGCATTCAGATATTTTGGTGGGCATTGTGAAGAAGGGCAAGCTTGATGAGGAATTGACCCCCAAGCTTGATGCGGCCCTTAAGGAGTTTGACCAAATTTTCACGGCGTAATCCATGGCAAGTACAAAAGACCTAAAAAAACGGATCGGATCCGTCAAGACGACTCAACAGACCACGAAGGCCATGAAAATGGTTTCGGCGGCGAAACTTCGTCGCTCACAAGATGCAATCAACAACCAGCGCCCTTATTCAAAGCGCGTGGGAGAATTGATTCGTTTGGTTGCGGCGATCTCGGGTGGTGATTTTTCTTCACCCCTTATTCGCACCGCAGGGGCCGGAACAGAGTCTGCAGAAGGTGTTGGGGGCCGAAAAGTGCTCTTAGTGCTCATCACCTCAGATCGAGGCCTTTGTGGCGGGTTTAATGGAAACGTCATCAAAGCAGCGCAACGTTGGATTGCGAGTGAAGGCCCCGGTTGCGAATATTTTGAACTCGCTCTCGTCGGAAAACGCGGAAATGACTTTTTCAAGACCCGCAAGTATCCGATCTCGTTTTTTGATCCTAGTCACTCCGGAAAAGTTGCATTTATTAAGGCGCGTAAAGTCACTGATCTGATCCTGGAGCGCTTTACATCGGGCCAGGTCAACGAAGTTAAGTTTATTTACAACGAGTTCAAGAATGCGATCAGCCAGCGCGTCTTGACCGAGAATTTTCTTCCCCTTGAACCCCAGGAACATGGGGAACTTTTGGGTGCGCCTAAGGCGGCCGACGCAGCCCCACAGAGTGCAGAGCTGGGAACGCCTGTTTATATCGTAAAGCCAAATATCAAGGAACTTCTTGAAAGCCTTCTTTCAAAACATTTTGCAACCCAAGTGTTTAGGATGATGTTGGAATCTCAGGCGGGTGAGCACGGCGCGCGAATGGCTGCGATGGAAAATGCGACCAAGAACGCGGGCGAAATGATTCGGAAACTGACCTTACAATACAACAAGCAGCGCCAATCAGGGATTACCAAAGAATTGCTCGAAATCATCGCAGGTAGCGAGTCACAGAAAAACGTTTGAGGAGAGAGAGTATGTCAGCAACAGCACATCCAAATAATTTCGGGAAAATTAAGCAAGTCATCGGCCCAATCGTCGATGTCGAGTTTGAGGCAGGCAAGTTGCCCGCTATTTTCCACGCCATTCGAGTTTCGAACGCCATCATCAATGACAAGGAGTGGAACCTTGTTTTGGAAGTCGCACAGCATCTTGGTGAAAACACCGTTCGCTGTGTGGCCATGGATAGCACCGACGGCTTGACCCGCGGACAGCCAGCACAAGATACGGGCGATCAGATTCAGATGCCTGTTGGCCGAGAGACCCTCGGACGAATTCTGAATGTGATCGGCGAGCCTGTGGATGAAATGGGCCCGATTAAAACCAAGAAGACCTACCCGATTCATCGCCCACCCCCAAGTTTCCGAGATCAGTCGGTGACGACGCAGCCCTTTTTCACCGGTATTAAAGTCGTCGATCTTCTGGCGCCTTATTCGCGCGGCGGAAAAATCGGTCTCTTCGGTGGCGCAGGCGTTGGCAAGACGGTTTTGATTATGGAGTTGATTAATAATATCGCGACACAGCACGGCGGATTTTCCGTGTTTGCTGGGGTCGGAGAGCGTACCCGAGAAGGGAACGATCTATGGATGGAAATGAAAGAGTCCGGAGTTATTAACAAGACGGCATTAGTGTACGGCCAGATGAATGAGCCACCGGGAGCTCGTGCCCGCGTCGGTCTTTCAGCGCTGACGATCGCTGAATATTTCCGCGACGAAGAGAACCAAGACGTATTGCTTTTCATCGATAACATTTTCCGTTTTACTCAGGCTGGTTCTGAGGTTTCGGCTTTGTTAGGACGTATTCCGTCTGCCGTGGGTTATCAACCAACCTTGGCTACGGAAATGGGAGAGCTTCAGGAGCGAATTACTTCGACCAATAAGGGATCGATCACCTCGATTCAGGCGATTTACGTTCCTGCCGATGATTACACCGATCCAGCCCCTGCGACAGCTTTTGCGCACTTGGATGCGACGACTAACCTCTCGCGCCAAATTGCAGAGCTTGGGATTTATCCTGCAGTGGATCCCTTGGCTTCGACTTCGCGAATCTTGGATCCGCGAATTTTAGGCGAAGAACACTATCGCGTGGCTCGTTTGGTTCAGGCGATTCTTCAACGATACAAAGATCTCCAAGACATCATCGCAATTCTTGGGATGGATGAATTGTCTGAAGAAGATAAGCTTATCGTATCGCGTGCGCGTAAGATTCAACGTTTCTTGTCTCAGCCGTTCTTTGTTGCTGAACAATTTACCGGCATTAAAGGTAAGTTCGTGAAGATCGAAGACACGATCAGGGCATTTAAAGAAATCTACGACGGCAAGCACGACGATCTTCCTGAGCAGGCATTTTATCTTGTCGGCACCATTGAAGATGCGATCGAGAAAGCGAAGACATTATAGTGTCTACGCCATTGAAACTCACAGTTCTTACTCCCGAGCGTAGGCTATTGAGCGCGATTGCGATTCAAGAGCTTACGTTGACCGGGAGCGAGGGCGAGCTTCAGATTCTCGAGGGACATGCGCCGATCGTCGGTAACCTTGAAACAGGTATTTTTCGCTATCGCCTGGATACAGGCGAAAACTCCTTTGGGGTCATCTCCAGCGGCTTTTTCCATGTCAGCGACAATCATGTGACGGTCATGGCGGAAACGCTTGAGCTCCATAGTGAGATTGATGTGGATCGCGCGAAGAAGGCTCAGAAGCTTGCGGAGGACACTCTGCGTGATGCTGACCTCGAGGAGCACAGGTTCCGGAAATACCAACTCAAGCTTCAGCGCGCGTTGGTGAGACAGCAGGTGGGATCTTCTTCTGGAGATAAAACTTAGTTGTCATTAGCTCCGTTCGTAGGATAAACTTACTTACAGTGAGCTTTTCCAAGGACGGAGTCAGTTCCCATTATGGATTTTGGAGATTTGGGCAATCGCGCGCGCAAGCGTTTATGGCTAGTTTTGCCCTCGTTTTCGTTGGAACTGCACTCCTGGCTTCACAAAGAGTTGTACATCATCATCAAGAAAATAAGATTATAGTTCGGACTGATCAATGGGGCTGGATGGCGAAGCCTCCTACACTTATAGCTACTGCGGTCCAATCTGCGCCAGCTGCGCCTATTGTCGCGAGGGTCGAAGTGCAGGCTGTAAGTGTCCCAACAGACCCGTTGACCGCAGATCGCATTGTGACATCGCGAGCAGCGCCGAAGCCACGCCCGGTAAAGATTGTCCGTGAAGTATCGGAGTTAAAGAGGTTGCAGGCGGTTCACGAGGCATTGATTTCTCAGTTTGAGTATGTGGCAACGAGTGGGGACCGCGAAGCTAAGCCCATCCTTGTTGCTAAGCGAGCTGAAGTGACTACTCCAAAAATAAATTTGAATACTCAAGGTGATTTACCAAAGCCGGCGATGAAGGCTGTAGCCAACACCATGGTGTTACCGGTAGCGTCTCCAGCGAAGAGCGTGAGTACTCATGCTCGAATAACCAAACCCGTCGAAGTTTCTGCACCGAAAGTTTCGAACCGGGTATCACCTTATGTATCACCATATAATGATGAACAGCCGGTAGGCGTTTCACAACCGAGGTCAAATTTAATATCTCAACCGGAACCCATCCAGGACCCAGAGTTAGCAAGCCGGGTGCAAAAGCTGTTTGCATCCTATTTTTCGCCCCAGGGCAAGACAGATCTTGGGAAAGCACAGACATCAGCAACAGGAGATTCGGTTCTGTTAACCGCCTCGACTGGCGCAAAGCTGACTATTCAGAAGGCGCAGCAAGGGACCGCATTTTCACCAACCAAGACCTCACCTAAAGCTTCTTTGAATACTCAAGCGCTTCTGGATTCGCGCGGACGAGTAATCAAGAACTACGTAGAAGCTTTCAGTGTGGATACTCAGGTGGTTGTTGATGAGAAGTCACGTTTAGGAAATTGGGTGACTTTAAAGGCCTCTAATCACATTCCCACGATCGCGTCCACCTTGGAGGACAGGGTTCCTTTGCTTTCCGAGAACTCTCGGCGAATTTTGGAGCTATCCGCTGGGGCGATCTATCAGGCCTCATCAGGAATCGTCTATGGCGTGCTCCCAGATGGAATGGGTGTCGAGTACTCCGGCCGTTCTGAAAAGCCGATTCTCTTTGATTCAAACTATAATGTGGTGGCACCTTCTGAGCGGCGTGGCGTCCGAACCTTTGTCCTTCTGAATGCACAGCCCGGCGCAAATATTGTCCGAATGATAAACGTAAAAGGAGCCAGTGAGTTTGCGGTGGGGGTTCCGGTTTTCGTGGGATCTGCAACCTATGTAAACTTTGATGGACTCACCGAGAAGACCATCAGGGGAAACCTGATTCTTGCTCAAGAGTCGGGTGCTTCCCCAATTGCGCGGGCCCAAGTGACACTTCCAGGCTTCTCGGCTGCTGCAACGCGCACGGATCGCGAAGGCAACTTTCAGTTTTCGCACATAAAGGTTTCAGAAAAATATCCTCTGGTTTTTGAAACGGAGAGCGAAGGCGGATTTGTTCATCGGAGCCAGATGATCATTCATGCGGAGGAGCGAATTTTTCTTTATCAATTCGGGACTGAACAAATCTCATCTTGGATTCATAGCCTTGAAGGTGGAGTCAGCGAACTAAGCGGTCTTCTGGTTGGAGCCTTCCCCCAGCTGGTCGAAAATCGCGGAGACGGAGAATTGTTTCCGACCGTCAAGTCCTTAGCAGAAGCGCCTGCATTCGCACCCGAGACGTATCTGCTCTCAGCTACCGGGCAGCTCATGTCGCGGGAACCAATGCGAACAGAGTCATCGCGCGTCGTTTCAGTGCAGTTGCCCGAAGGGCTAGGAATTATCAAAATAGAAGATCGGGAGGAGAAAACGCGCTATTCGGAACTCTTTTTTGTCTCTCCAGGGGTCGTAAACGTAATTGGCCCCCAATAAGCGCTGTGCTAAAGCTCTCATTACCTATGAATAAAGATAACGTCGAAAATCCAGAAACCACGATGAGCTTTGAACAGTCGCTTTCGCTTTTACAGGAAACCGTGAAAAAGCTTGAAAGCGGCGAGTTGAGTCTGGAAGACGCGCTCAAGAACTTCGAAGACGGAGTCAAGCTCACCCGTGCCTGCGAGAACTATCTGTCCGCCGCTGAAAAAAGGGTCGAAGTTTTAACTAAGGATGCGTCCGGAAACCCAGAGCTTAAGCCGTTTCCTACGAACAATAGAACCTAATCGATGAAAAAACGTCTCGATTTGCTTCTAGTAGAGCTGGGCTTGGCCGCCAGTCGGCAGAAGGCTCAGGCGCTCATTCTTAGTGGGGACGTTCTGGTCTCCGATGTCCCAATGACAAAAGCGGGTACACCGGTCGATGAGAATTTATCGATTCGAGTTCGCGGCGAGAAATCTCCTTATGTCTCACGCGGCGGCATAAAACTTATGGCGGCGATTGAGCAGTTTGGATGCTCCGTCGAAGGCCGCACAGGCCTGGATGTTGGAGCTTCAACAGGCGGCTTTACACAAGTATTGCTCATGAGGGGCGCCAAGAAGGTTCATGCGCTTGACGTGGGTCATAGTCAATTGGATTGGTCCATCCGTAAAGATCCTCGCGTCAAAGTCTATGAAGGCAAAAATGCTCGATACGCTGAGTTTGACTGGATTGGTGAGAAAGTCGATCTCATCGTCATTGACGTCTCATTCATCTCGCTCGATAAAATCCTGGGCCCGCTTCGAGTTTTTTCAACGCCTGAAACCGATTGGATCACTCTGATAAAGCCACAATTTGAAGTGGGTAAAGAAAAGGTCGGAAAGGGCGGAATTGTTCGCAACGAAAGTGATCGACTTGACGCGGTCGATAGAATAACGAAAATCGCCGAATCCCTTGGCTTCATTCGAAAGGGCTTGATAGAATCTCCAATTACAGGAACAAACGGCAACTGTGAATTTTTGGCGTACTGGAAAATGATTGAATGAAACACGTCGCTCGCCCCCTATCTACCCTCCGAAAACTCGTAGTAGCTGTAGCCTGTATTTCAGCCGCAGGTTGCGCGACAGCGCCTCATCGCAATGCGGGTGGGGCAGCAGGAGAAGGCGATAAGAAGGCTGAACCTTCTTCGACAGCGACCGGAGGTCAGGCTTTTGGCCCTCCCGAACCTTTTGGCCCCCCTGAACCTGCGCCCATACCTTCACCTTCTCCTGTTTCGGTAAATGCTTATGGTCCTCAACTTCCGAGTGTCAGACCGATTGTCTTGGTGTTGGGGTCTGGTGCGGCCAGAGGATTTGCTTCGGCCGGGGTACTTAAAGCCCTGCAAGAAGAAAAAATTCCGATTGGCATGATCGTGGGATTGGAAGTCGGGGCCCTCATCGGAGCGCTTTATGCGGTCGATGGCAATATCAATCATTTTGAATGGGCCCTCTTGAAGTTCAAGGCTGATATGTTTCGCAAGCAAGAGGGCTTAGTTTCGAGTCTGTTTGAAACCACCTCCAAAGCGAAGCGCGTTGAGCGCGAATTGCTTTCAGTTTTTGGCGCAAAGGATATCTCGCAGTTCAAAATTCCGATGAAATTAGCCCTGCACCCTGCCACAGATTCAAAAGGCACACTGATTGATCAGGGAGCAGCCGTGACGAATCTTATTTGTGCAATGGGATCCCTTAGTAAGTCGAAATGCACTTCTGTCGATCTTGAGGCTGTTCTTCAGATGGTTCGAGAGCGCGCGGAGGGCCCCATTGTCTATGTGAGCATGAACGAGGACAGCGTGACTTCGCCGACCGATCTCGTCCTAAAGCCCGAACTTACAGGGATTGGGAAAGATGACTTCGAAAAAAGAAATGAAGCTGTTTTTGGCGGAAAAAAGGTCGTTCAGAAGAATATCGAAACCTTGCGCTCGTTGGTGGGGCTGCCCGCAGAAAATCAAGAGGGATCAAAATGAAGCAAGCGTCAGGAATATTTCGGGCAACGTTGATTATTCTGGCAACGGGGTCCGTTCTTGCTTGTGCGGCAGTGGCGATTCTCTTTTGGCACTTTTCAAAATCACTTCCGAAACTCATCACCGTCGCGGATTACCGCCCCCCGATCGTCACCAAGGTTTTAGCCGCCCCGGAATCGCCTAAGGCGACCCAGGAGGAGCTTCTCATCGGTGAGTTCTACGTTGATAAAATTCGCTACGTAGTGCCCTTTGATAAAATCCCCGAAGTACTTGTGCGGGCTTTTATCTCTGCCGAAGATGACCAATTTTTTCAACACACAGGCGTTAATTTTGTAAGTATGCTTCGCGCGAGCATTGCCAACTTCAAGGCAGGGCGGTTCGCCCAGGGCGGCAGCACCATAACCCAGCAAGTTGCAAAGTCCCTGGTTTTGACGTCCGAGAAGAGCATTATTCGAAAGATAAAAGAGGTTTTCATTGCTGAAAGGATGGAGAAACATCTCACCAAGCAGCAGATCCTCTATCTCTATCTCAACCAGATCTATCTCGGGCACAGCGCTTATGGAGTTCAAGCGGCCTCTCGAATCTATTTTAGAAAAGATGTCTCAGAACTGACCTTGGCCGAAGCGGCCATTCTCGCGGGACTTCCGCAGGCGCCGGGTAAATACAGCCCGGTTCATAATCCCAAAAAAGCAAAAGAACGCCAACTTTATGTCCTGCGCAGAATGTTTGAGAATAATTTTATTACTCAGGCTCAACTCACCGAGGCAGCGGCCTATCCGGTGAAGATCTATCATAATGAGGATGTTAACGCGAAGTTCGCCTCTTACTACGTTGAGCACATTCGGAGACACTTGTTGGAAAAGTATGGTGAAAAAGCGGTATATGAGGACGGCTTGACGGTTTTTGTTCCCCTCAAGAAAACGCTCGCGCAAGCGGCTTCAAAGAGCGTTCGCGATGGTCTAGCGGCGGTGGATAAAAGGGATGGTTATCGGGGCCCCATTAAGCATTTGAAGACGAATGAGGAGATTGAGGAAAGCCTAAGACAACAGCGCCTCGAGATCATTCAAAAAAAACTCCCTTACCAACTCCTGCTTCCTGATGGGAGATTGGATTCGATCGAAGCGTTTCAGAAGAGTGGAATCAAGGGAGAACCGAATCTCTTAATCCCCGGTGACAATTACGAGGCGGTCGTTTCAACTATCGACGATAAACGAAAAATGGTCACGGTTCTGCTCGGGGTAATCAAAGCGGAACTTCCCTTGGACAAAATGAAATGGGCACGGCCGGCGCGCGACGAAAAAAATCCCACGGCCTCTCGGAGCGAACCTTCAGTCCCCTCGAAGGTCCTGTCTCGGGGTGACGTGATTCTAGTAAAGGTAATAAGTGCCTCGGAAAAGGGCGTTCAAGTAGCGCTCGAGCAAATTCCACTCGTCCAGGCGGCGCTTTTCTCAATGGATGTTGCAACGGGAGCTGTCTTGGCGATGGAAGGCGGGTATGATTACGCGGGTTCTGAATTCAATCGCGCCATTCAAGCGCAGCGACAACCCGGATCCTCTTACAAGCCTATCATCTATACTGCCGCGCTAGAAAAAGGATACACGCCAGCCACGATTATTGTAGACGCGCCGCTGGTTTATGACGACGCCGAAAGCGGGAAATGGAAACCCGCAAACTTTGAATCCAAGTTTTACGGCGACACAACCTTTCGGCAAGCCCTCATCAAGTCGAGGAATGTTCCCACGATCAAGATTGTTCAAGATGTTCAGATTCCCTATTTGATCGAGTATTCAAAACATCTAGGGCTTACCTCTGAGTATCCGAAAGATCTTTCGATCTCTCTCGGAAGTTTATCGGTCTCGCTCATGGATTTGACAAAGGTTTATGCGCTCTATCCCCGTCTGGGACGAAGAATTGAACCCGTTTTTATTCTTAAGGTCATTGATCGTGATGGAAAAGTCCTCGAGGAACACAAACTTCAACCGCCACAAGAGGCGCTAGAAAAGTCTCTCGCGTTCGCAGAAAAATCGACTCGAGATGGAAAAGAGCCGACTCCGACCTCGTCACCAAACACTTCTGGAATGCCGACAACAAGTTCAGAATCTGAACAACTTCTTGATCCACGTGTTGCCTTTGTCATGACTCATTTGATGAAAGAAGTTGTGGCGTATGGAACCGGCCATGACGCCAAGATTTTGGGGCGAGCGACCGCGGGAAAAACAGGGACGACAAATGATTACATTGATGCCTGGTTTATGGGCTTCACTCCGCATGTCGTAACGGGCGCCTGGGTTGGCTTTGATAGTCATAAGCCCATTGGCCCACTGGAAACTGGCGCACGCGCCGCGCTGCCTATTTGGCTGAGCTTCATGAAAGAAGCGGTAAAGGGTTATCCTGAAACAGATTTTATTGTGCCTGCGGGAGTCGTCTTTGAGAACATCGATCCAGCCACGGGCAAGCTAGCGCCCTCAAATTGGTCAGGAGCGATCAAAGAGGCATTCATTGAGGGCACGCAGCCGACGACCCATGCTGAACCCGGCAGCAACAATGCGCCGGCCCCTTCGAACGAAATATTTAAAGAAGACTAAGTTTCTTTCCGAAAGACCTATTGGAGAGTGGTATATCATCCAATGGGAGTTACAAAACTGCGAAGTTCAATAGGCCTGTCCTTTGTTGTGCACATGTTCTTTATAATGATGTGTGCGACTCTGGTTCAAAAGCGGGCAACTCAGCAACCTTCCAGCGATTTTCGCTGGGTTGAGTTGGACATTACGCCCCCTCGCCCCCAAGACAAACAAGCCGCGCAAGAGAAGCCCAAAGAAGCGTCAAACATTCGACGCCAAATTGTTCAAACGACCCCTGGCGAGGCAATTGAAAAGGCGCTTCCAGATGCCTTCTTAGGAGAGCGGAATCAAAAAGTTGTTGAAGAAAAAGTCTCGAACCAAAAAAACATCCTGGCGGGTGGAGCTGAAGCCGCTAGTCCACAGAAGGCACGGCAGACTTTGCCTCGATCTGAACCCATGGATAAACCGTTGGCAACTCTAGGTCTCCCCGTTCTTCCTACTCTAAAGGAGATCAAGGAAATTGAAACTGCCCGGAGGGATACAACTAGATGGGCAACCTTTGGTAATGAGGCCGTACCTCAAAATGCGGAGGACTATATCAAAGGATTCAAGCAGGGAGATAAGACCGCCCTCAATACCCGAGAGTATGTCTTTTTTGGGTATTTTCAAAGAATTAGAACGCGTCTCGACCTGGCATGGGTTCCGATATTACGCGACAAATTGGTCAAATTCTATCGCTCGGGCCGCCAACTGGCCTCGGATATGGATCATGTGACCCGGGTCCGAGTCGTTCTCAATGAGCATGGCGAAGTTGTTAAGGTTCAGGTTTTAAGTGAATCCGGAAATCATGAACTTGATGAGGCAGCAACTCGGGCCTTTAATCAGGCCGGACCCTTCCCAAATCCCCCAAAGGGGATTATTGACCAAAAAGGTGAAATAGAAATTCCTTGGGAATTTATCCTTCGAACCTAACTACCGAACCTAACTATTCCTGTGAGTTGGGCTCACTCATCAGTGCGCGAAGTTGAGCAACCCCCTCTTGGTGAGCCAAGCCTGACCAAAGAGAATCAATTTTCTTAAAAGTATCAATCAAAGAGCTTGCAGCATCAGTTTCTGAAAGACCAGAACTAGACGCGTAGCTTTGGATACACTGCAATATTATTTGGAACGCGGGAGACCTTGTCAATTGAAGGATCTCTGTGCTGAGATCGCGACTTTGCGCCCCATGCACAAGTACCTGACTGCCCAACAGAGCAGTATTAAAGGCGCGGGCAGTGTGATTTGCGCGCGAGTCATTTTGCCGCGCTTCAGTACGTGCGTCATGGGCGGAGGTGGCAGTGACGGATGTAACGGGGGAATTCAGCATTTTTAAATTCAAGCCTCTTTTCTCGTAACCGAGAGAGGGGGACCATAGCGCAATGTAGGGAACTTCAACAAGAGGTTTACTCACCTATTTGCGTCAAGAAAAAACGATGCAATAAAAAAAATTTAAGCCGGTAAAAAGTGATGATAAAGAGATAGTACGGAGAAGTTATGACTATCAAAGAAGAAACCCCAAATAATAGTTTTCTGTTTCGTCACATCGGTCCCCAGCAGGAAGAAATTCATGCCATGCTTAAGGCCTTGGATTTCGTCAGTCTGGATCAAATGACCTCTGCAGCTGTCCCTGAAAAAATCCGGCTAAAAAACCCACTCGAGAGTCCCTCAGGGGAAAGTGAACCGCAAGTATTGGAGAAACTTAAGAAGTTAGCCTCGCGCAATCAAGTTTTTCGTTCTTACATTGGGGTGGGTTATTACAATAATTATGTTCCAGGCGTCATTCAAAGAAACATTCTTGAGAATCCAGGATGGTATACGCAGTATACGCCCTACCAAGCAGAGATTTCGCAAGGACGTCTTGAGGCGCTCCTAAATTTTCAAACACTTATTCGCGACCTTACCGGAATGGATGTAGCCAACGCCTCCCTGCTTGATGAAGCCACGGCAGCCGCCGAGGCGATGAATCTTTGTTTTTCTGCGAAAGACCGAGACGGCTCCAAGTCCTTTTTTGCGGCCGAAAACTGCAACCCCCAAACGATAGAACTTCTAAAGACGCGGGCAAAACCGTTAGGAATTTCGGTTGTAGTGGGAGATCCCCAGCGCTTTGATTTTAGCACCCCGATTTTCGGGGCGCTTGTTCAATATCCAGCAAGCGATGGCGCAATTTACGATTATCAGAACTTTGTTCAGCGTGTTCATAGCGTGGGAGCGCTCAGTGTTTTTGCGGCAGATCTTCTGAGTTTGACGGTTCTCCGTGCACCCAACGATTTTGGAGCGGATATCGTCATTGGATCGGCTCAGCGATTTGGGGTTCCACTCGGCTACGGCGGACCTCATGCGGCCTTCATGGCGACAAAAGACGCCTTGAAGCGCCAGTTACCCGGACGAATTGTGGGCGTTTCAAAAGATGTGGATGGCAGACCCGCGATTCGCTTAGCTTTGCAAACACGTGAGCAACACATTCGTCGCGAGAAGGCCACCAGCAATATTTGTACGGCCCAAGTCCTTTTAGCGATTATGTCTTCGATGTATGCCGTTTATCACGGTCCCAAAGGCTTGAAGAAAATTGCGGAGCGTGTTCATGATCTGACGAACTCTCTCAAGCAGGGGTTGATTGATCTTGGTTTTGAGGTGGGGCAAAAGGCATTTTTTGACACGATTAATGTGCAATTAACGGAGCCGAAGCGCGCTAAAGTTGTTCAAGCGGGGCTTGATCGAAAAATGAATTTCCGACTTGATAACAAGGATTACCTTGGGATTTCTTTGGATGAAACAGTTTCTGAAGCAGACGTGCTCGATATTTTAGCGGCGTTTGCCGAAGGTTGTGGAAAATCCAAACCCGCAGGTTTGGTAAAATCCACGGGCTCTACGTTCGCAGGCTTTGAGCGAAAGACTGCCTATCTTGAGCATCGTGTTTTCAATTCTTACCACTCCGAAACAGAAATGCTTCGCTATATCACCAGGCTTCAATCGAAGGATCTCTCGTTGGGTGTCTCGATGATTCCGTTGGGTTCTTGTACGATGAAACTCAATGCCACGACAGAAATGATTCCTGTGAGTTGGCCAGAGTTTGCCCAACTTCATCCTTTTGTGCCCCTGAACCAAGCTGAAGGATACCAGGAACTTTTCAAGAGCTTGAGCCTGATGCTGGCTGAAGCGACTGGGTTTGATGGTGTGTCTCTCCAGCCAAATGCCGGCTCGCAAGGCGAATACGCCGGGCTTTTGGTCATTAAGAAATTTCATGAAAATCGGGGTGACACCCATCGTGATGTCTGTTTGATTCCAAAATCAGCGCACGGGACAAATCCCGCCAGCGCGGCTTTAGCCGGAATGCGCGTGATTGTTGTGGATTGTGATTCACAAGGCAATATTGATTTGGAAGATTTGCGGGCGAAAGCGCTTGAGCACTCAAAAAATCTCTCGGCCTTGATGGTCACCTATCCATCGACTCACGGGGTGTTTGAAGAGGCGATCATTGAAGTCTGTAAAACAGTTCACGATAGCGGTGGGCAGGTTTATATGGATGGCGCAAATATGAATGCGCAGATCGGGCTTTGCCGTCCGGGCGATTTTGGGCCGGATGTTTGTCATTTAAATCTCCACAAGACCTTTGCCATCCCTCATGGCGGCGGCGGCCCTGGTGTGGGTCCGATCGCTGTTAAGTCGCATTTGTCACGCTTTCTCCCTTCTCATCCTCTCGTAAAAACGGGCGGTCCTGACGGGGTGGGTGCTGTTTCGGCGGCGCCTTGGGGAAGTGCAAGTATCCTTCCTATTTCGTGGGCGTATATTTCGCTCATGGGCGGAGAGGGTTTAAAATTGGCTACGCAAGTTGCCATTTTGAATGCGAACTACATTGCCCACAAACTCCAGGCCCATTTTCCGCTCCTTTACAAAGGGAAGAATGGCCTTGTAGCGCACGAATGCATTGTCGATTGCCGACAATTTAAAGAAAGTACCGGGATTGAAGTTGAGGATATCGCAAAGCGTTTGATGGATTATGGCTTCCACGCGCCCACGATGTCGTTCCCGGTGCCAGGCACATTGATGATTGAGCCTACGGAAAGCGAAAGCAAAGCCGAATTAGATCGTTTTTGCGAAGCGATGATCAAGATCCGTGGCGAAATTGAAGAGATTGCGGCTGGAAAAGCGGATCGAACCGATAACGTCCTTAAGAATGCGCCCCACACGGCGCTTCAAATCGCTTCGGAGACTTGGGCACATCCGTACTCTCGTGAGAAGGCGGTTTTTCCGACGACCTGGACCAAGGAAAATAAATTCTGGCCTGCGGTTGGACGAATCAATAACGTCTTGGGTGATCGTAACTTGGTTTGTGCGTGTCCGCCGCCCGAAGCGTATGCTTGAGGCCATTTGGTGAGGCTATTCAGCCGCAGGGGCGGTCTTTCCTAGGGTGAATAGGACTTTAGGTTCAGGCATATCAATGGGCTCAAACGAATAGGCTTGTGCAGGCGCACGGGCAGGTTTTGTCTTCTCGATGGCGCCGGCCTTTATTTTATCCTCGTTCATGATCTTGTTATCCACAAGATGTTGAAGCAGAGCAACGGAGCGCGCGAGCGAAAGTTGATAAGGATCTTGTGCCTTATCCGGATCTTTTTCTGTGGTTGGCACATTCTTTAGGTCGAGATCGGTTTGAATGTTGAGAATTCCCTTGTTTCCTCTGGCCGCCGACGCGAGCTGTGCGAGATATTTTTTCGCCTCAGGTTTGAATGCAGCTGCCCCCGCGACAAAGAGAGTCTTAATGGGGATCGAGAAGCGGATGGATTCAAAATTCATTTCGGTCGTTTTACTGAGCACTTCGAGGGCGTCTGCGGCAAAACCCGTATTGCGATTGCTGTCGCCGGCATTAGGGTTTTCGTTGATAGGTCGGGCCGGAATCAGGAGTTGGTTCTCAGGTACGCCCCCCTCTAAACCATGAAGGATGCTCTCGCCGGCTGCGGTTCGATCTCCCATGGGCAGACTATCTTTTTCGGCGAGTTGAGGGGTCCAAGGACTAGAAGGATTATTAAAGTAATTCACAATAGACGCTTTTGTCTGCTCGTCAAAACCCATCGCCCACATGACGAGGAAGAATGCCATCATCGCCGTCACGAAATCGGCGTAGGCCACCTTCCATGCTCCACCGTGGTGGCCGCCACCGTGTCCGCCCTTTTTCTTTTTCTTAATGATGATGATGGTGGCTTCTTTTGCCATTAAGCAGCAGCCTTTCCGATACTAGACGTAGCCTTGTCGATATCCGCAAAAGTGGGTCGCGACTGAGGGGGAATTGTACGTCGAGCAAACTCGACACACACCTTGGGGGAGCAGTTCTTCGCATAGGCGAGAATCGCCACTTTTGAGACGTCCAACAATTTGTGAGCCTCGTTAATAACGCTTTCCATCTTCGCCGAAAGCGGGGCAAAGAAACCGTATGACATTAAAATCCCTAAAAACGTTCCAATAAGTGCGGCAGCAATACTATGACCAATGACTTCTTTACCCATGGTCAACTTACCCATGGTGATCACAACCCCCAAGACGGCGGCGACGATCCCGAGAGCGGGCATCGCGTCTCCAAGGCGAGAAATGGTATTAGGACCATTGGATTCAGCGGCATGTCCAGCAGCCATATCCAATTCCATAAGCTCTTCGAGGTCATACGGACTCATGGGGGAGCTGACTTGAACTTTAAGGGTGTCGCAAATAAAGGCGATTAAATGATGATCCTTCAAGAGGCGAGGATAACGCTTAAAAATATCACTGGTTTCAGGAGTTTCTACGTGAGCTTCAATGGACATGGGGTTGGCTTTTGCGGTCTTGCAAAGCTCATAAAGCAAAAGAAGAAGTTCTGTAAACTCCTCTTTGGAGGTCTCGCCCCCTTTAAAGGACTCAAGAGCCTGTTTCATAATACTCTTGAGAACACTGAGTGGAGCCGAGATCAGCAAGGAGCCGAAACCCGCGCCAGCGATGATCAGTAACTCGACGGGTTGGAAGAGAATGGCCATGTGGCCACCCTCTAGGATGTAGCCACCAATAACAGAAACGATGACGATGACAATTCCTATAAAGCCCATGAGATGAGTGTCTCCTGTGTTACTCATCGTCGGATGCAAAAAAAGATTGAGCAGCAAATGATCAGCGATCAAAAAAGAGTCTGAAAATGGTTGTAAATCAACCGGACTAAATTGGTCAAAAACAAAATATTGACGCAAAACTAGATTTTTAGGGCGGCAGCTTCTACACTTTCAAAGCAGCCTATGAAACCAAGTCGATTAAAATCACCCGCGCTTGTTGCGCTTTTGTCCCAGATCCTGGCAGTGCCTGTGGTTTTTGTTCTTCGCTACTTCGCGAGCGAGCTCTTTTCGATTCAATTAGGTCTATTTCAGTCCGCATTTCTGCAAGGTACGATCGCAGCTGGCGTGGGGCAATTCTTTCACCTGCCGCGTTGGTGGCTCCTGATCAATTTTTCATTTTTTCCACTTCTCGCGGGACTTAATACGGCGACACTCCCACGCTCAGGATTTCTCATCGGCTTTATCCTGCTTCTTCTCTTAAACTGGAACAGCTTTAAAGAGCGGGTCCCCCTGTATCTCACAGGCAAAGAGACCAATCGGAAACTTGTTGAGTTCTTATCTGCCGATCAAGCGAATTTCACGTTTGTAGACCTAGGCAGTGGGCTCGCGAGCACTCTTTGCTTTTTGGCGAGTGAATTTCCAAGCGCGAAATTTGAAGGGGTCGAAACCGCCCCCATTGTTTTTCTTTTGTCATGGTTTCGATGCTTGTTTCGAGCGAATTGCAAAATCAGATACCAAAGTCTGTGGAAGGTCAATTTAGCCCAATACAACTATGTGTATTGTTTTCTCTCGCCTGAACCGATGCCCAAAATTTGGAACAAGGCAAAGAGCGAGATGCTCAAGGGATCAGTACTTATCAGTAATACGTTCACAGTTCCAGGGCATCCACCCGATACGATCATCGAGATGCATGACTGGAGATCTAGCAAACTTTGTATCTGGAAACTCTAGTGCGGCCTAGTGCCCTTTAGTGTAATGACTCGACGTACTTCGTGTAGGCATCAGCGTCCATGAGCTCACTGAGTGCGTTGGCGTCGGTCATTTCGATCTTGAGCATCCAAGCGCCGGCATGGGGATCCTTGTTAATGAGTGCAGGATCATTTGGGAGAGCGGTGTTGATTTCGAGAACCTTCCCAGACACGGGGGCGTAAAGATCTGAAACGGCTTTAATGCTCTCCACTACGCCGAAGGTTTCACCCTTTTTCAGCACTCGGCCTGCAGCAGGAAGTTCAATAAAAACGATATCGCCTAAGGCACTTTGCGCGTGGTCAGTGACACCCACCGTGATGATTTTGCTACCAGCGCCTTCGATGCGGGCCCATTCGTGGTCTTTGGTGTATTTAAGATTGTTTGGAAAACTCATAGTCGCTCCTTTATGTATGTGTATGAATAAGGGGTTAGTAAGGTCGTTTATAAAATGGAGTTGGAATCACTTCAGCGGCCAAAGCAGCGCCTCGAATATCGACCGCGAGACGAGTACCGATGGCGGACATTGATTTTGGAACGTAAGCAAGCGCTATGGCCTGATTAAGAGAGGGGGATTGCGTTCCGCTGGTGACCGCTCCGATCTTCTCCTTAGTGCCGGGATCCAGGATAGAATAGCCTTGGCGAGGGATCCCGCGCTCGAGCATTTTCAAGCCCACGAGAGAGCGGGTAAGGCCCTTTTCCTTGGCGGCAAGCATCGGTGCGCGGCCTACGAAGTCGCCTTTATCAAATTTAATGACCCAGCCCAGGCCAGCTTCCAGAGGATTTCCCTCGTCACTGAGTTCGTGGCCATACAGAGGATATTTCATCTCTAGACGTAAAGTATCGCGAGCGCCCAAGCCACAAGGCTTCATGCCGTAGGCCTGCCCGGCGTCTTCAAGCGCGCGCCAAACTTCGGGGCCTGTGCTCCAAGGAATATAAACTTCAAATCCATCTTCGCCGGTGTAGCCCGTGCGAGCAAAAACAGCGGGAATCTTTCCGAGGGCGGTGCCTTCGGTGAACCAGTAAGTCTTAACAGCAGAGAGGTTTGATTTTGTCAGGGTTTGAACAATTTTTTCTGCATGTCGGCCCTGCACTGCGATTTGCGTGTAGTTTGGGCTCTCATTCGTAAGCGTGTAGTTTTTTAAACGAGTGGACATGCGCTCCTGAATCTTCAGCATGTGCGCATAATCTTTATCTGAGTTGCCTGCATTGATAACGACCAAGAATTTATCACGGTTTTTCTTGTAAACCAGAAGGTCATCGACGACGCCGCCGTTGTCGTTACACATTTCAGAATAAAGAGCCTGACCATCAGCTAATTTCGAAACGTCATTGCTCACGAGATAATTGAGAAACGCCTCTGAGTCTTTGCCTTCAACGTGAACTTCGCCCATGTGGCTGACGTCAAAAATTCCGCATTTGGCACGACAGGTGAGATGCTCATCCATCACTCCGGTGTATTGAACTGGAAGTTCCCAGCCCCCGAAATCAATGATCCGCCCTCCAAGGCGACGATGTTCCTCAATCAACGCAGTTTGTTTTGGCATAGAGACTATCTACACCATTTATTGGGCTGCGGCCAGGGAAAGCCTCTGATTTTCTGCGGCAGAAATGGTATTCTGCATTAGGACCGCGATCGTCATAGGGCCTACTCCTCCGGGGACGGGAGTGATGGCGGAAACCTTTTTTGAGACCTCAGGGAAGAGCACATCGCCAACAACCTTTCCATCAGCTTTTCGACTCACGCCGACGTCGATGACGACTGCGCCATCCCGCACAAAAGAGGCGTCTACAAACTCAGGTTTTCCTATTGCGACCACAAGAATATCGGCTTGCCTACAAATACCCCGAAGATCCGGGGTTTTACTGTGGCAATGCAGGATCGTGGCATCCGCCTGGAGGAGCATCGAGGCGACGGGTTTTCCCACAATGGCACTTCGACCTAAAACGCAGGCAGTCTTTCCAGCCACAGGAATTTTATAATAGGTGAGGAGCTCCATAATTCCTGCGGGCGTACAGGGAGGGAGAGCCGAAAGGCCCAAGATCATTCGACCCGTGTTCTCAGGATGAAAAGCATCGACATCTTTTGCGGGCGCGATCCAATAGACAACTTCTTCTTCTTTGAATGTTTTTGGGAGGGGTCGCTGAATGAGAATACCTGCAACTTGGGGATCCCGATTCAGGCCCTCCACCACTTTCCGAACGTCCTCCGGTGTTGATGAGGCAGGGAGTACGAGGGTTTCATGAGCCATCCCCAGTTTCGTCGCGGTTTCGCCCTTTTTCCGAGTATAGATCTGGCTCGCAGGATCCTCGCCAACGAGAATCACGGAAAGTTTCGGAGCCAACCCATACTTCTTGGTGAAGGCCGCAACTCGGGTGTGCACTTTATCTTGAATCGCTTCGACAACGGGTTTCGCAATGAGGAGGTTCATGCCTCATTTTTCTCACAGGTAGGCACGCTTCACCAGTGAATATGGGTAAGTTTTGCCTTCTCTTGTGGAGAATTTTGCCGGTCCAGAAAACTTTGCTCAGGTAGTAAACCTTCGAAACGCACAAAAGTGGCTGAAAATAGGCGCGCCAAAGCCTTGGCGGTCAATGAAATTCCTTTATCAATTCGAATGGATATTTTGAGATCACCGACAGCGGTCGAGGGAGGGTAGAAAAAAATAAAAAATATTTCTCAAGTTTTTGCTTCGGCATGACGATTGCTCTAGTTAACCCCGAGAGGAACCAAAACCTTTTGGCAACTCTCAGGGGGGATACAAAAAATGGCCACAGGGATGTGGACAGCAGTGTCGGGCGCGGTTGCTCAGCAACAGAATGTGGATGTTGTTGCGAACAATCTTGCTAATGCAGATACCTTGGGATTCAAGAAAGACGCACCGACCTTCAAAGAATATCTTGCCACTGTCGAACGCAATCACGACGGTGTCGAAGTCCCGCGTGGTCCGATCAAGGACAAAGAACTTTACCCCCTCGATGGTAAAGATCAGGCTTTTGTTATCACGGACGGAACCTATACAAATTTTAAGCAAGGCAATTTGAGAGTGACTCAGTCGCCATTAGATGTGGCGATGGATGGACCAGGATTCTTGGAAGTCAGTACACCGTCGGGGATTCGCTATACGAGGCAAGGAAGCCTCAAGATGGCCATGGATGGCCGCTTAGTGACCTCCGACGGGTATCCAGTACTTGCTTCACAAGCCGGAGGATTGGCCGCCGCGCAGCCGTCTTCCACTGTTCAACCGGGCCAAGGAAGGCCTGCGACTCAAGGAGGAGTCGCGGTTGATCAGAATAATCCCGCAGCAGCGCGTTTTATCAATCTCCGGGATCGTCCCGGGGTTTTGACCATTGGCCCTAGCGGTGAGATTTATTCGGGCGAAGATCTCATCGCAAAACTCAGTGTGGTGGAGTTCAATGACTCCAGAAAACTCGTAAAGCAGGGGGGAGTGCTTTTTGGAAATGCGGATCTCACAAACCTTTCCACTGCACCCGCACGCACGCAAGTTCGGCAGGGTTTGATTGAAACATCGAATGTGAATCCGGTTGAAGAGATGACACGCCTTTTACAGGCCAACCGACTCTTTGAACACGACTTGAAAGCGATGAAAACGTACGGCGAACTTCTGAGTAAAGAAGTAAACGAGCTGGGAAAATTATGATATTTTTGAAAGAGAGCCATAAATGATCCGCGCGCTGACTACCGCAGCAACAGGCCTTGAAGCACAGGCGGCAAACATCGAGCGCATCTCCAATGACTTGGCCAACGTGAATACGGATGGTTACAAGCGCAGCCGCAATGAATTCCAAGATTTGATGTATGAAACGATCAAGGAACCCGGGGGCTCTCTCGGGGCTTCGTCCCAAAGCCCAGTAGGAATTCAAACCGGGCTCGGCGTAAAGGTGGGAGCGTCTCACAAACTGTTTGAACAGGGGCCGGCGAAAATGACGTATCATCCTTTTGATCTCATGATCGAAGGTAAAGGCTTCTTTCCGGTCCAAACTCCAAATGGGGAGATTGCCTATACACGGAGCGGAGCTTTTCATACCGATGCCCAAGGCCGGATGATGCTTTCGAGCGGTGCGCAGCTGGTGCCACAGATTACGGTTCCGAATAACGCTTTGAACGTCATTATCAACAACACGGGCGAAGTGAAGGCCCAGCTTCCTAATGGGAGCGAGGCCATTCTTGGGCAAATCCAGATCGTTACTTTTCAAAATGAACAAGGGCTCAATGCAATGGGGGATAGCCTTTATAAACCCAGTGCCGCAACCGGGGCGCCGAATCAAACAATGCCAGGGGAAAATGGTGTCGGATTGATTCAGCAAGGGGCTTTAGAAGGTTCGAACGTGAACGTGGCAAACAGTATGGTGGAGATGATTGCCACGCAGCGTGCGTATGAGATGGGAACAAAAGTGATGGGAGTGGCCGATCAAATGTGGGGAGCGACTGCGAACATCAAGTAGTAAGTAGGTAAGAACACTAAGGGGGCGAGCAGTGTTTAAAATTTGGGCGATTCTACTGATTGGGACATGGTCTGGGGCCGTCCTGTCAGCAGAAATAAATTTGCGAGATCTCATCAAAAATGAACTCTCCAATCAGTTTATTGGAGCTGATATTTCCTTAACCTCAAATGTCGAGTGGCTCTCGGGCCGCGTGCCTGAACAGAATATCTCGGTTACCAGTGTTGAAGAGAATGGCCGCGGCGAGGCCTATTTTACCGCGGTAGGTGAGCCTGGATCCGCGCGCGCTCAAGGTCGAATTGGATTTTCAGCTTTTATCAATGCAAGAGTTGCTAATAAGAGAGTCCTGCCCGGCGCAGCTCTCACTCCGAATCAGTTCTCTTCTCAACGAATCAATGTCGCCGTAGGACAGGCGCATGAGTTTCGCGGCCTCATTCTCTCGCCTCAAGAGGAGATTACAAGGCTCGAAGCCCGCCAAACCATCTTGGAGGGTCAGCCGCTTGTTTCGTCGGCAACACAAAGAATCCCGGATATCAGAAGAGGCGATGCGATTCAGATTCACCTTGTAAGCGCGGGTTTGGTCGTCACCTCTGCGGGAGTCGCTGAAGAGCCCGCCTACTTCAATCAACCAGTTCGTGTCATGGTGGTTCGAACGAAAAAAGCGCTTTTAGGTGAGCTTAAATCGAGCGGTGTAGTGGAGGTGAAGCTATGAAGCTCTCTCTGCTTAGAATAGTGACTCTTTTTGCGGTCGTCTGCGCGCTCTTTTTAGGAGCCTGTGCGAACCTCGCCTCCTTGCGCGGTCGAAGTGATGACTACGGAGACGGCTCCGATTCAGGAACTTATGGCGGATCATGGGATGAGCGCGGCCTCATGTCAGAATCAGGGGCGGCAAATAATGATGAAGAGCCTTACTATTCACGCGGTCGTGGAATTGCGAGCGTTGGACCTGGAGCAAGTCAAGGTGGAGGCCGCAGTTCTTGGGTGAGCTCCACACGCCAAGAAGCTAATCGTCGGGATGGAATGCGCCAATCCGGAGGTTCCCGGGGCGGTATCGCGGGGCAAGAGGGAGAGTCTGCAGTGAGCTCAGGTTCAACTCCAGTCTTAGAACCCGCGACAAAACGGCTTTATAAATCTCCCGCGCGCGCCACGCGTTCTGACTTTGTTGATGAGTCAGATAATGAGGGCTCGCTTTGGGCGTCGAGTGGTCAGACGAATTACTATTTTTTGAAGAACCGAGTTCGGTCAGTGGGCGATATTGTTACAGTTAAAGTCGAAGCCGAAGTTGTAAAAGAAGTGTTCAATGAAATCAAGAAAACCCTCACCCCACTTGAGAAACAGCTGGAATTGGCGCGGGCTCAGGATCGCATTAAAGCAAAACTTCTAGGACTAGACGATCCAAGTGAAAAAGATAAAGACAGTAAAGATAAGAAAAAGGACGCCATTGCTTCATCAGCGGCAGCGCCTGCACGAGCCCCTGCTGAAATGCAGGCCGAAGGCGGCGACTCCAAAAAGATGGTGCTAGAGATGCCTCGGGCCACGGTTTCAGATATCGATCTTTCAAGATCCGTCGAACTCAAAGCGGATGATACCATGATGGGCGAAATCACTGAGCGTTTTCCAAACGGAAACTATAAAGTTCGGGCGATCCGTAAGGTACCTTATAAAGGGGGCGGGACAAGGCTTGTTTCGTTGGTGGGGATTGTAAAAGGGGCGGACATCAGTGAAGAAGATGTAATTACATCGGGAAAACTATATGAATATCGGCTTGAAGCAGTTCGCTAGTCGGATTGTCATCATTGTATTTGCTCTTCTGACTCTGGCGTTTCCCAGAGAGGGGCTCACTGCGAGACTCAAGGATATCGCTTCGGTGAAGGGTGTTCGTGATAATATCTTGATTGGCTATGGAATCGTCGTGGGACTAAAAGGAACGGGCGATTCAAGTTCAGAAGTGACAAATCAGTCCCTCTCTCGTCTCTTCGGCAAACTCGGGCTAGATATTCAGGGAAATGCGCAAATAAAATCAAAAAATGCGGCAGCTGTGATTATTACGGCAAAACTACCTGCATTTGCGCGAGTGGGAAACCTCATTGATGTGACCGTGAGCTCCATTGGCGACTCGGCAAGCCTTGAAGGGGGAACGCTCCTTGTAACCCCTCTTCGAGCTGGGGATCAGGCGGTCTACGCAGTTGCCCAGGGCCAAGTGAGTATAGGGAGTGTCGCGGATGGAACGACTAAGAATTTTCCAACTGTAGGGCGAGTGGTGAGTGGCG
The DNA here is from genome assembly GCA_903881565.1 of Oligoflexia bacterium. Taxonomy (GTDB): domain Bacteria; phylum Bdellovibrionota; class UBA1018; order UBA1018; family UBA1018; genus CAIRTR01. The sequence goes on along the minus strand of CAIRTR010000232.1, from coordinate 69,617 downwards.
CAACGATTGAAAAGGATGTCGAAACCAATTTTGCAGCAAAGAAGAATTTCAGACTCTCTCTCCATAGTTCGGACTTCACCACCGCAGCTCGTGTGGCGGCTTTAATTAATGGCGAATTGTCCGGGAAATTCGCAACCGCTCGCGACAGTGGAACCATTGATGTCGTTGTCCCTTTCAATTACACAGGAACTTCTGTTGATCTTATTGCGACGCTTGAAAATATCAATGTGAACGTGGATACGCGTGCGAAAGTCGTTCTAAATGAGCGAACAGGAACGATCACAATGGGAAGCAATATCCCAATTTCCGCAGTAGCATTGGCGCATGGAGATCTGGCAATCGAGATCAAGGGCGCACCGAAAGGGACGCGACCCGAGCGAGTGTTCGAATTCAAAGGCGGCTCCAGCGTTTCCGATCTTGTGAAGGCGCTGAATGCTTTGGGCGTTCAACCCAAAGACTTGACCGCGATTTTTCAGTCCTTGAAGCAAGAAGGCGCATTACAAGCAGATTTGGAGATCATGTGAGTCAAACAAGTTGCCGCAAGACGCGGCTCGGACGCCCAATCATCATGGAAGATGGGGTTGGCAATATCCAGGAAACAGGACAGGAAAAACGGCCCGCTAGGATGGTAGGTCTCTTTCGTTCTGAATCAAGCCAGGCTCGCAAGGATGCGAGTGATGGCGACCGAGCTTTGTCTTTGCGGCTGAAGGGGGAAGGATGACCATACCCAGCGCCCTGGGTAGGCCACTCCCTCCCCCTTCCCCCTTAGGGGGTGCCAGAAAATTGACGGAGACGTCCACCCCTGGGCAGCGCGTCTATCATTTAGATCGCTCTAAAGTCGATCCTGGCGTAATTAAGGCAGCCGAAGGCATGGAAACGATGTTTTTGGACCATATGATGAGTGCCATGAGGCAAACGATTCCTAAAAATGATATGGACCTTGAGTCCCCGGCGACAAATATCTATCGCGGAATGTTAGATTCTGAGTATGCTCAAAAGGCGGTTCAGGTGGGTGGAGTAGGATTGGCTGATCAGATTATTGCTTATCTTGAGGCACAAAGGTACACTCAAGAGAGAGGGTCAACAGCCCCCCGGCGGCAAGAAGTCGTCGGAAAAGCTCGAACCGAAACTCGAGCCGAAGTCAGAGCCCAAGACGTGCAAGGAGGTACCGATGAGGGTCAATCAATCAGGGAATAATTCAGTACAAGGCGCCGATGTAGCCGGAGCCCGACAAACCGGGAAAGCAGCTGCCGCTCAGGATTCTAAAAAATCCGGAAAATCTGGAGAATCCGCGCCGAACGATAGCGTGAAGGCGGATCTGTCTGCGAAGGGCAAGGAGTTTGCGAAAGCAAAGTCCGTTGCAGCCGACACTTCAGATGTCCGAGAGGATAAGATTGCGGAACTCAAGCGCCGTATTGCGGCGGGGAAATATGAAGTAAACGCGGACGCAATAGCCGACAAGATGGTGGATGATCATCTGAAAACAGTAGACATCGGCTGAACGTACGCGCGATCAGGAGGATTGCGACGTGCATAAATCGTTAGAAAATCTTTTTCAAAATTTGCAGACTCTTGTCGGGTTGCATAAGCAGCTTCTGGACACGGTTCGTATGGAACGTGAAGCTCTTGTGCAAGTTGATTTGAAGACTATTGATGAAACCACTCACGCAAAACAAGCGTTGATTGAAGCCATTCGACAGGCAGAGGGCGTTCGGCAGCGAACGTTAGCAGAGGTCGCGTTGGACTTTAAAACACCTGTCGGAACTCTCACGCTGAGTGAAGTTGCTATCCGTGTGCAGGGAGATGATATCAAGAAGGCAGAACATTTTCGAAGCCTTCAAAATACTCTCGTGATCATGATTCAAAGAATCACGGATCAAAATGAAGACAATCGGCAGTTCTTGCAACACTCCCTTGAGCATGTTCGCGCGATGAGGGGAAATGCAGTTGGGTCGGGCTCTAAAAAGTCACAGGTGTATGGCCAGCATGGAAAAAAAGTACTTCCACCTCCTGGTGGAAGATTTATTTCGAAAGAGGTTTAAAATCTAGATGGGTGTATCCGGCATTCTTAATACAGGTCGATCGGGAATGGCAGCCGCCAAGACCGCGATCGCGACCGCCGGTCATAACATCGCAAATGCGAACACCGAAGGCTATTCTCGACAGAGAGTAACGATGGAAACCGCGGCTGCTCAGGGAAGTGTTCTTCCAAAAGGCTCTGTAGGAAACGGGGTTGAGGTTGCTGGGGTTGATCGGATTAATGATGAATACCTGGAGCGCCAACTGAGAAACAGCGCGCGTGACATGGCGGGGATGGAAGAAAAGGATATGGGCCTCAAACAACTCGAGGACATTTTTAATGAGGTCAACGGCGAAGGGTTGAATCGTGTGATTTCCAGATTTTTTAATGATTTTAGAAAACTGGCAAATGAGCCTGAAAATGAATCGATTCGTGAAGCCGTTCGCGAGTCTTCGATGGCCTTGGTGAACGATTTTCACCGCATGAGAAACGAAGTGATGGAAGTTCGGGATCACCTTGATTCCCGGGTGGAGGCTTATGCGGGTGAAGCGAGTTCTCTAGCCGAAGATTTGAAGAAGCTTAATTTAAATATCACGCAAATGGAGTTGAACAAGACTCCGGCCAATGATTTACGAGATCAGCGGGATCAGGTCTTAAAGAAACTAGGGTCCTTGATGGATCTTGGCGTTCACAAAGATCATCGGGGTGATTTTTCGGTCGATATCAAAGGAGTGGGGCCTTTGGTGACGGGATCCCAAGCCGAAAAACTGATGGTCGAGCGCTCTCCTGCGGATGATCAGGGAAAAGGCGAGGGAGCTTATTCGTTACGCACCACTGCCCGTGCAGGCGGAGATATTACCCATCAACTCAAGGGTGGAAAAATCGGTGCCTTGCTTGAGACTCGGGATAAAACGCTAACCGCTGTTTTATCAAAACTCGATGATCTCGCGTACAACCTGTCTCAATCGGTAAACGAAGTCCATAATCAGGGGTTTACTCGAAGCGGACTGCAAGGAGTTGACTTCTTCGCAGCCCCGATGGCCCGTGAGCGAGCGGCAGAGTTTTTTGATTTATCTGAAGAGGTAAAGTCAAACGTGGATCATATCGCGACGGCTGCAGTGCCCGATGCTCCCGGTGATAATCGGATTGCCTTGGCTATCTCCGGTTTGCAGCACATGAAGGTGATGCACGAAGGGAAGTCGACGCTGGACGAATGGTTCAATTCAATTGTCAGTGATGTGGGTGTGGTTTCGGCGCACAATCGTTCGGGCCTTAATCAGCAGCGGGACATCAATACGCAGTTGGGAAAAATGCGGGAGAGAATTTCGGGGGTGTCGGTAGATGAAGAAACTGCGAATTTGATGCAGTTTCAGCACACATTTGATGCGTCTGCAAAAGTGATTCAAGTGGCAGACGAAATGTTAAAAACAGTATTAGAGTTGAAACGGTAATAAATGAGAGTCACGGAGAATACAAATTTTGAAACAGTGAAGGATTCGATCCGAAGGAGTCGTGAGCGGATGGAAGGTCTTCAGACCCAATCGGCAACGATGAAGAAGATCAATGCGCCTTCAGATGACCCCGTGGGAGTCTCAAAGCTCCTGGAGATTAGGACGGACAAAGTGAATAACGATCAGTTTCAAATGAATTCAAAACTCGCGCAAACATTCTTGGGAAACACCGAGCACGCGCTTGGGGAGATCACGGATATTCTTGTTCGTGCAAAAGAAATTGCCTTGAGCCAATCCAGCGACGCCAATACGAGTGAAGACACAAGATTGGGTGTCGCGGAAGAAGTTCAGCAACTTTTTCAACAAGCTGTGGCGACGGCAAACCGACGGATCGGTGATCGATATTTGTTCGGAGGATTCAAGACGCAAAAGCCTCCCATCGATGGAGAAGGGCGCTTCCAAGGTGACGCAGGTCAGATGATGGTGGAGATCGCAAAAGACGTTTTTGTGGCGACCAACGTCTCTGGAGTTGAAGCATTTAATACGCAGCCCAAGAGCTCATCTGATTTTAGAAATAACGGGAATAGTGGCTATGACGCACCCCCGGCGCGCACCCCGGCCTCCGCACTTGAATCTGCTGGGGCTCCTGGGCCGGAGCAATCACAAAATGTTAATGTTTTTGATGAGATACAGAATCTTCGAATCTCTCTTTTGACCGGAGATACCGAAGGCGTTCGCACAACTTTAGAGCGTTTGGATCAGATTCAGGGCCGCGTAATTACGATGCGCGCTCGGCTCGGTTCTCGGCTCCAGGGAATTGAAAGTACGGGCAACGCTTTGGAGCGTCATAATATTACAAATGCAAGCCTGAGTTCAGCAATTGAGGATGCAGACATGGCAAAGGTGGTGAGTGATTCGTCGAGAGAGGAGGCTGTTTTGAGAAACGCGTTAGCAAGTTCACATAAGCTGATTCAGCCGACCTTAATGGATTTTTTAAAGTAGCAGTTGCAAGTGGCGGGGCGTTAGAATAAACGTTCAACCGTGAGGGAATACTTGCTTTAGGCAGATATGGAGATCTTATGTTAGTACTAACCCGAAAGCTCGGGGAAAGCATTGCGATCGACGACCACATTAAAATTGTGGTGGTGCAGATCAAAGGTAAACAGGTGAGGCTTGGCATTCAAGCGCCCAAAGAGACGAAAATTCATCGTGAAGAGGTCTATGCTGCTATCCAAGATCAAAACAAGGAAGCAGTGAAGGCCGTAAGCATGGTGCAAGTTTCGAAGGCTCTGAAGGCGTGAAGAAGCTATAACAAAGGGGACACGAGCGTGATCATTAAAACAGGACGTTTTGGACAGCTCACCATCGGTGACGACGAGAAAATTGTAATTCCTCAGGGGATCTTTGGCTTTCCTGAGTATACGCGCTTTGCCCTGGTTGATCCGGGCGATGAAACGCTGATTCTATGGCTCCAGTCGCTAGAGAATCCCGAGATTGCTTTTCCTGTCCTCGAACCCAAGCTTTTCAGGACGGACTATTCAGTGCGCCTATCCGCGGCGGAGCTGCGTGAATTGAAATTAGATAACGTGAATCAGTCGGCAGTGTTTAGCATCCTGACGATCCCAGAAGATATCACGCAGATGACGGCGAACATCAAAGCACCCATTGTTGTGAACTTAAAAGAGCAGATCGCAAAACAAGTGGTGCTGCAGGAAAACGAATATTCAATCAAGCAACCGATGTTCAAAGAGCTTCGCGCGCATTTGATCACGATTAATTCTCAAAAGCGTCCGGCAGATGCTCAGAGTGAAAAAGAAGAGCTGGCTCCGGTTACGAGTCCGGTAGCGATTCGGGACATTCCGCCTTCGCTTACCGTGCGAGCACTGCAGAATTAGTTTTTGGTCGGCGCGGATTTCACGCGATTTTTTCTAGCCATTTCAAGGTAAGCAAGAGCCTCACGATTCATGGGCTCCTGCTCAAGCACGCCCTCCCATTCAAGCTCTGCATCCAGAATGTTAGCTTGGCTATAATGGAGAAGTCCCAGTTGAAGTTTTCCGGGCAAAAAATCCGGATGTTCACGTTTGAGTTGCTGGAGTTCTTGAAGGGAGCGAGTCGAAAACCCCTTTTTTGCATAAGCCTTCGCGCGACGAATCCGAATGTCGAGCGTCGAGGGGTCCAGTAGGATCGCTTTACTGTATTCTTCAATGGCTTCATCGAAGCGACGGTAGCGATAATAGAGGTCGGCAATTTCGAGATGCTTAACCGCAAATTTTTTATCGACTTCGTCGGTTCCTGATTTTTCTTTTTGGGAGACAGACTGGTTGGCCTGCTCAAAGACTTTTCCTGCGTCGTCGTATTTTCCGATGTCATTATAGAGAACGGAAAGACAGATGCTGGCATCCGTGTGGTGGGGATCAAGGGAAAGTGCCTTTTTAAGATGCTCAACCGTTTGCCCTAATTGACCTTGAAAATAAAAAGCGACGCCCAAAAAATAGAAGGCGTCGGCGCTGTCCGGCTCCTGCTCAATCCAGCCGTCAATAAGAGTCTTCGCTTTGTCAAAATGACGCTGATTGAGTAGCTCTTGAATTTCCTGATCGAGTCCTGCGCGAGGCATTTTAAGCGTCCCCCTATTTGGAGTCGATTTTCGCAATTTTCTCTTTTGCTTCGGTGGCTGCAGGTGTTTCAGGATAAAGATCGACAATTTTCTTGAAGCGGGGACGGGCGGAGTCCAGGAGGTCGCGCCGCAGATAGAAATTTGCAATATAGAGTTCTTTGTCGGCTAGGGTTTTGCGAAGGGTGGCGATATCAGTTTGAGCTTCTTTTGCTTGTGGGTCGGCAGGAAAGCGCCTCACAAAATCACCGTAGGCTTCGACCCCTTTTTGAGCAGACGTCAGGTCTCGTGCGACATTACCCGGAACATCGTTGAAGTAGGATTTCCCAACCCGGAACATCGCATAGGCAGCTTTTTCGTGTTTAGGGTGAAGATCCCTGAAGGACTCATAAGAGACCGCGGATTCGCCCCAAGATTCCTGAAGGAAATAAATATCGGCGATGCGGAGTTCGGAATCGATCGAAAACTTAGAGTAGGGAAATTTGTTTTTGACCACGCGAAGTTTCTCAATCGCGATCTGATAATGGTCGCCTTTGATTTCTTCTTCCGCTTCTCTAAAGAGTGCGCCTGGGTCGTTTTCGTCGATTTGCTTTCCGGAGCAACCAAACAGGCCAAGGGCGAGAGAAAATAGCACGACGGGGAGGATAAATTTAAGCTTCTGAAAAACCATAGGTCGACACTAAAACAAGCTCTTCATAAGAGCAATATGTTCGAGGCCCGTACCCACCCAATTCCGTCCTCTGAAAACTTGATTTGCCTCCAGAGTTCTTCGGGAGCGGAGGGGTTTGTCGAATTCGGTGCTGTCGCAGTGGGTCCTAGCGCTCGAACCTTCGTTCCGGCATCGATTTTCGAAAGCTCCAAAAATGTATCAGCCGGGCCGCTTCGTATAGCCGTAGGGTCTAAGCAGACAGCAGCAGGATGGCTCTCTGTGATGCGCTGCGCCCCATACAGACTCAAGGTGATGAGCATGCCTAAGCTGGCGACAAATCCTGAGAGAGTCAAAAAGGTGCGTTGAATGCTGCGTGTCTTCAGATAACCTCTAAGCCACATCAGGACAAGGCACAGTCCTACCATGCCCAGAATCCCCCGGAGTTCATTGAGAGAGATGCGGTCGGCTACCTTCTCGATCGCGTTAGAGGCGGCGTCAATTGTTTCTGCCCCCTGAGTTCGACTCAGATGCTCTCGCGCCACATAAAGGTTTTGTTGAATCGCGGGGTCGTATGGCTTTAAACGGTTGGCTTTTTCGAGATAGGCCATCGCTTTTCCCATTTTTTCAGTTCGGAGAAAAAGCGTTCCAAGGTTATAATAATAGTTACTCGTTTCTTCAGGGTGTTCCTGGAGAAGGGAGATTGCGCTCTCGTATTTTCCCGCGGAATACTGTTCTTTCATCACTTGCCAAGGGTCGGCGGCAAAGCCTGTAGTGGCCGGAAGAGAACAAAGACAAGGGCCGAGAAAAGAGAGCGCCAAAAAAGTTGAAGAAAGGAATTTGTTCATCGCTGTTTATCTAGGTTAGCGAAGGGTGTGGTTTCCTTGCAACAAAAATAAGCGCGTGATATCTCATAGAAAAATGAAAAGACTTCTAGAAGACGCTAAGCAACTCATTAAGATTCGCTCCGTCAGCGGCGATGGTAACGAAGAAATCGCCAATTTTGTCTCTACCATGATGACGGACCGAGGTTTGCGGTCGACCCTTCAGCAGGTGACCCATTCTTTTGAGGGGGTCTCCAAGCGGCAGTTTAATGTGGTGGGTGTCCTCGGCGATCCCCTTGTTGATAGAAAAATACGCAAAGGCCTCTTGCTTTCAACTCACCTTGATACCGTGACGCCCGGTCTTCTTACCGGATGGACGGAAACCGGAGGCGATCCTTTTCAGGCTGTGGTTCGAGACGGAAAAATTTTTGGATTGGGTTCCGCCGATGGCAAGCTTGATTTTCTTTGCAAGCTAAGGGCAGTGACCAAGTTTCGCGAGAAGAAGCTTCGAATGCCGCTGTATCTCGTAGGGAGCTGTGGCGAAGAGTTGGGGAATTTTGGAATTAAATATCTCATCAAATCAAATATTCTGAATCCTTCCTATGTGGCAGTGGGAGAGCCGTCAGAGCTCAAGGTTGTTTTTGAGCACAAAGCCGTAAATACCTTTAAACTCACAATTGATTACCAGCAAATCGAACGAGATGCGCGCGGCTTTAATCGCCGTATTGATCTGCATACGTTTGGGCGCTCTGCGCACGGGGCCTTTCCAGAAAAAGGCGTGAACGCTATTCATGAAGGCGTTAACTTCGTGGATCGTACGATCGAAAGCGGGTTTGATCTTCGTTTTACCTACTTTGAAGGCGGCGATACCGTTTCGAAAGTTCCTGATCATTCCTTGATTCAGTTCTATCTCACTTCACATCAATTTGAAGACTTCAAACGGTTTTTTCGAGAAGTCGCGAAGCCGGACGCCGCTGTGGACCCCACCCTGCCGCGCAGTTCTTTTCGGGTTGAATTTGGAGGAGCAGGCGATACGGGGATTCGTTTTTTACCCGATACGCTTTTCCCCTGTTTTCTCGAGGTCCTTCGGTTTTTCACGATCTCGGCGGAGGAGCTCACGAAGTCCCGTGACGATGCTTATCGGCCTCCCTATTCTTCGCTCAATTTTGGCCGTCTGATTCAAAAGCCAGGGCGCCTGGAGCTCCAGTTTGACGCCCGGTTCTTGCCCGGAACCTTCGCAGAGGAAATGGAAAAGACCGTACAACAAGGTGTCCAAAAAATTGCGGCAAGCTATCCCAGTCTCAATATTAATTTTGGGCGGGTTAAGTTGAACTCAGGTCTCCAAATGAATGCCGAGCAACCCTTGATTTTGAAATGTCGCGAAGCGATGGCCGCCGCAGGAATGGAGCCGCACTTCGATAAACAGTCCTCCTCAAGTGAAGCGGCACAGTTCTTTCAGGCGGGTTATGAAGCTATTGGATTTGGTCCTGGGCTTTCGGGCGGCAACGCTCATGGTCCTAATGAACATGTATTGATAGAAGAGTTGGAAAAAGCCGTTCTATTCTACGAAAAACTCATCGAGAAAACCTGTATATGACACAAGCCTGGAATAAATTGTATTATCGCGGAAGTTTTGTGCGGAACATTTTCGAGGTCACCACGGATCCGAGTGGCGAGTGGGTAGCACGTAGCCCCGCGGACCCCTTGGACGAGATTGCAAAAATCACCTATTCCTACCGCCAGATTGAAAATGCCGTTGCGAGTGCCCGCGAGGCGTCCCAGACCTGGAAGAAAACGGATTCGGCCACACGAGGGAATTATCTCTCCAAGCTTAAGACGGCGCTTGAGGCGCGGCACGAGGCTCTTGTTCAGGTTATCTCTCGTGAGACAGGCAAGCCGCTATGGGAGTCTGAGACCGAATTTGAATCGATGTTGGGAAAAGTTAAATTTGCCCTTGATGACGCGAATCGTGCGCCCAAAGAGATCGCGCTTTCAGTTTCCGATGGAGACATCGCTGGAGTCACCCGTTATCGACCGTTGGGGGTTTTAGCAGTCATCACCCCGTTTAATTTTCCAGGAAGCGTCGCCTTGGGACATATTGTTCCCGCCATCACTTCGGGCAACACGGTTGTTCTGAAGCCCTCCGAAAAGACTCCCTTTGTGGGTCAAGTGATAGCGGAGTGCTTTGAGGAGGCGGGATTTCCACCCGGCGTTTTCAATCTGGTGCAAGGCGAGCGTGAAGTGGGGCGAAGGCTTTGTGCGCATCCCGATGTCGCGGGGGTTTTATTTTCGGGCTCCTTTGAAGTCGGGACCCGTATTAAGCAGGAAACGCTTCAGCAGCACTGGAAGCTCCTGGTGCTTCAATTGGGTGGAAAAAATTCGGCGATTGTGTGGGAAGACGCCGATCTCGAATATGCCATTCAAGAAACTTTAGTGGGCGCGTTTATCACCGCTGGCCAGCGCTGCACGGCGACCAGTCGGATTATCGTTCATAAAAACCTGCTGGATCAGTTTTTGTCTCGGTTTCACCAGCGTGCGAAGACCTTCACGATTGGACATCCCCTGAATCAGCCCTTTATGGGCCCCATGATTGATCAGGGAGCGGTTGATCGCTACATGAAGTTCATTGGGATCGCGACTCGCGAAAAGTGCGAAGTGATTATGCGCGGAAAATCCATAGAAGTTGAAGGCGTAAAGGGTTCCGGGGCCAATTATGTGACCCCCTCGATTTGCATGGTTTCCGAAAACTCGGTCGAAGCAGCCTTGAAAAGCGTTTATCAGCAGACCGAAATTTTTGGTCCTAATGCCGCGATTTTGACCACCGACAATCTTGATCACGCGCTTGCGCTTGCAAACGCCACTCAATACGGTCTGGTTTCAAGCGTGTTTACGAGGAGCCGGAGCGTGTTTGAAAAATGCGTCTCTGAACTCGAAACGGGTTTGATCAACTGGAATCGCTCGACCGTGGGAGGCTCTTCGAAGTTGCCTTTTGGCGGGCTTAAAAAGAGCGGAAACCACTATGCGACGGCGCTTTTTTCAGCGATGTATTGCATGATTCCGGTCACGTCGATTGAAATCCCGGAGCCGCCGGCGACGCTTAAAAAGTACCCAGGACTGGATTAGGCCCCCAAAGCCCGCAGATAAAGAGCAAAAAAAAAGCAGGGTACCGAAGTACCCTGCTTTGAGAATTTCAAATTTCTAATGGGCTTTAGTTCGCCTTCAAGACGTTCGAAGCTTGGGGGCCTTTAGGGCCATCGATGAGTTCGAAATTCACTACTTGGCCTTCAGCGAGAGTTTTGAAACCTTCGCCCGTAATAGCCGTATAGTGGACAAAAACTTCTCGTTCCACGCCATCTGCCTGAATGAAACCGTAACCTTTGCTATCGTTGAACCATTTTACTGAACCGGATGCCATCTGAGTACCCCCTTAAAAAGATAAAACAAAATCAACTCCCTAGAAGTAAACTCGGATCAAAGCGAACGTCAAATAAAAAAAACAAAAGCCCTCAACTTTATCAGCTGAGGGCTTTTGAGGGTTCGGTTTTTAACGCGATGCGATTGTGCTTGTTAGATTCTAGATCCGTCCTTGTGCGCCGAATCCGAAGCCAAGTCCTGCGCCCATTCCGCCTGAAGGGCCGGCCATTCCGCCATTCATCGGCATCGTCATTCCGCCTGCGCCCATGGCTTGTTGCATTTGTTGCTGGACTTGCATGCGTTGTTGGTCAATTTGCTGCGCCTTTACTGGAATCTGTGAAGCCGCTCGTGACGCCGTCATCACACTTGCGCAGGCTTCTTGGCTTGCGTAAGGGCCGCTGCAAGAGGACATCGCTTTAGTTTGAAGGTCGTTCATCAGCGAGTAGTAAGCAGGGTAGAACATGTAGTTGTTCTGCACTCCGTACTGTCCCAGTGTCTGAACGTTGCCGACTGCAAGGTCGAGTTGGTAGTTTTCAAGTCGTAATTGAGTCTGAGGTTTCAGACCCGAGAGCTCACCGGCTTCGGCTAAAGTGTCAGAAGCAGCTTGGAAAGAAGGGCCGTCGGCATTCTTGCGGTTGACGTACTTGAGTGCGATATCGTGATACAGGGGCGCAAGTTTCTCTCCAGATTCTGGGTTAGCTTTAGCGTATGCGCCAAGTTCTTCACGGAGGGACTCGAGGTCATCAATCGTTGCTTTTTTCACGCGAGAGGTGAGGGACGCGAGATCATCGGAAGTTTTCTTCGCGTTCAGCGCCTTTTCAGCAGCGTCGAGTTCTTTTTTGATTCTGTCCACGACATCCTGAGTAACTTTGAGGTCGAGAAGTTTGTCAGCCGCCTCACGAGCCTGGGCGAGTTCGTCTAAATTGCCTCGGCAAGTCTCCGTGATTCTCGTGTTATTCGCGATTGCTGCCCGCAATTTGAGATCCCGTCTCGTCTTGAGCGTGAGGTGCTTAGGGAGAGCGGGGCTGAAGTCTTCACAAATCAGCGGGGTGAGATCGTTGTTTGGATCAAGGTGACACAGACGAGGGGTACCGTCTTTTTCGGCAGTCATATCGAAAGTAGCACCGGGATAGACTCTGGAAAGACGAGAGCAAGTCAAAGGCGCGGTCTTGCCGCAAACATCGCCCGCTAATTTATGTTTTCTCATGCAGGCTCGTCCCTTGCCGTCTTCGTCACGGATCGAAAATCCAATCGAAGAGCCGTTCGGGGCAGAGCTGTCGGTAGAGATATCTCTATTCAGAGAGGTGTTTTGAATATCGAAGAAGCCTTGGCAATCATCGAAAACCATTCCGAAAAAGGTGGCTTTGGAACCGGCGGTTGAAGCGTTCTCCTCTACGAGTTGAAAATTAAGAAACGCGCCAGGGATTTCGGCCATTGTGAGTTCATCAAACTTTGGGGCTTTTGCTGCGGGCTCGACCTTGGCGGCGGCAGCAGGTAAAGCTGCTGACTGAGGGCCAGCAGCTGGGAGAGCAGGGGACTCAGACTTGGCTGCAACGGCAGGAGCGCGTTTTGCGGCTTCTGCGGCAGCGGCGGCAACCGCTGCTTCACGCTCTCTTTTTAAAGTTGCTTCAACTGCGCTTACAATTTGCGTCGCTTTTTCATCCAATGCTTTTTGAAGCTCGGCCTTGGTCACGGCGTCAGGTGCGGCAATTGCGGCAGGTTGAGGTGCTGTTAGCTTCTGTGCCGCCAGCGCCTTCGCCTTTTTGGCTGCAGCGATCTTCTGTGCCTTGGTTAAGGGTTTTGCCAGTGCTGAGAATGGAACCAAGTTAACCAGCACCACCGCGATGATTAGTGACTTACCAAAGGTGTGACATTTTTTCGCAATACTCATAAATCTACTCCTCAACTTCAGCCTCTTGGCTGAGGTTCAAATGAGCCGGGATACCTTCCAAGGTTCCGGTCTCAATGGGATTAAGAGCAAGGTGTGGGCCAATTTAATGCACCGCACTGTAACGTGTAAACCACTTTAATTACGAGCACTTGAATTAATACCGGTTTCTCAAAAACCTGCAAGGGGTGTCATTCCTCCAATTAGCTGTCAATAAATTAGGCATTTACGCGGGGCAAAAACCCGAGCCAAGCTGCGAAATCAAAAAGAAGAGTGGAAGTCCTCAATAATACTCAATAATATAGGTGAAAATACCGAGCGCGCGAAGGGACGGGTGACCGAAAATGACAAAGTTAAGACAGGCAGATCCATTAGGAATTCAAAGGGTTATACAGACTCCAGGGCTAAAGCGTAGCCTCTTGCCCCAGCAGGCCGATGCCCTAGACCCCTCTCTCCCGATCGCTGAAGACGAGTTGTTGATTGAGGTGGAGAGCCTGAACATTGATTCCGCAAGTTTTCATCAAATTTCGGAAGCCTGCGGCGGCGATCCCGGCAAAATCGAAAAACATATTCTCGAACTTGTCGCCAAAAGAGGCAAGCACCACAATCCCGTTACGGGATCCGGAGGAATGCTCATCGGGCGCGTGACCCAAATCGGGCCCTCTTTTCCACTTAAAGAAAAACCCGTCTCTGTGGGCGATCGAATCGCCACCCTCGTTTCGCTATCGCTGACGCCGCTTCAAATTCGAAAAATTAAAAAGATTCACACCAAGATTGATCGTGTCGATATCGAAGGACACGCCATTTTGTTTGCCTCAGGGATTTTCGCAAAGCTTCCCGACGATCTTCCGGAGACGGTTGCACTCGCTATTTTGGACGTGGCCGGTGCGCCTGCTCAAACGCGTCAGTTGGTGAAGGCGAATCAAACCGTGGTCGTGATCGGAGGCGGCGGAAAATCGGGAATTCTGTGTCTGGCTGAAGCGAAGCGAAAACCAGGCGTGCGAACAATTGCCGTGGACTATTCGGATGCGGCCATTGCCAGGCTCAAGGAACTCTCCTTTGTTGACGATGTGATTCAAGCCGATGCTCGCAATGCAGTAGAGGTCATGGAAAAAGTCTGGTCCGCGACTCGGGGGCATATGGGAGATGTGGTGATTAACGTCGCTAACATTCCAGAAACCGAGATGTCGTGCGTGCTCTCCTGTCGCCCAAAAGGGATCGTCTACTATTTTAGCATGGCCACAAGCTTCACGCGCGCAGCATTGGGCGCTGAAGGAGTAGGCGCGGATGTCGATCTGCGAATCGGCAATGGCTACACAGAGGGACACGCGGATCTGGCTTTAAATCTTGTTCGTGAAAACCGAGAGCTTAAGGCAATCTTCACGCAGCAGTACACTTAGACTTTTTTGGGAAGGTAATTGTTATGGCACATCTTCAACTTGATACGGGACTCATTGATCGCTGCCGAGAGCTGGCGGAGCGAATTGCGGTTCCGATCTCTGGGATGATCGCAAAAAACACCACAGTCGCTATTGAGCGCGCAGTGTTGCGGCTTTTGGGTGTTGAGGGCGCTGTTCGTGAATCGCAGGGGCAGTTTTTCCCCGAGGTGAATGTCATCGTCGAAGATCTACATAAAGAGAAGGCTTTGGGCAAAGGCGTGCTCTCTTGGTTTGTAAACGGCATGATCCAAAAGAAGATGACTGCCCCGGAGCTCGCGACAGTGGTTGCGAATCGCAAGATCAATCTTCTCACGCTGCCTCGTGCGAGTGATAAAGAAGTTGCCGCAAAAGCAATTGAGCTCGCGCAAAAGAGCGTTGAAACTTTAATTGCCCGCCGCGAACAGCGAGATGCGCTTCGCAAAAAACTTCACGACCCTTTTGATCCGACCGGAAAAAATGGTCCCTTGATTTATGTCATCGTTGCGACCGGAAACATTTATGAAGATGTGGTCCAAGCCCGGGCCGCAGCTCAAGCAGGTGCCGATGCCATAGCGGTCATCAGAAGCACGGCTCAATCGCTATTGGATTATGTACCGCATGGAGCGACAACTGAGGGTTTTGGCGGAACCTATGCCACGCAGGCCAATTTTAGAATCATGCGCGAGGCTTTAGATGACGAAGGCCAGAAGCTGGGTCGCTATCTGAGACTCACGAACTATTGCTCAGGCCTTTGCATGCCGGAGATTGCGGCAGCGGGCGCGCTGGAGCGCCTGGATTTCCTGCTTAACGACGCCATGTACGGAATTCTCTTTCGGGATATCAATCCCAAGCGCACGCTGGTGGACCAGCATTTTTCGAGAAGAATCATCGCGCTCTCCCAGATTGTGATTCACACAGGCGAGGACAACTACCTCACCACCGCGGACGCGATTGAAAATGGGCATCAGGTTTTGGCCTCTCAATTTATCAATGAGCGTTTCGCGCTCAATGCCCTCATGCAGCCTCATCTCATGGGTTTAGGCCATGCGCAGGAGATGGATCCAGAGCATCCTAACGTATTTCTAAAGGAGATCGCGCGCGCGCAAATGACTCGCGACATTTTCCCTGAAGCCCCGATCAAGTTCATGCCGCCGACGCGATTTAAGTGCGGTGATATTTTTTACAGTCACTTGATGGATGCCATGTTCAATTTTGTCGGGGTCTTGACCGGACAAACGATTCAACTCTTAGGAATGCCGACTGAGGCGATGCACACGCCCCTTCTGCAGGATCGTTGGATGAGCATCAAGAACGCCAAATACATTTTCAATGGTGCAAAAGACCTGGGCCGAGAAATTGAGTACAAACCTCACGGGGTGATTTCAGAGTGGGCGCAAAAAGTTCTCACAGACACCTTGGCGCACCTCGAAATGATTCAAGCTAAAGGCCTTCTCAAAGCAATTGAAGAGCGGGCTTTTGCCGAAGTGAGTCGGACTGAAACGGGTGGAAAAGGCTATGACGGAGTGATCGAGCGGGACAAGGGTTACCTTAATCCGTTTTTTGAGCTGCTTTAGGAAATAGGAAATAGAAATGGCAACATTATCCAAAACTGCGAAACCTGACCTCAAGAAACTAAAGCCCTACGGCGATATCCAAGGGGATGGAACCGTCCAACTAGCCTTCACACTCCCCGTGGAGCCTTCTCCCGAAGCGCGCGAAGCTGCGGTCCTGCTCGTTCAGAAAATGGGCTATGAACAAATCAAGGTCGCCACGATGGAAAAGGCGGGCGAGGGTTTTGCGTTCTTTGTGGTTTACGGAAACCTCAAGCACACCATCGATTTTACGCAGATCAAGGTTCTTAAAGTTGACTCCAAAAAACGGGGACGCGACGAAATCGATGAAGAGATTCGCACCAAAATTGGCCGCAAGCTCAAAGTCTTTGGCGCCTGTACCGGTTATGATGCCCACACCGTGGGCATTGACGCTATTATTAACATGAAGGGTTTTGCAGGCGATTACGGCCTTGAGCGCTATCAATGGATTGATGCCAAGAACCTAGGAGCGCAAGTTCCCAATGAGGAGCTTCTCAAAATCGCGGAGCGCGAAGGGGCCGACGCGATTTTGGTTTCTAAAGTTGTAACCCAACATAATATTCACATTCGTGATTTGAAGGATCTTATTAAGCGCGCGGAGAAGGCGGGCTTGCGCGATAAGATGATATTTGTCTCGGGGGGGCCACGACTCACGCATCCCATGGCGCTGGAGTGTGGCTTCGACGCAGGTTTTGGGGTCGGCACGAAGCCCTCTGAAGTTGCGGGCTATATTTTGGATGAGCTGTTAAGGCGTAAGGAAAAACCCGTGAAGGCCAAGGCGAAGAAGCCCGCCGCCAAGAAAAAGGGCAAAACTAAATGAAACCCACTCGGGCAATCCCAGAGCTCATTGGACGCGAAGCAGAACTCAGACGCGTTCGCGCGTGTCTTGAGGCGGGTCGCAACGTCCTTATTGAAGGACCTGTAGGCGTAGGTAAAACGCATCTGGCGCTTGCAGTCTGTCACGAGCTGGGAGTTCCTGTTTTTCGGATTGATGGGGACGCGCGCTATTCGGAGCATAAGCTTTCGGGTTGGTTCGATCCTCCACTGGTCGTGAAGAAGGGGTTTTCAAAAGAGGCCTTTATCCCGGGCCCTCTTGTCGAAGCGATGAAGGCGGGCGGCGTGCTCTTTATTAATGAACTCAATCGCCTCCCTGAAGGGGTGCAGAACATTCTTCTGCCCGCCGTGGATGAGCGACTTGTGGTGGTTCCTCGTTTTGGCGAAGTGCGGGCGAAGCCAGGTTTTTTGGTGGTCGCAACCCAAAATCCAAAAGAGTTTGTGGCTACCTCGCATCTGAGCGAAGCGATCATGGATCGTTTTGAGTTGGTGGTGCTCGACTACCAGACCTCAGATGACGAGCGTGAGATTGTGCGCGCAAACCTCGCAAGGCAACCCGGCGCAAAGAAGGTCGCGGCTCAGATCAAAGAAAAGATCATTGGTCACGCGGTGGATTTAGTACGTTTGACTCGAGGGCATCCCCTGGTTCGTCGAGGAGGCTCGGTAAGGGCGGCCTTGGCGGTGGCGGAGTTATGGGTGGTCCTGCTCCAAAAAGCAGGTGCTTTTGAGGAATCCTTTTTTGAGGCCGCTCTTTTAGCTCTCCCAAATCGAATTGAATTTGAGCCTAATGCCGAAGCAGCCGAAAATTCAAAAAATGAGTTTGAGGATTTCTTGCGCGAAGCGATTCAAAAGGTGCTTTCGGGGCCAATGAGTGCTGAGCCGAGCAATCAAAAAAAAAAGCGCTAACGGATTCCAGTAAATTTAGATCCATTTTCTGGGATAAAGCGGCGACCGGTTCTCCCGAAGAACCGCGCTTTTTGTCGCCTGAGATGTTGGCCGGAGCTGATTTTTCGCCTGCAGATCTTGACCCAACGCTTGAGGCGATGAGCGCCTGGGATATTGCCACTCGTTACCATGAGTTTAAGAACACGCCATCGCTTCAAAATCTCGCGAAGGGCTTGAGGCGGATTTCAGCGAATGCGATTCTCGCGCGCGCGAGAGAGATCCTGGGTTCGGTGGTTCATCCGGAGGAGCAGAAAACGGAACTGCTGAGTGACTTAGGCGCCCATGCAGACCGAGCCGAGATCGAACTCGAAATGACCCTTGAGGATTCACCCGATATTGCGGGCAAAGGCATAGCTTCGGCCGATAAAATCTGGATGACCTATCCAGAGCACCGGCCGCAGTCTGTGATTTTGTGCGTGGATACAAGTCTTTCGATGACGGGTGAGAAACTGGCGCTGACCGCGGTGGCGGTTGCGGTGGTCTTGTTACAGTTCCCAGAGGATCCCATCGGAGTCGTGGCCTTTGAAAACGAAGCGCAAGTTTTGAAGCGCCCTGATGAGCGAATCACGATTCAGCAGTTGGTTGAGAGATTCTTGGATGTTCCGGCGCAAGGCTACACACATCTTGAAGAGGGGATGAAGTGCGCGCTTGGATTGATTCAATCAGGCGGTAAGGGACGTCGCATTCGAGGGGCGGCGCGGAAGCCACCCTCTACCGTCCTTTTGTCTGATGGCAAATACACCGCAGGGAGAGATCCTGCGTATCTTGCACACCGGTTTCCGCACCTTGTAGTCTTAAAAATGGGTAAAGAGCGCTCAAGCTATGAGCTGTGTCGAGAGCTTGCGCAAAAAGGCAAAGGCGTAATGCGGGAAGTTCCGCATCTGGAGTCCTTACCTGAAGTCATGTATGGCGTGGTCAAGGATCTCTTGAGGGGGCGAAGCCTTTAATTAACGAGTGAACGCTAAGGTGATCTCAACGGCTTCTGTTTGGATAGCTGTTGCAAGTTCTGCTGCAGTGCCTGCGGCGAGCGACAAGCTCCACTTTGTTTCGCCGGTTTGTTTAAGGGAGAGGCGAGCAGCGTCGAAGCCTAACGACGAAATTTCACTGGAACTTTTGTTGGTCTTGATGATTGCCACGACCTGCTTTGCAGGGAGTCCATCAAAGGAGAGTTCGAAGCTCATTTTTCCGGAGTTTGAAAAATCACTTAAGCCGCCTGAAGTGGCGTTCTTGGAGAAGTTTACGACTTTGATAATGTCAGTCGTGTCTTTAAGGGCGCCTGCGGTGTTTTCCATGTTGAGAACCTGAGTCTTGACCGGTAGCACTTGAATCGAGAACAGGTCACTGTTGACTTGAGGACCTGAAGTCGCGCTTTGCGAAGCCAGGAACTGGGACTTGTCCACACTCGGTGCGACAGGTCCACAACTTGTGAGCGAAAGCGCCAAGGTGGCGAGCCCCAGAATCGTTGCCAGGTGTTTCACTTTTCTAACGACTGTTTCTTTTGTAACTACATTTGCCATAAGTTCCTCTGGTCGATACTACTGCGACCGCATCGTGCTTATCCAAGTCTCGTGCCATCGAGTTTTCGAGGGGTTTTTGTGCATGCGCTAAATCGACCCCAACGGTTACGGTAGGTTAGCGAGGGTTTTTTGCGGGCTTTTTACAGGAATATTGATCGAGGTGTCCAAGGAGTTTACAGACGCAGAGCAGGTGAGCGGGGGGGAGGGGTGTAGTGGAGCGTTGGGAAGAGGGATAATCGGTAACGCGGATTCTTCGAATTTCCGCAATGAGGAAGCTTGAGGCCTCAAGGGTGGGGGGTTGAAGGCACGAGCTTCCTATTTAAGGAAACAGCTCAATCTCACTTGCTCCCGTAGTCGCTCAAGAGTGTCCCATCGCCAAGCAGAACCGTGAAATATGAGCGTTTCTTAAAGAGTTGGTCATTGTCGCCATTCTTCTTAATGCTCTCTGTAATGAAAGCCTCCTGCATGCGTACCGAATTGAGATATCCCGTGCCCGCGTCTCCACCCTTGGAAAAGGTCTCGGGAACTTTTTGATAAAAACCGTTCCCACCCAGCGAGGCTAAGCCAAAGTGAACCAATCCGCCGAATCGAAAAAGATAGACCGAACCGGTATCGGGGTATCCGAAAAACGGGTCAATGTTCGAATTAATACAACCGTGATTGATGAAAAATAGAATATTCGCAGGCGTGTTTTCCTCGCTCAGTTGAATCAGCGTGCTCATGCTAACCGTTTGGTTTTCACTTCCCTCTGGTTTATCGTGGAAAGCATGCCCTCCCTCCCACGAGTGAATCATGAGAGATCCATATTTATAAGTTTTACCAAAAACCGGAATCCCCGCTTTGTCATATCCTTTTAAGCCAAAGAGCTGGCTTAAGAAAACATCCTGATTAAACGAAGCCGCAGTCGGCATCTGCGTGACCCCAGCGCTCGCAATCGTCTCCAATTGATCTGGATGTAAATCAAAAAATTCGCCATCAAAGAACCGAATCATATTAGAAATCGGATTCCACTTGCCGGTCCGAAACGCGTGATTGCGGGTGAAGTATCTCGAATACAGGGTCAACTCCTTTGAAGGGGATGAAGGCGCCGACACATTGACTTTGGTGGTGATAGGTATGATTTGATCAGGCACAATCGTATCAAGATTCATGTTTTTAGGAGTGATCTTTTGGATTTTAAGAGAGGGCTTTTTTTGTACCGAACCAAATTTAACAAAACGCCCCCGAGCCTCCGAAACATCCAACATCACTTGATAAGGTCCGCTCTTATTGACCACCGTTAAAACGGAGGTTCCAAAATGGGGAAGAGTGCCAACTTGAACGTTCGTCTCCGCGTCGTGGAGTGATTGAATCAGGGGGAGTTGTTCCTCGGTTAAAGCTTGGCTCGCCATATTTTCCGCATTCGAAACAAACAGCCGATACGCTACTCCTTTTTCAAGATAAACGGTCACAAAGGTTTCGTCAGCAATAGCGCCTGTTTTCTGCGAGAACGATGATCCTCCGATTGCTCTTTCGGCGTCGATTCGAGAGACCCAGATTTCGGGTGAGGCGAAATACGGGTCTTGCTCGGCTAACTCTTTACCAAATTTTTCAGCATCATTTACTTCGTAATAGTTTGATAAAGAAACTTTTTGATACCCGCTCATAAAATCAGTTGAACCGGAGTGAAACACCTTGTCCCAGTTTCCGTCCATGTCCCCTAAGATAGTATCAGTATAATAGATCATCGGATCGCCTAACTTAACACATCGGGTTCGGCCGGAGGAGGCGGTAACCTTTTTGCAAAAACTCTCAACAACGACCGTATAGGGAAACTTGCCGATGAGGACGACCCCTTCGATTGAATAAGCGTTATAATAGGCGTGAATTAGGTTTCTCAACGCTTGAGGATCTTTGTAAGCAGGATCTGAGGCCACCACATCAAGTCTATAGGCCTGAATCCCTTCGTTGCTCAGATCCGTGACGTATTGATCAATTTGGGTTCGCAATTGTTTCTTAAGGTCGGAGCAATCATCTCGGTCTTGGAGCTGGCAGACAAACTTCTCAAAATAATACCAGTGACTGTCGTCATTCAAAAGAGCGGGATCAACCAAAACCAACACCTTCTTTGTCGACTTCGCTGAAAGTGCTTTTCCGGCGGCGTTTTCGTGAGCAAAGCGTGCGATGGTTTTCGGTTGATCATCGCAAGTGAGTGTTTCGCCGACTTTCCAACAGCTCCCAACTCTTACGGGCTTAGCAATTCTTTGTAATTGATCGGTTGCCGTGAGGCGATTTCCCGCTATGGCATTAGACCCGGTGAGAGACGCGGTCATTGATACCGCCATCGATACGATGATAAGTCCGAGGAGCGGAGAAGGGTTCATTTTTGCCATAGATACGTTGGATATTGCTAAAAGGGTGCCGTGAGTTGCGCTGGAAATAGCCTTTGGAAACGGCGATTTGAAATTTGAATTGGGGCCTCTAGGAGTGAGGAGATGTCCAAGAGGCATCACTTTGTGGGAAAGGTAACATGTGTCGGCGGAGACATGGCGGGGCAGGAGGAGAGGCATAATCACATAATCATTCCCCTTTCATTTGGCCCCCAACTTGTTGTGCCCGTGGACTCAGGGCCATTTGATCCAGCTATAAGCCAACTACAAGATTTTGACCTCCAACTATAAGTAGTGTAACTTCTGGGATTACAAAGAGAATAGATTATGGCTGAGAGCGCAAACCCATTTAACCCAAACTCCATCGTCACTCCTACTCTATTTGCGGGGATTCGGAGAAAACCATGACAACCGTTAAACTCCACGGCGAAATCATATTATTTCAAAGCGATGAGGGTCAAACCAAAATCCAGGTGCGCTTTGAAGACCATACGGTATGGCTAACTCAGCGACTCATGGCAGATCTATTTCAAGTCTCTGTTAAAACAATCAATGAGCACATTCAAAACATCTATCGTGAAGAGGAACTAAGTCCTGAGGCAACTATCCGGAAATTCCGGATAGTTCAACAAGAGGCGTCAAGGGCTGTGGAACGGCTAGTAGATCATTACAATCTTGATACAATTCTAGCCGTTGGCTACCGGGTCCGCTCCAATCGTGGGGCTCAGTTCAGAAACTGGGCATCTGCGCAACTCAAGGAACTTCTCGTTAAAGGCTTTGTCATCGATGATGAACGCCTGAAAAGCGGGTCACCTCTTGGGGCTGACTATTTTGACGAACTGCTAGCCCGTATCCGAGACATTAGATCTTCTGAAAAAATGTTTTGGCGGAAGGTATTGGATATTTACGCCACAAGCGTGGATTACGACCCAAGTGCTGACTTGTCTCAACGTTTCTTTGCGACCCTTCAAAACAAAATGCATTGGGCAGCACATGGAAATACCGCTGCGGAAGTTATCGTTAAGCGCGTAGATGCAACAAAGCCAAATATTGGTCTCACATCATGGACAGGTCACAAGCCCAAGAAGTCGGATGTTGCAGTTGCGAAGAATTTCCTTGAAAAAGAGGAGCTGGATGCTCTCAATCGTATTGTCAGTGCCTATCTCGAATTAGCGGAGCTTCAGGCGAAGGGGCGTCGCCCGATGTACATGAAGGATTGGATTATCAGGCTTGACGAGTTCTTACGATTAAGTGATCGCGAAATCCTTTCTCACACCGGCAAGATTAGTCATGAATTCGCTCTTGCAAAAGCTGAACAAGAATTCGAAAAATATCGATCAGTCGCAATCGATGAAAAAAGTTTTGTGGAAGAAGACTTTGAAGCGGCCGTTTCGCGCCTTAAACAATTGAAGCCTCGAAAATCCGGTGGCCAAGTTGGTTCTAAGACCAAGAAAAAGCATAAATAGGGTATCGACCTGGTGATGCCGTCGCCAAAGACCGCACCAAGAAACTTGACGACGCAGCATGAGGGTCTTAAGCCGCCAACTTCTCTAAATCCAAATCAAGAGGCTTCTGTTTTTCGGAGGCGACTGATTCCAGCTCTGTGTACAGTTGTGCAATCAAAACTGCCTTTACGTTAAGCTTTGAAAGAATGAACATCCTGATATCCTTTTCAGTAGCCCAACCCATGACAGTTGGATGACCCTTTGACTTCGGCTCCAGTCAAACGGGAAGGATTAAAAGCCAGCGCACTCAAAACCGTTTCTGCAAGCTGCTTATAGTTAAGCTTGGGCGTCCAAACTCCACGAACTTTCACCATTGGGACATTCCTAAGGATCACGCGGAATCCAAAGCCTTCGTCAATAAATTCCTTTTGAA
This sequence comes from Oligoflexia bacterium, assembly GCA_903881565.1. Taxonomy (GTDB): domain Bacteria; phylum Bdellovibrionota; class UBA1018; order UBA1018; family UBA1018; genus CAIRTR01. The sequence goes on along the minus strand of CAIRTR010000232.1, from coordinate 46,210 downwards.
TCCTCGGTTATATTTTTTCAGGTAGTATCACCTGGCCTGTGCGGCAGCCCTTGGCGGCGGAGAAGAGTGACAAGGTTCATGCGTGATAGCTGTCACCAATCTGAGCGGACATGCGGATATTTACGGATCAATGGGTCCGCAGTAAGTAGCACGGCCTTTTCCACTCGCGCGGTGGCGACAATGATTTGATCAGCAGGATCATCATGAAAGGGTTGTGGGAGTTGGGTCGATTGCCAGGAAATCTCAGGCGTTAGTTCAACCACTCTTAGCGAAGGGATGTTGAGCGCAGCCTGAATCCAGTCTCTGCCGTCGCAAGCAAAAGTGAGCCTCTTGAATGAGTTTGAGAACGCGAGCGGAAAGGGCGCTGGGCTTTGAGTTCCACCAGATCCAGACATGGGTATCGAGGAGAAACTTCATTCTGCAGCTTTCCAAAGGCGGGAACCTAGCGGGGATACGATATCTTCTTCTGACAAAAGGGCGTCGACGAGTAGGCCGGGTTGCGGCTTCGTTTTTGGGGCCGCAATCGGGATAACTTCTGCGATGGGTTTACCTCGCTTAGTAATAACGATACTTTCCTGATCGCGAGCCCTTTGATTTTATTACCTTAGAATTTGATGTTTAGAACGCAAATCCTGCTGAAAGTTTGCCCACAAAACCCGTGCGGTTGTCTGTGCCTTGCCCATCCTGAGCGCCAGCTGCATCAAACGAAGTGAAGGAGGAATTGTATCGGTCCGCAATCGCCTCCGCACTGACAAATGCTCTTTCGCCCAGTTTCTGAGTTAAAGCGGCGCGGGCATAAAGTAACGACCCAACGCCGTCTTGCTGTTTGCGAGTAACGTTTTTGACATTGCGCTCATTTGTCGTGTCTGTTTCGTTATAGGTGTCCGTGTGATCTGCGTTTACTCCGGTAAGAAGGAGCAAAGCTTTGGCATCCACTTCGAGATCAAGGCCCTTAAGGAGTGGCTGCCGCACTTCAATGCCGACGCCGGCCGCGAGATGGCTCATGTCATGTTGCCCTTTTAATCCAATAGGGAAAACAGCTCCCAAATGGGGAACAATGGAGTAGTGTCCAACAGCGGGCTGGTCCAAACTCTCCCGGCTACCTGTACTAAAAGCAGCGGCACCTGCGAGTGCGCCCAGGTTAAACTCATAGGCTTCAGGAGTCATTCGCATCACTTCGCCGACGGTCTGATAGTAGAGCTCTCCTTTTTTTACATTAAGTTTAGTTTGATCAAAGCGAACACTCCCCATGGGGTGCGTTCCAGAATTTCCAGCTGCTAAGACGACACCGTAATCGCCAAAATCATTTTGCTTATATTCATATTTGAGCTCGCCGCCAAAGCCCTCAGAGCCTGCGACGCCGCCCAGGGAGAGGAGATGTGATTTTTCGTCTCGGGAGTCCTGCGCGTAACCCAGGTTACCCAAAAACATGAGACTACTTGCCATGACCAAAATTACTCGTTTCATAATCACTCTTCTTTCTGATAGACGACCCAAGAACTCGTTGCGGCTTTGTGAAGCAAGCGCCGAGCCAACCCTTTGTCTATTTTTATGCGCAATTTCATAGACTTACAACTTAAGTAGAGGCGGTTAGGGGTCAAGGTCTATCCACCTGTCTACCCGGTTGCCACCGCGCCCCCAATCCGCTAAAACATCCCTATGCTCAAATCACTCATCTCCAAGGCGTTGCCGTTTATTCCGAAGAACCTTGTTCACGCATTCGCGCAGAAGTACGTCGCGGGCGAAACGCTCGAAGACGGCTTGAAGGTCGTTGAGGACCTCAACTCCAAAAATATTTGGGCGACCATGGATCTGCTCGGGGAATTTGTGAGCGACCGCAAGCGGGCGGAGCAAGCCACTCAAGCGGCGATGGATAATTTGGAGGCAATTCATAAAAAGAATTTGCGCTCAGGAATTTCAACCAAGCTTACCTCACAGGGTTTGGATATCGACGACGATTATTGTTACGGGAACCTCAAAAAGCTCGTTGAAAAAGCAAAAGCCGTAGATCGTTTTGTGCGAATTGACATGGAAAACTCGCCTTATACCACGCGCACGCTGAATCAGTATCGCAAGTTGCGTGCGGAAGGTTTTGAGAACACGGGGATCGTGCTTCAGGCGTATATGCGAAGAAGTGAAGAGGATTTGAAGTCTCTCCTTGCGCTGAAACCCGATGTCCGATTGTGCAAAGGGATTTATCGAGAGGACGCCGCGATTGCGTTTAAGGGTCGCGAAGAGGTTCAGGCGAATTACAAAAAACTTTTGACATATATGTTCGATAACGACTTCCACGCGGCGATTGCAACCCATGACGACGTGTTGCTGGATTTTGCGAGGGAGACGATTGCCAAAAGGAGCGTTGCCAAAGATCGTTACGAATTCCAGATGCTCCTGGGGGTCCGCGATAACAAGCGCGACGAACTCGTCAAGGACGGGCACAAGGTTCGGGTCTACGTGCCTTATGGTGAGGATTGGTACGGCTATTCGATGCGCCGGCTCAAAGAAAACCCCGAAATTGCCGCCCATATTTTGAAAGCCGTAATATCTCGCGAGTAGTGCTAGCCTTTTACATAGCAGTGTGTTAGTTAATACGGGTTAGTCAATTTTGCTTCTACAAGGGTCTGCGGGCATAGTGCCTATATCCTCTTTAGCGGCTCCCAGCCTTAGGAGGTTTTATGGGTAAGAAGTTATATGTCGGCAATCTGCCATTCTCCGCAAACGATCAAACTTTGATGGATACTTTCTCGCAATGCGGGACGGTTGAATCCGCAAAGATCATCATGGACCGCGACAGCGGCCGCAGCAAAGGTTTCGGGTTCGTCGAAATGTCGACCGACGCTGAAGCTGCTAATGCGATCAACAAATTTAACGGCCAGGACTTCGACGGTCGCGCTATGACCGTGAACGAAGCGAAGCCTATGGTTCCTCGTGAAGGCGGCGGCGGCGGCGGTGGACGTGGCGGCTTCGGCGGCGGCGGTGGACGCGGCGGCTTCGGCGGCGGCGGTGGACGCGGTCGTTACTAAGCGATTTTCGACTTAGAAAATTCTAGTTCTTAAATTCGAGGGGATGCGGCTCTTTTCCGGAAGAGAAGCTCCCCTCGAGTTGTTTGTGGGGTCTGGAGCGTGACGAGTTCTCGGGGGTGGCAGGTTTCTGCGTGTTTTGATTCCGGCGCGGGTCCGAACTTCCCCAAAAGGGAAGCTGAGGGCCTCAACCCCCACCCCTTGAGGCCTCGAGTTTCCGGATTGGGGAAACAGCACGAATTAAAGTTGAGCCAAGGTTTCCACTCGCTCCTTAAAAATCCTGCAATCGTCCGGAGCTAAGCCTATCATGGTAACTTGTTGGGATACTCCGAACAATCCGTGGGCGACCACGGGGTGCCGAAGCGTGATTTGCAATTCAGGCTCGCCAAAGACTGTAAAAGATTTGTAACCGGGCACCTTCTGCACTTTGATAAAGCCGTCGCGGCGCACCTCCGTGAGGACCTCTGGCGAACCCCGCAATTCGATCTTAGTGATCGCCTTCGTGGGAATTATGATCGACCAACGAAACCCAATTTGAACGCGAATTTCAGGCGCAGTAATCTGGATCGGATGGTGGCGAATCGCTTGATAATCACCTAGTAACCAGAGGATGGAGTAAGCGGAAAGTAGGTGATGGATCACGATTAACCACGTGCCCCAGTGGGCCAGTAGAAAATGAAACGCAACACCTTCGAAGACAATCATAAGAATGAAGCCGATCAGAACACCCGACCATCCACTGTTTTTCCAGTGGGAAAACGCTTCTTTGCTGTCAGTTTCGGGAAGAGTCTTCGACCAGGTGAAAAGTCCATATCGTAAAAGCGAGACCTCAGTTGAAATCAGACTCGCAATCCAAGCGTTGGGAACAAATCTCGCGAGGGCTTTGCGTAGGGCTTGTGAGAATTCAAAGCCAGAGGCCACCAGCTGGCGATGGTCCTTGATCACATTTTTCAAATTATAAAGGATAAATCCGGTTATTCCGAATTCAAAGCACGCGGCAAGCGCCTGAATTGATTTCATCCCGTCGCCAAATTCTTTAGGGATGAGTAAGTGAGCAGAGAGGATGCCAAAAGCAAAGACAGGCGCCATCGTACTAGGATGCAAGCGATAGGGGCGGATGAGGAGAAAGTAAAATAGGCCAGTTAGTGTAGCAGTGAGATCGAGCGTTATCGCTAAGGCAAGTGATTGCGGTGCCTCCGAAAAATGGGGCGAATGAAGCAGGGTGATTGATAGGAAAATTAAAATCCCACTGAGTAGAAGAAAAAAGCTGGGTCGAAAAAGCTTTCGCGGGAGAAGCATTGCGGAAAACTTATATCAGAAGGAGGCACTAAAGTAACCTAATGGTCGATTCGCCTGTATCGATACAGGCCACGCATTCGGCATCATTTTTGCTCAAGTCGTGCTCGCCAAACCAAGCGGAGTAGAAGGAACTACCTCCTTCCAACGGTAAATCTAGTCGCACTAGACTTACCAATAAAGAAAGGAGGTGATCCTATGAGAAACAACAAGTGCTGTTGTTCTTGTCGGATTGAACTAGAAAAACTTAAACAGAAACCCTGGACTCTCTGCGTCGTATCTAGGGTTCTGTTTTTTCTAGTGAATCTAGTCGACTACTACTTCAGGTGACCGTGAGGGGTGCTTTGGGTACAGCACAAAAATTCAAAAATTCCCCATAATAACCGATGAGTCTAGGTATGCGTCTGCAGACACTCTTTAGAACAAAGCTCGCCACCGCCGGGCTCCTCGCCAGCCTCTGCGCTTGCTTTGTCTTGAGCTCGCAACCGAGCTTCGCAAATGGTTGCGGCGCTGGTGTTTTGCGAGAGCGACTTCGAGCGCTCGCAGAAGAGCTCCCGCCCGCTTTTGATCGCTTGCAGGAGATCGAGCCTGAGCTTGTTCGTGGGGAACGAACACCTAAATGGGATGATTTTGATCGCCTGGAGCGAATCATCACGGCACTTCAGGAGTCGAAAAAAACAGCGATCGATGCGGGCAAAATCAAAGAGTGGCGGGCGACGTTTCGCGCGATCCAAAAGTCATTGAGTGAGTTTCCAGAGTTAGAAGCACTCCAAAAAGTCGCTAAGATGCCAAAAGAGAAGGGCGCTCATAAGACTTACCTGCCTTCTGAATACGAGCTTAAACAGGAATATCAACTTCTGCTCTCCGAACTTAATCACGAACTCCCGCCAGGGTTACGAATCAAGGGGATTATGCCACCGAAGTCCGGCAGACTCCCGCGGTTACTCGTACAGGCTAAAGAGTTGCTAAAGAAACAAGAAGAAAGATTTGTTCCCTTCTTTTCAGATTCTGGATTCTCGGATTCAGAAGCGCTCAGGAAAGCCCTGCATGAATATAGTCCGCAAGCTGGAAAGCTTGCTGATAATTTAGCCAATGAAAAGGTGGAGCTCGCGATGAACCGCCCAGAGGGAGCGCGCTGGTGGGTTCCTAAAGTTGGATTTCAGAATCAGAGAACTACGGGGAGCTCCAGGGGCATGTTCTCGCCTGAATATCGAAACCAAGTCGAAGCGAAACTCACGGGTCAAAATAGTGTGGAATATGCTGCAAGCGATGACCAGTTTAAGCCCGTCTATGGTTATCTAAAACCCAAACCGAGCAACCGGATCAAACAAGCTAATGCCGCTAATGGTTATGGACCAGATACTTATGTTTTCAAAAACGATCGAGTCACAGATCGCCTCACTTGGACACCTTGCGACTCATTTGGGGTGCAGGGGTATGCTGCTGAATCGCCCGGTGCAAAACCAACAAATTGGAAAGGCTTCTTTATTCCTTGGAAAAATCGGCTGCTGATTGCACCCGATCTTCTTGAGTCGCTAGAGTCATCGCGTGAGGGATTCGAGGTTGGAACAAAGCGCATTCGATTGTCAGGGAAAGTCCCTAAGGAGCCGATCGCTCCACCTGCACCACCCTATCCTGCCTATTTTCATTTGGTTAAGGATTTTACTGAGCCTACAATAGATTTGAGTCGTTTACCGCCGCCCGCAAAAAAGCCTCCGGAACCCGTAAATGGGGGGATTTTCGTGCCCACCCCTCCAGCGCCTTTACCTCTTCCGAAACAACCTCTCATGCCCGTACTCAAAACCGGAGAGAGCTTTGATGTGGCGCTCTTGAACTACAAGAACAGTAAAGAGCGAAAAGATTACGAAGTGGAGGCGGCGAGAATAGACGCTCTTAATAAGGAGCAACAAAATGAATTCCTGAAAAGTGAGCCCTGTCTCGAGTACCAGCGTCAATCGCAAGCAGCTCTTGAAGATTATGTGCGAAGGCACACTGCCTACCTCGCCTCTCCCGAGTATTTGAATTATGTCGCGGATGTTAAGAAAATTGAAGATGCAAAAATGGCGCTTCAAACTGCGTTAGAACAAACTGACTCTTGGAAAGAATACAAAATAAAACAAGCACAATATAACTTAAAATTCGAAGAGAAGCAGAAAGAATGGAATTCTCTTGTGGCTGCTTATAAAGCAAAGCAAAAGCTCTATTTAGCTTCTGAACCTTACCTCGCACATAAGAAAAGGCAAAAGGCGTGGAATAGGAAAATAGATAAACTTAAGTCGGACGACCTCTACCGGTGGGGGATAGCAAACCAAGAGATGGATCCCTCCTTTGGTTTCCATGGCACATCACTTGCGAATTTTCGCTCGCTGCCAACCTGGGGATATGTTGAGCTTCAGTATTGGGGCCCCGTGACCCTGGATGACGTTGAACTCTTTGAGTTTCGACAGACTCCACCGAGTGGTGAGTTCCTAGAGCAACTCAAGAAGCGTGGAATCAAGATTCGTGACGGAAGGGTTGATCCTGCGGTCGAATGGAAAGAGGGCGCGCCATAACTCCTGAATTGAGAACTTTTGGCAATACTCTTTGTGATACTTGCTTCTGCGCGTGGGTTCGTTTTACAACCCCTCCATGCTCATAGAAGGAAAAAAGTTACCCAAGATTCAACTCCCAGACCAAAGCGGCGACAAACAAACCATATCGTCTCTCACTGGGAAAAAAGGCATCATTCTTTACGTTTACCCCAAAGACAATACGCCCGGCTGTACGGTTGAAGCCAAAGACTTCTCCAGACTCGCTGGCCAGTTCAAGAAACTTGGGTTTAGTGTCGTAGGTCTTTCAAAAGACTCGGTGGAGTCTCATCAAAACTTCGTTGAAAAATACGACCTTGCCATTTCACTTCTTAGCGATCCCGATTTAGGTCTGATCAAGGCTCTCGGGGCCTGGGGAGAGAAGAAGCTTTACGGTAAAGTTTCTGTAGGACTCATTCGAAGCACATTTATTGCGGACTCAAAAGGAATTCTCCTGAAGGTCTACCCCAAAGTTCGAGCGGCTGGACATGCTGATCGAGTGCTTAAGGATCTTGAGACTCTGTTGTGAATTATTGGTTGATGAAGAGTGAGCCAGGAACATATTCCTGGGGAGATTTGAAACGGGATCGCGCCACACTTTGGGATGGGGTGCGAAACTACCAAGCGCGCAACAATATGAAGCTCATGGCAGTAGGGGATCAGGTCCTTTTTTATCATTCTGGAGCTGACAAAGAGGTTGTGGGTGTAATGGAAATCAAATCACCGGCCGCGGAGGACCCCGCGGATAAGAATTTCGTGGTGCTCAAAGTTGCGCCCCTGCGGGAGCTTAAGGCACCCATCACTCTAAAGCAGATCAAAGCCGACCCGCTGCTTGTAAAGATGGAATTCGTGCGGCAGTCCAGGCTTTCGGTTTCAAAAGTGAGCGCTGAGGAGTTTGAGAAATTTAGTGTATAAGTTGAAGTTCATGGTTTGGCCAGATCAAGACAACCTTGGTGAGGGGTCAGCCTGAACTTATAGTCCGACTTCTGGGCAGAGAGACCTGATATCGGCTCAATCGACGCACAAAAGCCCCTGCTAGGCCGGCGTAGTTCTTGCTTATCGACCGAGAATGAATCTGAGCAATAAAGTGAATGTTGACATATATACCGTATATATATTATGTTCTATATGGGTACGGTAGTTCGTGCGTTAGGCTGTCGATTTCAAATTAACAGCGATGATCATGGTGAGCCACATTGTCGCATTGCTGGTCATGGAAAGAAAATGAAGGTTAGTCTCAAGAGCTTGGAGATGCTGGGGGACACAGAATTCAGTGAGTTTGCGGCAAAGTGGGAGGAGTATCATGGCAAAGAAGAAAGTTAAGTTTGGAAAGGTTGACGTACTTCCCTTGACGGAGGCGGACCCGAAGGACGTCAAAGTTAGAATTTCGATTATGATTGAAGGTGATCTTCTTGATGCATATAAGAAGGCGGCGAAACTCACTTCTCATGGTGAATACCAAACTCTCATGAAAGAAAAACTTCGAGATGGACTGCGCCTTGGGACAGTAAAACAATTTAGTGATGAGGATCTTGAATTCTTGAAGATTCGATTAAGGCCTTCGTTTATTGAGATAGTGGACAGGGAAATAGAAGATCGTATTCAGCCCAAAGCTTTGAAACGGGCTTAGATTTGGTGGAGCTAATCGGGGTCGAACCGACGGCCTTTGCAATGCGAATGCAACGCTCTACCAACTGAGCTATAGCCCCACGCCCAAAATCTACCTCAACCCTGCATCTAGAGCAAGGCTTGAGCTCCGTTAGATGTTTGAAGCGTCCTGCCAGCGACTTAATCCCATAAGTCGCCCACAAAGAAGCCGATTCGTCGTTAGTGCCGTTCAACTCTTCGTCAGAGGGGATTTTGGCAGCAAAAATACAAAAGCCAATTTGTCCGTCAAGCAGTCTCATTGTCGATTCAATTTGCTGCAGACAATTCTCTTCCAATATCCATCCAGGGGATTGAAAGCGATATTGATGTCCTTCATGTTTGACGTCAATGACCGCATAGTATCCTTTACCATTACGCTCTTCCGAACTGATTGAGTGCCAGCTTTGATCGGACTCCTGATCACGGCAATCAATTTCTAATTCCGTTGTCGGAAAGCACGACCAACTGTTAAAGGATTCCCAGGCCAAATTCTCTCCTGCAGCAGAATGGAGTGCGGGCTGTTTCTGTTGCTCCATCAACAGGTAGTCCTCGCGATCTAAGATTCCGTAAATATCATTCAAATGAATTTCCAGCATGGAAACGTGGGTCAAAGCGCAAAGGATTAAAGCAAACTTCAATAATATTTTGCGTTTCTTCATTTTTTCAGCCGCCCTTTTTGGCTCATAAGCAGCAAAACTATAAACTAAACATCGAGCCAAGTTCCACTCATTTATCGCGAGTGGAACAGGTTGCTGTTCGGCTCTATTTGACGCAAATCTTAACCAAAAGGTGGGGACCACCTTTTGGTTGTGCTATACCTCTTTTCATGGAATCCCAGCGCGACTTAGCCCTCGTCCTACGATCCGTCGCTTTCGAAGAGCGGCACCGAATCGTTACGGCCCTCACCGAACATCACGGCGTGGTCTCAGCGCTTGCCAGAAATGCGATTCAGTCGCGGCGCTTCGGGGGCTCGCTTGATCTTTTCACTGCAAGCGAATGGGTGTTCACCGAAAAACCGGGCGCTGAACTGTTGCGCCTGACGGATACGACCGTGAGACGCGCCTTTGAAGGAATCCGTTCCGACTTCGAGCGCCTGGCCTTTGCTAGCGCAATGAATGAATTGGTCTTGCGCGCGGCTCCCAAGAATCAACCCTGCACGGATCTTTTCAAACTCCTCTCCAATGCGCTCGCGTTCTTAGACGAAAACGCCGTGAGTGAGGGAGTGGGGCTGCGGGTGTTGAATGCATTTCTTATCAAATTGCTGCATTGGGGGGGCACACAGCCCCGCATGAATTCGTGCTTGGAGTGCGGCAAAGCGCTGAGCGAGTTAAAAGAAGAGGACCGAGTCTTGTTTCGAATTGCGCAGGCGGGGTGGCTCTGTCCGCAGTGTGGAACACAAGGCTATAAAGCCTCAGGAAATTCCAATAGCCTAAGCCTCTGGGCGATCCATGATTTTTTAATCGGACTCAATACGCCGATTCGCCAAGCGCCACAAGCGATGCGCGCCTCAGAAGCGGATCATCAGCAACTCTACGGATTCTTGTACGGGCTTATGGCCTACCATCTGCCCGGAATGGATCGCCTCGATCAACAACCGATCAAGAGTTTGCGTTTTCTCGGGCTAGAATCCATTCCACCACCTGAGGCAGAGAATCCCCGATAAAATCAGTATCGCCGGGTTTAAGTGCGGCTTCGGTTTCGCGCCCGTAACCGGTGCGCACCAAAGCAACGCCGCCACAATCGGCCGCACGTCCGGCCTCCAAGTCGCACGGCTTGTCGCCGACCATATAGGAGCGGGTGAGGTCGATTCCGAGTTCGCGGGCACTTTTTAAAATCAATGTCGGATTGGGTTTACGGCAATCGCACGCGTCCGCAGGCATGTGATAGCAGTAAGCGTAGCGATCGATCGAAACATCGTGGCCACCCAAAAGGGCCTCAAAACGAGCGTTAATCGCCGGAACATCTTCTTCGCGGATTAAGCCGCGCCCGACGCCGGACTGATTGGAGATCACGACAAGCGCGAAACCCAGTTTCCGAAGTTTCGCAAGCGCCGCAGGCACACCCGGGATGAGTTCCACTTGTTTGGGATCATTCAAATAGCCAGGATCCACGTTAACCGTTCCGTCACGATCCATAAATAGCGCACGCTTCATCGTACTTCGGCGCTTCGTTTCCCATGCCCAAGCGCTGGAGAGAATGTGTTTCAACGGCGCCGTGGGGTCACCGGTTTGAGTTCCCGTAATCTTAAACCCCAACTCCAGGCGAGCCAATGCCGATTGGGCAACAAGCTTCGGAGGATCCCCCGCCCGACGTGGGCGCTCAATGACTGCGATCTTTTGGCCTGAAACTTCTTCAAAAGCTCGAATGACGTCTCTCACTGAATACCCGTTCTCTGAACCCAAATTAAAGGCTTCAAAGGAACCCGGTGACTCAGGTCCGCGGCCTAAAATTCGTGACATCGCTGCAGTGTGAGCCGCCGCTAAATCCGAAATATGAACATAATCCCTTAAGCAGGTTCCATCAGGAGTGGCGTAGTCCGTCCCAAAAATTTCTACCGCCCCCTTTTTATGAGCGGCTCTGAAAATCCGCGGAATCAAATGCGTCTCCGGATCATGCCATTCACCGACCCGACACCCCGGCTCGGCGCCTGCGGCATTGAAGTAGCGAAGCGCAATCGCACGCAGCCCTTTTCTGGCCGCAAAATCGCGCAAAAGCCCCTCGGCCTGAAGTTTGGACTGACCATACGGGTTGATGGGGTTTTGTGGGCACTCCTCATTCATGGGCGTCTCGCCTGGATCGCCAAAAGTCGCACAGGTTGACGAAAAAATGAAGTTGCGCGTTCCGGTCTCGATCATCATCTCTAAAAGAGAGCGCGTTTGATCGACGTTGTTTTCAAAATATCGCGCCGGGTATTTAACACTCTCAGAGACCAGCGCTTTGGCGGCAAAGTGCATGACGCAATCGAACTTACCTTCTTTGAGAAGGGGTAATACTTTTGAGCGATCACCGGCGCGCGCGTGGGTAAATCCCTCGCCCAGCAGTAGTTCGCGGTGGCCCTCGGAAAGATCGTCTAAAACCCAAACTTTGCAGCCTTGATCGATGAGATAGGCACACGCGGCGCTTCCCACGTACCCCGCCCCGCCGACCACCAAGATTTTGAGGTTTTTAAGAGTCCCAGTTTGATCCATAGCTTGGCACTCTAATCGAAGGCCTCGAGTAGCGCAAACTTGAAACACAGTCTTGCTTGCGGGCGACCTTCATGAGAGGTTTTGAAATGAGAATTACCTGACAAATATGTTAACCTCACTTGCTCGGCTTAAGCCGTATTTATACCCGTTTCGCTGGATGATTATCGCGAGCAGCGTGCTTGCGATTCCGCTTGCTGCGGTTCGTCTTGGGCCGGTCCTCTTGGTGAAGTACGTGGTGGATGATCTCCTTGTGAGTCGCGACGCCGAAAAACTCCTCTATTTTCCTTTGATCGTAATTGCGATGTATGGCGCAAATTTTGTGATTCGATTTGGCCATTATTACCTCCTGCGCGTCGTCGTGGCGCGCGTGAATCAGAAAATTAAAAATGATCTCTTCGAACACCTGCTGGGATTATCCGCGGATCATTTTACCGCGCAAAGCACAGGCACTTTGATTTCCCGCGTGGGGGCGGATCCTCAGAATATTGATGGCGGGATTGCCTGTATTCATACTTTAGTTCGGGAGCCATTGACCTTCTTCTTCTTGTTCTGGCGGGCGTGGACTTTGAACTGGAAGCTCACGTTGGTGACCTTATTGATTTTCCCTCCCTTGGGTTATGTTTTTTCGGCAACGGGCCGCAATTTGAAGCGCTACATCTCGCGCATGAATGAAGAGAACGCGCGCCTCTTTTCCACCCTTCAAGAATCATTCACCGGCATCAGAGTCGTCAAAATGTTTGCGCTTGAAAAATACGTGCGCAAAAAGTTTCGAGATAAGAGTCAGCGCTTCACGAAGTTCCTTCTCAAAACCGCAGTACTAGAAGAAGCGTCCCATCCGATGGTGGAGTTAATCACTGCCTTTGCGATTGCGGCGGTTATCTATTTCGGGGGGCGGCAGGTATTGATGGGGCGAATGACCCCTGGAGATTTGTTGGCCTTCTTCACGGCGTTCGCTCTCATGATGAATCCGATTCGTTCACTCAACGACGTGAACATTAAGCTCAATCAGGCGGCAACGGCGTGTAACCGGATTTTTGAAATTTTTGATTGGAAATCCCAACTCCCCGAAGCGGCGCAACCGGTGCGCATGAAGGATTTTCAGCGGGAAATCCGGGTTGAAAACATCAGTTTCTCGTATCCGGATACCCCTCAAAGGGTGGTCCTCAAAAATGTGGATTTTGCCATCCCACGCGGAAAAATCATCGCGCTCGTCGGCGCCAGTGGCTCTGGCAAGAGTTCGATGGTGAATTTACTCACCCGAATTTTTGATGTGACCAATGGCCGCATTCTTTTTGACGGAGTCGATTTGCGCCAACTGGATCGCACACAGCTCCGTAAAATGGTCGCAGTGGTGAGCCAGGATGTGTTTCTCTTCAACGACACGATTGAGGAAAATATTCGGTGTGGCCGGCTCTCAGCCACGCACGAAGAGATTGTGCAAGCCGCCGAAAGAGCTCACGCGATGGAATTCATTCGAACGATGCCTGACGGATTGCAATCCGTTATTGGGGATCGTGGGCAGAAACTTTCAGGCGGAGAGCGACAACGGATTTCTATTGCGCGCGCCTTTTTGAGACAAGCCCCGCTTCTGATTTTGGATGAGGCGACCTCCAGCCTGGACACGCAAGCTGAGAAAATCGTTCAGAGTGCCTTGGATGACCTCATGAATGGACGCACCACTCTTGTGATCGCGCACAGGCTTTCGACGATCAAGAATGCCGACGAAATTTTAGTCCTTAAAGAGGGCGAGATTCTCGAGCGTGGGCGTCATGAGGATCTACTGAGTCTGGACGGCGAGTATTCTCGGTTCCACCAAATGGGGCTTCAGTAAAATGGCCCCCAACCCTTGGACGGCTCTGCTCCAAGCGCTTCATTCGGCCATGATTGATGAGTTAGTGGAACGCCACCCCGAGCCGAAACCTGAATTAGGTTTGCCGGCGCGCAAAAACCAATGGGAAATGCCTGGCTCGTTGGATTCCGCAACCGAGGTTTTGATCGTGAGCGTTGAGATTGGGGAGCAGCGCGGAATCGTATCTCTCGTTCTTTCGCCCCTGGGTCAAAAAACGCTAGGATGCGCCGCTCAGAGGCTCTGGGAGCACGTTCTCAGTCGGGCGAAAGTGGATTTTGCACGAAAAGGGATTCAGCCGCAGACGGGCATTCCGCAAGTTTTCAATTACCAAGGCGCGCAGATTGATTTACCCTCTAATCTCCATCAGCCCACACGGCTTATTTGGACGCCATTTAGATTGGCGGGCGAAGCAATCTTTCTGGGTATAGGCTTGGCATAGGCATATAGTTTTGTTAACGAGAGGGTGAAATGACTGAAAAACTCGATGAAAAAGAACAACAAAAAGCACAAGACAAGCCCGTAGCTGGACCGCCACAAGATCTCAAGGACATGGCTGAACTCGTGTCGTTGTGTAAGCGACGCGGCTTTGTATTTCCCTCAAGTGAAATTTACGGCGGAATCAATGCCTGCTGGGATTACGGTCCTCTCGGTATCGAATTAAAACGAAACGTGAAGGAGCGCTGGTGGCGCGCGATGACCGATCGTGATGACGTCGAGGGGCTTGATGCCGCGATCTTGATGCATCCTCGTGTGTGGGAAGCTTCGGGACACGTTGAAGGATTCGTGGATCCCCTGGTCGATTGCAAGAAATGTCGAAACCGGTTTCGCGCCGACAAACTTGATCCCGCCGTCATTGCGGCAAAAAAGTGCCCTGAATGTGCCGGTGAACTCACCGAGCCTCGCCTGTTCAACCTCATGTTCAAAACTCACATGGGACCCGTTGAAGAGTCGGCCGCAGTGGTTTATCTGCGCCCTGAAACTGCGCAGGGGATTTACGTAAACTTTTTAAATGTGCAGCAGTCGATGCGCCAAAGGCTTCCGTTCGGCATTGCCCAAATTGGAAAAGCATTTCGGAATGAAATCACGCCCGGAAATTTTATTTTCCGAACCCGTGAATTTGAACAGATGGAAATGCAGTACTTCGTCAAGCCTGGCTCCGATATGGATTGGTTTGAGAAGTGGAAACAGACTCGTATGCAGTGGCATTTGGACAACGGGATTCGCAAAGAGAAGCTTCGCTTTCATGAGCATGGCCCCGGTGAGTTAGCCCACTACGCTAAAGCCGCCTTTGATATCGAATATGAATTCCCGTTTGGTTGGCAGGAGCTTGAAGGAATTCATAACCGCTCCGACTTCGATCTGGGGCGCCATGAAAAGTTTAGTGGCAAGAAACTTGAATACTTCGATGAAGCCGCTAAAGAGCGATACTTGCCTTACATTGTTGAAACCTCTGCGGGCTGTGATCGCTCGCTGTTGGTCGCGCTCGCTGACGCGTATCGTTTCGATGGCGAGCGTACTTGGTTGTCCCTGCATCCAGTTTTAGCTCCGTACAAGGTTGCAGTTTATCCGCTGATGAAGAAGCCTGATCTTTTGGAGTATGCTGATAAAGTTTTTGGTGAACTGAAAAAACGATTCCGCGCCACAACAGATGAGACGGGATCAATCGGAAAACGGTACCGCCGACAAGACGAAATCGGTACCCCCTTTGGAGTCACAATCGATTATGACACTCTCACAAATCACACCGTCACGATCCGGCACCGCGACAGCATGGTCCAAGAAAGGATCAGTGCTGAAAACCTCACGCGCTATATCGAAGAAAAATTTGAAAAGTGGAACGGGTAAGGGGACGCAAGTGGCTAAAACTGTAAAAGACAAATATGTGTTCTCCTTTGCGGACGGAAAAGCCGATGGCGACGAGTCTCGCAAAGACCTCCTAGGTGGCAAGGGCGCCAATCTTCATGGCATGACCAAACTGGGACTGCCCGTCCCTCCGGGCTTCACGATATCGACGGATGTTTGCACCCATTTTTATGCAAACAAAAAAACGTATCCAAAGGTTTTAGATGCACAGATTCGGGCGGCACTGGCAAAGATGGAAAAGTCGATGGGCCGAAAATTTGGCGCAAAGACGAATCCTCTTTTGGTCTCGGTTCGCTCTGGCGCCAGAGCTTCGATGCCCGGCATGATGGATACGATCCTGAATCTGGGACTTAATGATGCGACCATTGAGGGCGTGATCGCCGAGTCTAAGGACGCGCGATTCAGCTACGACAGTTATCGCAGGTTTATCACCATGTACTCGGACGTGGTGCTCGATATTCATTCAAATTATTTTGAGACCGCCCTTGAAGATCTCAAGCATGAGCGGGGCGTGGAACTCGATACGCAGCTTTCGGCCGAGGATTTGAAAAAGCTCGTTACGGACTATAAGCAAATCGTTCGTTCAAACGGGAAAGTGTTCCCCGAAGATCCTTGGGAGCAACTCTACGGCGCCGTGGGCGCGGTGTTTGGTTCTTGGATGAATCCTCGCGCAAACACTTATCGCAAGCTCAATGATATTCCAGAAGCGTGGGGAACAGCCGTTAACATTCAAGCCATGGTTTTTGGGAACATGGGCGATGATTGCGCTACCGGCGTGGCTTTTACGCGCGATCCTTCAACGGGCGTGCGGAAGTTTTTTGGTGAGTTTTTGGTCAATGCGCAAGGCGAAGACGTGGTGGCCGGGATTCGGACGCCCCAACCCATTAATGAAGAATCTCGTCAAGAAGGCGCGGAAAAACTGCCGACACTTCAAGGTGTGATGCCGAAGGCCTATGCCCAGCTCGTGAAGGTGTATCAGAGACTTGAGAAGCATTACCGCGACATGCAGGACATTGAATTCACAATTGAACGCGGAACTTTGTTTATGCTGCAAACCCGCAGCGGCAAGCGCACGGCACAGGCTGCTTTGAAGATCGCAGTCGATATGGTTAACGAAAAGTTGATTACGAAGTCTGAGGCGCTGATGCGCGTGAAGCCGGAACAGCTTGATCAGCTCCTGCATCCTTGTCTAGATCCTAATGCTAAAAAGAATGTGATTGCGAAGGGGCTGCCTGCTTCTCCAGGTGCGGCCACCGGGCAAGTCGTATTTGATCCGGATACGGCCGAAAAATGGGCCAATGACGAAGGCAAGAAGGTGATCTTGGTTCGTCTTGAAACTTCGCCAGAAGACATTCACGGAATGTCGGTAGCCAATGGGATTCTCACCGCACGCGGTGGGATGACTTCGCACGCAGCCGTGGTTGCGCGCGGAATGGGCAAGTGCTGTGTCTCCGGTTGCGGTTCCATCAAGATCAGTTATGAACGTCGTGAATTTTCGGTCGGAAACCTTATTGTTAAAGAAGGTGATTTTATCACCCTCGAAGGCAGCGCAGGAGAAGTGATTTTGGGTGAAGTGCCCACGATCGCGCCAGCGCTGAATAAAGATTTCCAAGAACTCATGAAGTGGGTCGATGACGTCAAGCAATTGGGGATTCGCACTAATGCCGATACCCCACATGACACCAAAGTGGCACGCTCCTTTGGCGCTGAAGGGATTGGGCTATGCCGAACAGAACATATGTTCTTTGAGTCTGACCGGATTGATGCCGTTCGCGAGATGATTTTAGCGGACAACACCGAAGGCCGCCAGCGCGCTTTGGATAAGATCTTGCCGATGCAAAAGGGAGATTTTAAGGGGATTTTCCGAGAAATGAAGGGCTTCCCTGTGACGATCCGTTTGTTGGATCCTCCGCTGCATGAGTTTATTCCGCATCAGGACTCAGAGCTTCATACTTTGGCGGATAAGATCGGCGTGACGTTTGATCGCTTGAAGCGCAAAGCCGAAAGTCTGCATGAGTTCAATCCCATGTTGGGACATCGCGGTTGTCGCTTGGGTGTGAGCTTTCCAGAAATTTAT
This sequence comes from Oligoflexia bacterium, assembly GCA_903881565.1. GTDB lineage: Bacteria > Bdellovibrionota > UBA1018 > UBA1018 > UBA1018 > CAIRTR01. The sequence continues at coordinate 28,703 of CAIRTR010000232.1, read as the reverse complement.
CGCACTCAAGTGCGCGCCATTATGGAAGCGGCTTGCGAGTTGATGAAGGATGAGGGTTTCAAGATTATTCCTGAGATCATGATTCCGCTTGTGGGTGATTGGCGCGAGTTGCGTTTTGTCGGCGACTATTGCCGCGAAGAAGCAAACCGCGTGATCGACGAATTCAAGAAGCAAGGCGTGAAAGGCGTTCAATACCTCGTGGGCACGATGATTGAGTTGCCGCGCGCGGCTTTGACGGCGGGAGAGATTGCAAAATATGCGGAGTTCTTTAGCTTCGGTACGAACGATCTAACTCAGACGACCTACGGTCTATCGCGAGATGATTCGGGGATGTTCCTCAAGGATTATTTGGATGCGAAGATTTATGAGCGCGATCCGTTCGCATCGCTGGATACCGCAGGGGTTGGGCGCCTGATGAAAATTGCGTCTGAAGAAGGGGCTGCGACTCGTCCGGACATCAAAATCGGAATTTGTGGTGAACACGGCGGCGATCCTGCCTCTGTTGAGTTTTGTCACGATGCAGGTTTGGACTACGTGAGTTGCTCACCTTATCGCGTGCCCCTGGCTCGCTTGGCAGCAGCTCAGGCTGCGCTTCGCAACCCAAGGGCGCCAGCCAAAAAAGCTGGAGCAAAAGGTGTTGTGAAGACGCTTTCCAAGAAACCGGGGAAGGCCCTGGGGAAAGCTCCGGCTAAAGCGAATGGTAAAGTCGCCGCTAAGGCCAAGAAGAAGGCTAAGCGTTAGAACGCCCATCCTGCGGAAACAACAACCGTCTTCACGAGAGAGTTTGCATCTTGTGAGGGCAGATCGTTGCCGTCGGTATCTTTTTCAGTGAAGCTGTAGTCAAGTTTGCTGATTTCACCTTGGGCTTTGATGTAGCCGTGTTCACCCAAGCGAGCCTTTGCAGCTAGAGCGGCCGTGAATTCCCATGCGGTGTCGCCTTGCTTAGCTTCGGTACCCGTCATGGTCGAGGTGAGGGCGTCGTAGGATTTCTTCTTTTTCAAACCATAAACCGCAGTTGCTCCCAGTGAGGCTTGAATTGATAAAACGTCTGATATGTTCTGTTCGGTAAGCACTCGTGCGCCGCCGAAGCTCGCGCCTTTGAGGCCCGTCTGAAGGTCATCTCTGTAGTTAAGCACATCTGCAAGGAGGGCCGTGTTGCCATGTATTGTTCCGCTATCGTTGCGAAAGCGAACACCCAGACCCAGAGCGCTCTTCATCTTCAGTGTGTCTTGCTTGATATTTGCATCAACAATGTATCCTACGTCCTCGTTGCTGAAGTTTTGAACACCGCCGGAATAAACAAAGTGGTCGTTGGTTTCCCCGCCGATAGTTCCTTCGAACTTCTGTCTAATAAAGGGTGCGACACTGGTTTCGCCAGAGAGGCCAAGTTGAACGCCTTTGCCTCCTGTGGTTCCGGTGCCATCGTCGAGACGTAAGCCGAGATCGACATCCGCATATTCTCCGCGATGAATCGCGCGTTTTTCAAACGGGGTTCGTTCTTCAGCGCGCACTGCGGGCGAAAGAAGAGTTGTGGATAAAATGGTGGCGAGGAAAAAACTAAACTTTTTCATAACTATCTCCTTTGTGTGATCCCGTGCCCATCCTCGGGCTAAGAATCGAAAACGATCTCTCATGTAGAGCTAAAGCAGGGAGTGTGCCAAAGGCGTTGTATGAAGCGGGTGGGGGATAACTATATGAAATGTCGTAGTTTTTTGGGTGTCACTCGAAACAATATCTGTGCTAGACCCGGAAGAAGGTGATGAGGTTGTGGTGAGGTGTCGAATGTTTAGACAGGGAAAAGGGTGATCAATCTGCAGAGAATGGACCTGTCGGAACTACAGTGCAGTTCCGAACTACTTGGCTGATCCGCAGCTCGTCCAATTTTGCGTCAAGGTAATCAGCGGTGTCACTGCGTCCAATACGCAAAGGAGCGGTCGACTCAAAGATGGTAGGGGCGACATTGATTGAAGCCTGTATCACCCCCCCATTAAAATAGAAGTTTATAACGCCTGAATTATAAGTTACCGCGAGGTACTGAAACAAACTCGTTCCCGGAATTATGCTTGTTTTACCTTGTGCCCAAACCATATTAATTCCATCTGCACTTGCTCCGAAGACGGGATAATAGGAATTCCCAACGTTCTTAATTTGAAAAATCCAACCCAAGTTATTCAGTGCTCCGCTTTGATTTGCGATCGTTTGAGATGCGCCATTGATAGGGAGGGTGTAAAATCGCACAAAGGTCTCAACGGTCATAGTCTTGCGAGCAGTGCCATATGATGCGTTATATTTCCCCTCCATGTATTGCTTGGCAGTGGAAGTAAGGCGCGCAGCCTGAGTACTGAACTGTCCTGTTTTCGAAATAGCGCCAACATTGGTCAAATTATTCGAAAAATTACCCGTATAATAGCTGCTATCTGTTGCTATCCCGGTGGCAGTATCAAAATGATAAAGCGCCATCGTATTAAAATTTTGTATTGTCCAATTGTAAGTAACAGTTGAGGCCACATTGCCCAGCGAATCCACGGCGAACACTTTAAAGGAATAGCTTCCGTTTGCAAGGTTACTGTAGGCTAAGGGCGACGTACAGTTTGGCAGCGGCGTTGAAAATGCGGCAGCTCCAGCAACAATCTGACATTGAAACGTTGAATTCACCTTATCAGTGGCAAAAGAGAAACTTCCTGTCTTTAGTACCGACGTGCTGTCAGGACTTTGCGTTAGAGTAACAACCGGTGCGACCGTATCGCGAGTCCATTGAAAGGGGACGGACGCAGAAGAGACTCCGGACAAGCTGATTTGTTTGAGTCCAAAAGAATAGATGCCGTCATTTGCCTTAGCGATTGTAAAACTAAAAGTATTAAGTGCGCAGCTTTGAGCCTTATCAACTGGAACTCCAACTTCAGAAAGTGTGACTAAGCTCCCTGAAATACAGCTTCCTTGGAGTGCAAAAGAAGATTCCTTTGAAAAGTATGGATTCGCTGTAGAAGACGTGATCACAGGTGCCACAGGCGTAGTGGAGTCACGTTTCCATTGTTTGGTAACAGGGGAGGAGCTATTGCCCGCAACCGTGGTCTGCAAAATACTGAAGTTGTAGCTCCCATCTATGCCCTTATCGATATTGAACAAATAAGAAGATGCACTGCAGGTGAAATTTTGCGTGTCATCGCCCGTCAGTTTAACCAGCGCTTTATCGATGCAAGCACCTTCGATTTTGATGGTGGCACTCGAAATATAGGGTTCCTGGCTTGGACTGCTGATCGTAGGTGCGGCAACGGGTTGTGTATCGCGAAGCCAGCTAAAGGTTTCTTCGGGTGAGATATTTCCGGCGAGATCTGTTTGCGTAATCGCAAAATTGTAAAGGCCGTCGATGTCTCGTAGAATCTCAAAAGCATAGGAGCCCTGATCGCATGGCACATCCTTTTGCTCAGATACAACTTTGAGTGTGACGCCATTTGCCGCTTCACAAGAACCCGTAATGGTTAGTTTCGACGTGTTTGAAATAAAAGGAGAGATCGATGGTACCAGAACTTTGGGCGCTCCAGGTTTTGCCGTGTCAAGAATCCAGGTAAAATCAGCCACTATGGAGGCGTTTCCGGCGAGGTCTGTCTGTGCAACTTTGAATAGATATTGTCCGTCAACATCTTTGCCTAAAGCAAAACTAAACGAGGTGTTTAAGCAGGGCTGAGTATCGATCGCATCTCCAGATAGAGATACCGTAGTCCCGGTCTCGCAGCTTCCTGAGAGCGTTAAGCTCTTATCTCCCCCTGAGATGAAGGGAGAGACTGGGTGGTTTAGGATGACGGGTGCAGCCGGTGCAATCGAATCGTGAATCCATTTAAGTGAGGTGGGTGCGGAGTCCGCGCCTGCCAAATTTGTTTGTTTGATGGAGAAGTCGTAGTTTCCATCCGCAGGCTTAGAGACCGTGAAGCTGAAGCTGGAGCTCGCACAAATCATTGTCTGTTTATCTGCGCCGCTTAAAGTGACCAGAAAATCGTTCTTGCAGCCCCCAGAAAGGGCAAAATTAGGGTTGGATGAATAAGTGGGATTTGCAATATTTAATGCGAGAGTGGGCGCCGGTGGAATCGACGTGTCTCTTATCCAATTGAAAATCAATGGCAGGGAATCGTTTCCTGCAGCGTCAGTTTGGACGATATTAAAGGTGTAAGGTCCGTCAATGGTGATCGGACCCGCCGGGAGAACAAAAGTTCCGTCAGGCTTACAAGTGGTAAACCCCGTACTTGCGCCTGAAATCGTGACCTTAAGTGGTGCCTCGCATTTTCCGGAAATCTGAAACTGAGAGTCCCCGGACACGTACGATGCGGTTTTTGGTTGCACTAAAGTGACAGGATTTGGTGCAAGCGTGTCCCGTATCCAAGTAAAGGCGACCGCCGAAGAAGTGACAAGTGCGGGGTTGGTTTGAGCGACACTGAATTTAAAAGTTCCGTCCTCGATTTTTTTGAGTTCAAAACTATAGGCGGAATCAATGCACGCCACCTTATCGGAAAGCGCGCCACTCAGTATGACCGAGTCTCCCATTAAACACGTACCGGCCAGGAAGACTGAATTCGTTTTTGTTGTTATCGGATTTTCGCTATTTGAGATCGTAGGCGGTGAGGGCAGAGGAGTGGGAGGCGTGCGAGAGGGCGTTGGGCTAGGATGGGTTTCCGTTGAGGAGGATCCATTGATGTCCGTGCCCGGTACGATCGGTGAACCATAGGGGGTAGTTGTGTTTGATGTAGAGCTTGTAGTGGCTTCGGAACTTGTTTTGATGGCGGGGATGACTTTCCCTGATCTTACGCACGCAGGAGTGACCCCTATCACGCAGGCGAGAGCGCACAAGAATCCAAGATTGTTTAATCGACCCCTATTCATAATAATGACGATTCCCCTCTTACCAGTATCAGGGAAGAGTGTTGAATAGTAAAGTAAATTAGTCAGGAATTAATGCTTTTATTTACTTACACTTATGGTCTACCAGTGCAGATCAGTAAGCGGCAGCAGGCTCCCACTGAGCGAAATCTTCCCATCCTCAAGCCCCTTGAGGTCCCGCCTCACAATCGCGGTATTCGTCCAAAACCAGAGTGGAAAATAGGGGAGCTCGCCTGCCATGATCTGCTGAACCTTCGCGATCACGGGCCTGCGGGCCCGCAACTCCACCAGCGAAAGGGATTGATCTAAAAGCTTGTCGACCTCTGGGTTTGAATACTTCACTCTATTGTTAGGGCTCTTTGAGTGCAGGGTTCGATAAAGAATAGAGCTGTCCGAAATGCCAATCCAACGACCGGAGAAGAGCTGAAAATTTCCTTTTCGAATTTGCGAAAAAAACACGGCAGGTTCCACAATCTCCACGGTGAGTTCAATACCCACTTTGCTCAACATCGATCTGAAAACCAGGGCCATATCGATGCCTTCGCGCGAGGGCGTGGCTTTATAACGAAACCGCAGCCGAATCCCATCTTCTTTTCGGGGAAACCCGGCGGCATCTAAAAGCCGCTCTGAGAGTTTAGGGTCATAACTAAAATCACTCGGAGCACTCTCTTCCAAGAAGGGCGATAGAAAACTTCCGGCCTTCGATCCATGTCCCAGAAGTTTTGTCTTGATGTATTCGTCGCGATTAATCGCGTGTGCGATGGCCAGTCGTACTTCTTTTTGGGCAAGAATGGAGTCTCTGAAATTAAAGGCTAGGTAACTGACAGGCACTCCTGGACGGTCGATGATTCGAAACTGATCAGAGCGCGTCCCAGCGACCCAATCCGTTTTTGTAAGTGAAAGCGCGTTTTGAGCCACATCCACTTCGCCGCGCAGAAGCTTAATCGCCTTGGCGTTCTCATCCATTGTGAAAATGAAATTAATGGGAAGCTTTGCCTTGTCTGTCGGCAGCGCAAGCATGTCGTTTTGGGGATTAAGCGCCCAGGTTTTTGGAAAGTAGAGGCCGCTCCCAATGACGACGCTTGAGGGTTGGGGTTCAGTGCAGGGAGAAGATTCCCCCTGGATTTGAAAGAACTTCAGCACCGTCACATCTCTCGCGATATAGGGATTGGGTGAACTAAACTCAAGCGTCACGGAACTCGCATCTGCCGAGGTTCTCGCCCAATTGGGAAACCCGCCGCGCGCGAGAGACGGAGGCGTTCCAGCGCGATATTGCTCCAAGCAGGCCGCAACTCTTTGGGGAGTGATGGGCTGGCCGGCGTGATCCCTTGCTGTTGGGTCGATCACAAATTTCCACTTGCGGCCCGAATCCAAGCTTTGCCAGGAGCGCGCAAGATCTGCCTGGGGATTAAGATCGGAATCAATACGAGTCAGCGCCCTAAAAAACAAACTCATCAGCCTTTGTCCAGACGCATCAAGCGAGGCTCTGGGGTTTAGCGTCACCGGAGTCTGATCGACAAGGATGCGAAGTGTATCTCGTTTTTCAGACGGGCGGGTGCATCCAGAAAATGCTGTAAGAAGTATCGCAAGAAGGTTAGCGACGAATAAAAAAAGAGTGCTACGATGAGAGAGCAGCATGAAGGTTCTTAAATTTTTCATTCCCGTTTTGTTTTCTTCCTTAGCTCTCTCCTTTTCTCCCTCGGCCTATTCTGACGAGGTTAAAGTCGAGAGCCCTTTTCGTGTGGACGAACGTCTCCAGAAAAACGTCCAGTTCTGGATCAAGATCTACTCACAATACTCAACTTATCAGGGAGTCATTCATGATTCCAAATATATTGATCATGTCTATGAAGTAATTGACCTGAGAAGCGGAGCTAAGGAGTCGCCCAAGAAAAGGCGCAAACGGTTTCAGGAATCAAAACGTAAATGGACCCAGATCCTCCTGTCCGTGCACAAGAAGCGAAAAACGCCGGAAAAACTGACCGAAGAGGAACGTCGCGTATTCGAAATGTTTGCCAACGACGACGAACCCGACAAATTCGTCAAAGCGACCCAGCGAAAACGCCTTCGCATGCAGCTGGGGCAGAAGGATCGCTTCATAGAGGGGCTTAAACACTCTGGACGCTACCTCCCTCAAATGGAGCAGGTCTTTAAGAATGCGGGACTCCCTGTTGAATTAACGCGACTTCCTTTTGTCGAGAGTAGTTTTAATGTCGAGGCCCGCTCAAAAGTCGGTGCCAGCGGCATCTGGCAATTTATGCGCTCGACAGGACGGCTGTTTCTGAAGATCAATAATGCGATCGACGAGCGCGATGACCCGATTCGGGCCACTGAGGCAGCAGCTCGCCTGCTTAAAATGAATTACGAGCATCTCAAAAACTGGCCATTAGCCGTCACGGCATATAACCATGGATTGATGGGGATGGAGCGCGCCGTAAAAAAGGTAGGCTCCGAAGATCTTGAAGATCTGGTTGAGGACTATCGCAGCCGCCGGTTTGGTTTTGCCAGTACGAATTTTTTTACAGAATTCCTTGCTGCCTTAGAGGTCGAAAAAAATGCGGATCGCTATTTTGGTGTGGTGGAGCGATATAGCCCCATCCCCTCCTACGAGGTTAAAATCCCCAAGCCTTTGGATGTTCGGGTCTTAGTTCAGTTTTTGAGGCTGGATCTGAACGCCTTGGACAATCTCAATCCAGGGATCAAAGATGCTGTTTTCGCTGGGAGAATCCTATTGCCTGCCGGCTACTCGCTTCGAATCCCGCTCCCTGCAGGCGAGACGCCCCCCGCGACCCCAGAGGGCGCTGCCAGGGTGTTTTTGGTGGGCTATGATCAGATTCCAGATATCTATAAACTTCGAGGGCAAAGACTCGGAAAGTATGGTAAACCCAAACAAAAATAAGACGGTCTTTTTTTGAATGGGGTTGCCATGTACTTAGTCGGAATTGCTGGGGGCTCAGGCTCAGGCAAAACAACATTTGGTCACAAGGTTATGCAGCGAGTAAACGAGCCTACAGTCGTTTTACTCCATCAAGACTCGTATTATCTTCCTTCGCCTTCTGCAAACTTGCGGGTTCACGGGGAGCCTAACTTCGATCACCCCGATGCCTTTGATTGGCCACTTTTAAAAGAGCACCTGACGCGACTCAAGGCGGGCGAGCAAGTCGCGGTACCCGTTTATGATTTTCGCACCAGTCGGCGCCTTGTTGAAACGAAGCTTATCGGCCCTTGCAAAACGATCTTGTTTGAAGGGATCTTTACCCTTTGGGATGCCGAGATTCGTAATCTTTTTGATATCAAGATCTATCTCCACGTTGAATCCGATATTCGTTTTATCAGACGCCTTCATCGCGATGTGCGCGAACGGGGTCGTACGTTGGATAGCATCATTCGCCAGTATTACGATACCGTGCGTCCCATGCATCATGAGTTTTTAGAGCCCACGCGAGGCTATGCGGATCTGGTAGTAGGTGAAGAAACCGATATTGCAGCTGAAGTCGTCGCGGCAAGAGTTAAGGAACGCGTTCAATCGGAGGCCTCGGACAGCGACGGTGCGCTCTCGGATGAACTCGGGGGCGCATTTTTGTGACAATTTCGTCCAGCGTGCAAAGCGGGCCATTGCGGATTATTCCTCTCGGGGGCTTGGGCGAAATCGGCATGAACTGCATGGTCCTCGAACACGGTGATGACATGATCGTTATTGATTGTGGCCTGCTGTTTTCAGACTTAGATCATTTTGGCGTTGAGTTTGCGATTCCAGATTTCAGTTATATCCGCGACCGCAAGGAAAAGCTCAAAGGCTATGTGCTCACGCACGGCCATGAAGACCATATCGGGGCACTGCCCTTCGCGTTGAAAGCGGGGCTCAATGCCCCTGTTTTTGCCTCTACCTTTACCTCTCTTCTTCTCAGGGAAAAGCTCAAAGAGTATTCCCTGACCGAGTCGGTGGAGATCAAAACATTTCGGCCAGGCGATTCGTTTAAAGTGGGCTCCTTTGAAATTCGTCCCGTCGCCGTCAATCACAGTATCGTGGACTCTTGCGCGCTTTTCATTGAAACGCCGGTGGGTCGCGTGATTCACACAGGAGACTTCAAGTTCGATCCGACTCCTTATATTGGCGAGATGACGGATGTAAAAGAGTTCTCACGCGCCGGAGACGAAGGCGTGCTTTTGTTGATGTCGGACTCCACGAATGTGGAGCGCCATGAACACAGTCTCAGCGAGAGCGTGATTTATACAAAGTTTGAGGAGTTTTTTGCACAAGCCCAGGGGCTGACGATTGTTGCGATGTTTGCCTCAAATGTGGCGCGAGTCGGGCAAATTATTGAAATTGCCAAAAAGCAGGGAAAAAAGATTGCGCTTTCCGGCCGCTCCATGGACACCAACACGCGCTTGGGTACTGAGGCAGGCTATTTGAAGGATGTGGAGTCGGTGTTGATTCCGATGTCGGATGTGAATAAACACCCGCGCCACGACGTCATTGTCGTTTCGACGGGTTCGCAGGCCGAATATCGCTCTTCGCTCACTCGGATGGCTCAAGGTGAGCATCCACACATTAAATTGCAAAAGGGCGATCTCATTTTGATGAGCTCAAAATTTATTCCGGGCAATGAAAAGGCTATTGGGCGCATGATCAATAATCTCTTTAGGCAAGGCGCCGAAGTTTTGTATGAATCGGTTCACGACATTCACACTTCGGGTCACGCCACGCGCCCTGAATTACGGCAGATGCTTGATTTGGTGCGGCCTAAGTTTTTTGTTCCCGTGCATGGCGAGTATCGCCATCTTGTGCATCACGCGGGCGTAGGCAGAGAGTCCGGTGTTCTTGCAGATAACGTTGTTCTGACGGTCAATGGCGACGTATTAGAGCTTTTGCCTGATTCTTGTAAAATCGTCGAGCACACGGAAGAGCAACGAGTGCTGGTCGAAGGCCGCGATGGCAACGACGTGAGCCGCTTGGTCTTGAAAGAGCGCAGGCAGCTGGGCGAAAAGGGAATCATGTTCGTTCTGATTGTGCGCAACGCTGAAACAAGACGGGTGATCGCGGGACCCGATGTGATTGCGCGAGGACTGGCAAACGACGAGGTTGAGGAGATGCTTTTAGAAGATTCGAAAAAGATCGCCGCTGGCGTGATCGAGCGATACGAGGCTTCGATTGGATCCAATTTGCCGGAGCTGGATCTACAGGAAACCGTGCGCGTGGAGTTGCGCCGGTATCTGAATCAAAACTTGGGCAAGAAGCCGATCGTGCTGCCGATAGTTTTGGATATGTAATTGAAATTATAGGTTTTTTTTATATATTGCGAAAAAATATAATATTTCGTAAAATAAAGAAATGGCCGGCACGACAAATCTCAACCGACAGATGATGTTGAACTCCCTTGAGAGGCTGGATCAGCTTGTTCCCAGTGAGCTCACACTGATCGTCGGGGGTGGGTGTGCGATGATTCTCGCGCATGGCCTTGCCCTTGCGACTACTGATATCGATGCAGTTCCTCGCGGCATGGATCTTACCGAGTTTGATCCTTACATCAAGCAAGTGGCGCGCGAACTGTCGATTGCCCCCGATTGGTTAAATCCTTATTACGCAACATTTGCGCACACGCTTCCGTCTGATTATGGCTCTCGCCTAATTGAAGTGTTCAAGGGGCAGAAAATCCAAGCTCTCGCCTTAGGTTTAGAAGAGATGCTCATCATGAAGTGTTTCGCTCATCGCCAAAAAGACGTGAGCCACGCAAAGGCGCTGCTGAAAAAAGGCGCGAACGTCGCGGCAGTCGAAAAGCAAATCATGTCGCTTGAAAAAAAAGGGATCCCGGGTGCGCGCGAAGCCCTCGATTTTTTGGATGACATTCGAGATCAGGTTTAGGAGCGAAGAGATGAAGGGGCTTGTTGAAATCCCAACTCAAGGAGCACTTCAAGGGGCTTATGAAGCGCTCCAAATAAAAAAGGAACCCTTAGCGCCCGAATCGATAGTGTTATGGAGCCAGTGGGCTCGTTTTGACCCACGGCTTGCCGAAATTCTTGTGACCCACCTCGGCCGGAACTGGCGAACGCTCATGCCGGTATTTTTAAATGAGTTGCTCCAGCGTGTTCCTTGGCCTTCGGCTTTTGGAGTGCTTCTTTATCAGGCGCAGGAGTTTGGGAACCTTACTAAAGGCGAGAAACTTCTTTTTAAAAAATGGATCGACTGTGCCATGGCAAATATCGCTCCCGCACCCTCGCAGCAGTTCTTTATCGGCCTGCGCGCCTTGGGCGGCAAGCTCATGAGAGAAGATGCAGAGCTTTCGACGAGGCCCTACAATCAATGGGGCTATTTGGGGCGAGAGGTCCTTTTTAATAAGATGGCGCAAAACACAGCCCCGCGCGGGGACACGCGTGAAAAGACAATGATCCCGCGAAGGGCTCGATTAGCCGCGTTGGATGCGCTTCTAGAAAATCGAACGCGAGTTACGGTCCGTGAATATCGTGAAAAATTGCACAATGCGGTTTCGGTGCGGCAAGCTGAACTCGATTTTGAGTCAAATTTACGCCTAAAGCCTCAAGGCCAAACAAAGGGTCGTACTTACGCTGTACGTTCAAAAAGACGCGCGAAATGAGCTTAGTCTTTTTGAATTTTCCACGCTTGATTCATCCTGATCTCTTTAGCCGCAAACTCTTGCGAAAATCCCCAGCTCCAATCGATGAGCATGGATTTGACCGTTTTGCCGAGGGGCACGTTAATTAAAATCCGTGGATCATTTTGCTGATTATAGGCCCCAGTAGTGCCTTCGACCTGGCGAGTGAGAGTCTGGCCGTCGGTGAGTTTGAGGCGAACCAGAGTTCCTTCAAGAGGATGGCGACTTTTGAGATCCAGCCTCACGTAGTTCGCAGGTGCTTTGTTGCTTAGGTCATTATGGTAAAGGTGGACCGTGTCGCTCGTGGCACCCGCAAAGGCCTTGCCCACCGTAATCAGATCCGCATACCCATCATTGTCGTAGTCGGCCCAAGCTCCTGCGTAGGTGCCGAAAATCGTGATTCCACTTTGTTCGGTGGTTTCCGTAAACTTCCAGCCGCCGTGATTTTCAAAAAGATGGGCTTTTGAAATCGCCAAATTGTAGATTTGCGGCACAAACGCATCGATAAATCCATCGCCGTTAAAATCCGCGGCTGTGATGTGTGACCAGAGCTCCTCGCCGCGCGGGCCGACGGGGAGAATAGGGATCCCGCTATTGGAACGCATATCGACGAAGTGATAATCAGGGGCGCCCGTGTTGCGATAGAATTTTGAATCATCACACCAAACGCCGCGCTGATCGGTTTGGGTGACGCCCTTGTGGGCAAGATTTGAAACCCAAAGATCGAGGTTTCCATCGTTGTCAAAATCGGCCCAGGTCGAACCGATTGAATGCCCATACCACGGACCTTTGAATTCTTTGTTCGTAACAGAGCCGTTTTCTAAAACGGGGAAGTTGTAAGTGTGAGTTTGAAATTCCTTTTGCACGCCCTTTTCTTTTGCGCGATCAACGAACTGGCCATTTTCCAGGCTGAAAAGTTGGTTGGGCATGAGGCGGTAGTTTGAATAGTAGTAATCCAATACGCCATCATGATTATAGTCTGAGACTGCGATACTTCGTGTGTATTGGGGGAGGTTCGAGAGTCCGAGTTGCTCGGAAACATCGACGAAATGTCCGTTACCGATATTCTTGAATGCCTGTGGAGGAAAAAGAGTGCTATTGCCATCGGCTTCGGGTTTTTCCACCATGCCGGTGAGGATATCGACTAAGCCATCGCCGTCAAAATCGACGAGTTGAACCGTGATCGTGAAGGGGTGCCACTTGCCCTGGAGGCCCGAATCGGCAAAGTGATCTTCGAAATGTCCGGAGGGGCCTTGAATGAAGAGTTGTCCGTTTCGGCAGACGAGATCAACGAGACCGTCGCCGTTGATGTCACCGAAGGCACCAAAGTCGCGTAAGGCGCCAAGACCTACGGCATCGCTCACGTCTTCAAAGCGATAACCTTGTGTGGGACCTAAGTTTCTATAGAGGCGATCTCCAACAAGGAGATCCACGTTTCCGTCTTGATCATAATCAACCCATGCAACGTCTGCTTCAAATACGCGGGTGGGTTGGTTTAGGCCCAAGGCCTGCGTGCGGTCTGAGAAGGTCGCGGACGGCGTCGACGTCGCCGAATTCACCGCGCGAGCTGTGGCTATGGAACTAAGGTGGAAAAGGCAGAGGGCCAATGCGGGAAGGGTAATAAAGATGTGTCTTCTCATAAAGTTGGGATGCACTAACACGGCACATTATGGGGGTCAAGTTACTTGACAGAGCAGGCTACCTTCATTACGTTTGCACCCGGAGAAAACCGCCATGAAACCCCTAATCTTAATCGCTGCTGTACTCTTTAAACTGCTCAGCCCCTGGCAAAATCCGAAATTCTTTGCGCGAGCCTCTTAGGCTGATCAAACTGCGGACAATGACTCACGCCCTCGGGTTCTTCGACTTGGACATTTGGCGAAATGATTTTCTTAATGTTCTCGATGTTCTCGCGCGGCAAGAAAAAGTCCTGTTTTCCCCAGATTAAAAGTGTCTTCCCGGGGTAGAGACTGAGTTCCCCCGGAAATCGCAAAGCGCTCAAGCTTGAGTGCGCGAGCAGCTCTTGGACACCTTTGCGACGAAACGCCTGGATGACGGATGAGCTTAGCAAGGGCACGTAAAAGGGCGGTCGATAGAAGGTGCGCCTCAACATGGCCCGGGCTTTTTTGTGGGAGCTGATATCAAGAAAACTTTGAAGTGCTGCCCACGAATCAGCGTTTTCAAACCCAACCCCGGGCGAGAGAAGTATCAGCCCTGCTACACGATCAGGATTTTCAGAGGAGTATCTCCAGCTCAAAGCGCCCCCTAGCGAATTGCCGATGACGATCGGGCGCTCGGGCAGCTTGGCGTCCATGAATTTCTTAAAAGCTTGATAAAGGGATTCAGGCGTCAGCGTGTGGGCAAGATCCGAGCTTTGCCCATGTCCTGGCAAATCGAAAAGCAGCACGGGGTGGCCGGCTCGGGAGAGCGGTCCAACGACCTCATGATAGTGCCCAGCGTTCGCACTAAGCCCATGAACCAGCACTAATAGGGGAAGGGCAGGGCCCACGGCAGGAGCGGCCTTAAAATACGAGTTGATCTGGCAATCACTCATGATTTCGAGATGCTTGGAGAAACCCATTCGTCTAAGACGAAAATCCAAAAACAAGTTAGCAAGTGTCATGGTCATAGCCCATCGTAACTAATGAAATAACTCTTTGCATCAATAAATTAAACTCTAATACTGGACTATTTCGCTAAAGTTCTAGAGCCTTCCGCCGATAAGCCTATTGTAACCCAGAGGAGAAAACAAAATGACAAAAGTAACCGGTGGTCCCGAAAAGAAAACAGAAGGTCCGACATCTTATCCGTCTTCGAAAACATCCGAGCCAAAAGGCAAGAAGGGCTACGAGCCCGTTGCCGGAGGCTGTCAATCGCCAGGCTGCAAGACTCACGCGAGTCGCTTCAGCTTCTGTGATGAACACTATGACCAATTCAAATTTGGTCTCATCAAGAAAAGTGGCGAGCTCGTATCGGATTACGAGAAAAAGTTCGAACACTACACCGCCTGGAAACTCAAAACAGGCCAACGTGTTCCAAAGGCTGCGTAACTAAGCAGTTACGCTACAGAGCTGTACCCACCACCTCCTCAATCAAGAGGGCTCCAGGATGTGTTCACATCTGCGGGGCCCTCTTTCTTTTTGGGTGGTCCAAAAATTACTGCAGGTCCACTCCAAACTTTTGAAGTGAGCCGACTTGAATCCGGCGGATACTTTCGCAGGCACCAAAAGCTCCATCGGTCATCTCGTTGAGCTGCTGCTTTGAAAATGACTGTTTTTCAGCTGTTCCTTGCACCTCGACTAACATGCTTTTTCCGGTGATGACAAAATTCATATCCACATCGCAAGAAGAGTCTTCATTGTAATCCAAATCTACCAGCACCTCGCCACCCTTGAGCCCGACACTGATCGCGGACACCGTATCCACAATGACGTCGCTGAGGGCTTTTCCAGGGATTTTTCCGCTCTTCAATAATTCATTGATCGCAATCGTCAGCGCAATTGAAGCCCCTGTGATCGACGCCGTTCTCGTGCCTCCGTCCGCTTGAAGCACATCGCAATCAATCATGATCGAGCGCTCGCCCAAAGCTTTGAGATTGATCATCGCCCGGAGGGCGCGTCCGATTAAGCGCTGAATCTCCTGGGTGCGACCTGAAATTTTCTCACGATCCCGTTTTCCCCGAGTGTGGGTTGCACGCGGAAGCATCGAATATTCGGCCGTAATCCAACCCGTCCCTCGGCCCACCATCCAAGCCGGCACCGTTTCGTCGATTGAAGCGGTGCAAAGGACATGGGTATGCCCTGCTTTAATGAGGACCGACCCCTCGGCGTAGCGGTTGACTCCGGTCTCCACACCAATGGGACGAAGTTGTGAAGCGAGTCTGCCAGTAGGGTTGCGTGTATTCATCTTGAAGGAACCTCATAAAAGATTTAAAAGCTAGTGATGGAAAATAGCGCACTTTTAGGAATCTGGAAAGAGCTACTCACCCAAGGCCTGCAAGAAGACGGGGCTCAATGGGACTGGACGACTTTGGGATCATTAAAGGGATTGGTTCCCGCCAAAAAAGCAGCCGCTCGCGCCTATATTGTGGCAAAATCCGAAGGCTTCTGGGCTGCTGCCGGCCTCGTAAGCGCCGCCCAGTCGAGTTCTTGCCTGGTGAAGAGCTCCATTAAGGATGGCCAACGTTTTAAGGTGGGGCAGAAGCTTGTTTCCTTTGTCGGGCCGGCAGCTGAAATTCTGGCCTTAGAGCGGCCGTTTCTAAACCTTTGCTCCTTCGCTTGTGGAATCGCAACTACGACCGCCGACCTCGTTTCCCGAGTCCAAAAAGCTTGTCCTAAAAACCCTCCCCGGGTCACCTCCACTCGAAAAACCCTTCCGTATTTAAAGGATATCTCTGTTTGGGGTGTCATGTGTGGCGGAGGTTTCGCCCATCGCTTGGGGCTTTCTGGCGGAGTCTTGATCAAAGAAAACCACATCGCAGCCGCAGGTGGAATCAAGAAAGCTATTCTTGGCACACGTTCCCTCGCCCCCCACGGGATGAAAATCGAAATCGAAGTGCGTTCCTTGAAAGAACTCAAGCAAGCGCTCGAAGCAGGGGCAGACGGGGTTTTACTCGATAATTTTGCCCCCGCGCAAGTGAGTGAGGCATTGAGAGTGACAAAAACAGCACCCGCTCGGCCTTTTGTCGAAGTTTCGGGCGGGCTAAACGCTGAGAATATCGCAACCTATGCGATTGCAGGCGTTGATGTTCTTTCCGTGGGCTCACTGACTCACTCCGTGAAGTCCTCTGATCTCTCACTTCTGATTGAAACCTGAAGGGATCGAGATGGATCCTGCTTTTTTTGTCAACACCGTCATTGACTCCTGTCGCTCTACTAACGATTTGGCCCGTATTTTAGGGGACCAAGGTTATCCTCACGGTTCGTGGATCTCTTCAAAGGTCCAAGAATCCGGACGCGGGCGTTTAGGGCGAGAGTGGCTCTCGCTTGATGGAAACCTGTTTCTCTCACTTCTCATTCGTCACGAACCGCGCACACAGTGGACGTGGCTTCCGTTGGTGGCAGCTGTGGGCGTAGTCGGAGCTTTGCGCGAGCTTTTTTCGTCTGATTCCGCAATTCAAAATGTCACTATCAAGTGGCCCAATGACGTGGTTGTTTCAAAGAGGACTGCTGTGGGAGAGCTTGAGCTTTCAAAATTGGGCGGAATCCTTTGCGAAGCGGTGGGGATGAAAACGAATTCCTGCGCGATTGTGGGCCTGGGTTTGAATTGCGCACACACTCCGCAAGTGCTTGATCAAAAGGTGATCAGCCTCTCCGAACTTCTGGGTCGGTCCATTCACGCAGATCACGTCCGAGAAAAAATCATTCAAGGAATTCTCACCCAGGTGGCGAAACTCTCGCGCGAAGGAACCGAGATGATTCGCGCGTCTTATATGCAGCTCTCGGCCCTTCAGTTGGATACTCCGATTATGTGGCTGGATTCGTCCACCGGCAAGTCGATGAAGGCGCAAGTGATTGGTTTGGGTCCAAACGGTGAATTATCCGTTAGACTCGATTCGGGGGAAAAAAGGGAACTCTTAGCCGAAGAAGTAAAGGTGAGGCTTACATCGAAAGCAGGCGATGGATCTCTTCTTTGATCACGCGCTCGGCGACTTGCGGTAAAAGCTGTTGGGCAAGTTTTTGTACGGCTTCGTAGACTTGCTTGTGCACAATCTCTTCTAATAACTTATCGGTGATCGCAAGCTCAGGAGCCGCTGCCGTGGCTGCCGCGACATTCATCCGGGGTGGCGGTAGATCCATGTCCGGAAGAGAGGATGAAAAAGTTTCGTCCAGTCCGGTGGGAAGTTCAGGCGCAGGTTCCGTCGGCGCATTGAAGTAAGTATCAGCACCCTTTTCCGATTCTTTCTGAGGGTTTTTCAAGGAGGGCTCCTGCACGCTCCACTGAAAATCATCCAGACCACTCATGCGAATCGTCGATTCGGTAAGATGTTTGATGTCGTCCCCAGAAGACGACCCACGAGAACCAAGGCTCAGACCTTCGTCTTCGCTCTGCGATTGATCTTGATCCCAAAGCTGAGTCACGACTTCCTGTTTTTGTGAAACAACCGGATCGGTCCAACTTGTGGCAAGGACATCAGGCGCCTTTGGAGGGGGCGGTGGAGATGCAGGCATTCGCGGCTGTTCAATAAACTTTGTGGGTTCCCTGCGCTTGAGGGTCACCTGGTCCATGACTTCAGTTAAAATCTGTCGCAAATGAGCTGGATCAAAGGGCTTTGTGAGACGACTGTGAAACTTCACTTCTTCGGCTTGATCTTCGTCAACCTTTTCAAAGGCACTGGACATGAGCACGAAACGGACTTCTTCAAAGTCAAGCAGTTCATTAATTGCCCGTTTCACTTCGAAAGCGGATTTGCCCGGAAGTGAGACATCAATCAAAACAATGTCGGGTCGAAACAATGAAATTTGTTGTACAGCGTCGTTTCCATCGGAAATCGCTTGAATATCATACCCTTCGTTAGAGAGGGCGAGGCGGATAACTTTTTGGATGGTCAGACTATCGTCTGCGACCAGTATTTTTTGTCCTGCCATTACATACTTGAGTGTGTCACTTTTGCTTCTGCGTGTAAAGTTTCGATATCCGAATCTGTTTTTTTTAATCTTTTTTTTTGAGATCTACTCCACAAACGAAAAAAAGGAGTATAATGGAAAGTGTCCCAGGGTTTGGTGAAAGTATTTGGACCCGACAGTCAATAACCCAGGGGGCTGTGCCTGACAGCGGTGTGCATGCCTGGTCCGTCCAGGAAGCCTAAAACTGTCATACGGCGCCCACTTGATCAACACGGGTTCCAATTGACACGCCAGACTCTGGGACGATTTGACAAACCTGGTCGGATAGTCGTAAGATTCGAGATAGGTATGGGACGCTTCAAAGATTTACTTCCTTCACAGAATAGCTGGATCCACGAACTCGCAAGAGCCGAGATCCATCCTGACGCCGAACGGCTTTTACAGCTGGGGCGGGGGTTTGACCCACAGCAACGCGTCGAGGAAAGCACCATCGACTTTTTGACCGAACTCCGCGAGGTTTTTTCGGAATTTGTGGGCGTCTTGAATGGCTATTCAGAGAACGGCACGAAATTTCAAGAAGTTAAGATTTTCAGTATTGCCCAAACGGCGGCTGATTTTATGGTCTTTAGAAACCAAATCAAGCTTGTCATTTCAAACTCAGCGCACGGCGTAGTTCAAATAGCCTTTGCGCAGCATATGCGAGGCTCTCTTTCTGTGGATGGCCAGCAGTCCGGGCCGAATACGAACGCGAATGGGATGTCGGCGCCGCAAGAATTATTGGCTCAAGTGGGTCCGTTTCGGGATGTTTATTGGACCTTTAAAGGTGAGCGCGTGACGGCGGATCAAGTCGCTAAATTTTATTTCTCAGAATTTGTTCGAACAACCCGCGATTCGAAGCGCTCAAAGATGGGTAACCAGCTTCTTCTCGATCAAATCAAAGCCCTGCTCCAAGAGAAGGGGCTTGATCTTTAAAGTCTGCACCGCATTGGTGCAATTAAGCGAATAATCTAGAACGATAGGCTTGGCCTTTGATGCCGCAGTTGTTTCTTGTCTGAGCGGTTGGACGAGTTTCTGATCAAAACCAAAGCGCTTGGCAAATCCTCTGGCGAACTCGTATTGGCTAACCTTCGTGAGTCCCCCGTAATGAAAAATTTTGTTTCGGATATTGGTCTCGATAAGTCTCGAAATCATCTCTACGAGGCCATAAATCGGTGCATAAGAATAATACTCATTGGTCGGAAGCTCAACGCGCTGGCCGCGATCAAGGCTGATGCGGAGTCGGTCAAGCGGTGAGAAGTTTCGGCCGTTTCCTCGACCAAACAAAGGACTGGATCTCACAATCAAGTGGTTCAGAGAGCGGCCCTTGATAAAGTTCTCACCCTGAATTTTTACTTTTCCCAAATCAGTCGTGGGGAGGGCACTATCGCCCTCGTGAAAGTTCCCCTTTTCTCCATCAAAGACCTGACAATGAGAGAGGTAAATGAACTTGGGTTGCATGATATCGGCCACGTCGCATAAAGTGACGGCACCGCCAGCATGCGCGCTTTCCGCTTTTCGCTTGTCGGCTTCTTCCCTGCCAATGGTGTGGCTCCCGACGGCGTAAATGACGACATCGGGTTGGGTGTTGTAAATCATCCGCTTCATCCAGTCTCGATTGTCAATCGCGAGTGGATAAACCGTGACTCCCGGGATCAGCATTCGGTGGGTATAGGTCGTCGCAAACACCTTGTATCCCTCCCGAAGATGGAGGGCGAGGTGCGAGCCGACGAAACCACTCCCGCCGACGATGAGTATCGCCTTAGTTCTTGCCACAGATTATCTCATATCTAGCCAGCATCTATGATGATTCTAGCATAGGTCCGCCGATTTTCGCTAACCTCCTTATGAGAGAAGCTTAAGTGCGGCCTGGTTCGTGTTGTTGGCCTGGCTTAACACCGAAATGCCTGCTTGCATCAAGATGTTTTGCTTGGTCATTTCTGAGACTTCTTCAGCCATGTCCGTATCGCGGATTCGACTGTTGGCAGAAGAGAGGTTCTCGTCGTTGATCGCCAAGTTGTTGATCGTTGATTGCAGCCGGTTTTGCATGGCACCTAAGTCGGCTCGAATGCTATTGACTCGTACTAGGGCATCGTCAATTGCCGACAGTCCGAGTTGAGCGCCTTGCTTCGTAGCGACCGATTCGCCGCCCATTCTAAGCGCATCCAAAGAGGCGTCCGATCGCTCACCATTGTAAACGATGCGATCTAGGATGGGATTGTTTCTCGTCCCGATCTGGATTTCAAAGACCCCTGCCTTACCGTTAAGAAGCGGGGTGCCGTTGAACTGGGTCGACATTGCGATTCGATCCATTTCCTGTTTGAGGGATTGAAACTCTCGATCCGCAAACTGTCGCTCGGTTGTGCCAATGGTATCAGATGCGGCTTGGATCGCCAGCTCCCTCAGACGTACGAGCATGTTCGAGATTTCGTTTAGACCGCCTTCAGAAACCTGAATCATAGAGACGCCGTCCATTGCGTTTCTCTTGGCTTGTCTGAACCCTCGTATTTGAGCTCTTAAATTTTCAGATATCGCGAGACCTGCAGCATCGTCACCCGCGTGATTGATGCGGCTACCGCTCGCTAACTTTTCCAACGTTTTATCCAGGTTCCCGCGAGTAAGCGCCATCTGCCGTTGGGCATTAATCGCTGTACTGTTGGTTGCTATTCGCAAACCCATATTTAGCCTCCATTCATAAGTGCGATCCTCCGTGACAGCTCATCACGATCCCTCATGATGACAAGCGTCCTTGCTTGAGTTTTTGTTATGCGAAACCAGAACAGGTCTCTGGCTCGCGCTCCATTTTCTGAGGAACTCAATCCAAGCTCAAACCAGTCCCTGGCTCGTGCTCGAAGCATTCCTCGAGAAACCTTTAAATCGAATTCGTCCTTCTCATACCCACACAGGATGTCACTTCGTTGTACTATGGCGCACAGGTGCCTTCTTCCCCGCCCGAAATCGTGCGGAGGCTCCAAGTAGTCTTCTTCATAGAGGCGGGTGAGCCTACGGCTCGGTTTAAACCCGCGTATTCTTGGACGCACCTTTGGTCATGCTCCTTTCACCTTGTTGTCAGTCATCCCGACACTCCCGTGTTTCTCTGGGCGGAACCCCACACACTCATAGCCTCTTACCCATCTAATCCGGCTTCACCAGCTATCCGGTTATTCGGCCCCCATTTGGGGGAGGCTCAGTTCCGCCCGCTGACTTATCCCAATAGCTTAAGTGCTGATTGGTTGGTTTGGTTAGCTTGACCCAAGACTGCGATACCGGCTTGCATCAGAATGTTCTGTTTCGTCATTTCTGAGACTTCTTCAGCCATATCGGTGTCTCGAATTCGGCTATTTGCGGCAGAGAGGTTTTCGTCATTGATCGCTAAGTTGTTGATCGTTGATTGTAACCGGTTCTGCATCGCACCTAAGTCTGAGCGGATACTGTTGACTCGAATCAAGGCATCATCGATCACAGAGAGTGAAAGTTGAGCTCCTTGTTTTGTCGCAACGGATTCGCCTCCAAGCTTCAAGGCATCCAAAGAAGCATCCGATCGTTCGCCGTTATACACGATTCGGTCAAGAATCGGGTTGTTGTGGGTACCGATCTGAATTTCAAAGACGCCGCCTTTGCCGTTAAGCAGAGGAGTGCCGTTGAACTGAGTCGCGTTTGCGATTCGATCCATTTCTTGTTTGAGCGATTGAAACTCTCGATCACTGAATTGTCGTTCAGTTTCACCGATCGTGTCAGAGGCTGCCTGGATCGCCAGTTCTCTGAGTCGCACCATCATGTTCGAGATTTCGTTTAAGCCCCCTTCTGAGACCTGAATCAGGGAAACGCCGTCCATCGCATTTCTTTTGGCTTGTCTAAAGCCCCTGATTTGAGCCCTTAAGTTTTCGGAAATCGCCAGACCTGCAGCGTCATCTCCCGCGTGGTTGATGCGGCTACCGCTCGCTAATTTCTCCAACGTTTTATCCAAGTTCCCACGAGTAATCGCCATCTGCCGCTGAGCATTGATAGCGGTACTATTAGTTGCTATTCGTAAACCCATTTTAGCCTCCGTTCATAAGTGCAATCCTCCTTGTAGCTCATCCTGATCCTTCAAGATGACGAGCATCCATGCTCAATTTTAATTACAGGGTTCAATCAAGAGAGTTGACGCTCTCAGCGATTGAATCCATTTGGAGCGGCACTTAGGACCATCCCAAGCACTCACTCACACCTTTTATCACCCGTTGGCTTTTTCAAGACCTGCGCGACATCCGCGCGGTTCAAGAAAACGCTATACTTTTTTACCCAACGAGCCCCGAAGCGGGTTCTATTTCGCCATGCGGTTTCACTCGGATCTTGAAAGGAGGGGCTTGCGGCCTCATCGCACCATCTTGGTGGATTTCGGGGTAAGCCCCCCCAATAATTAGCTCCAGGAAACAAGCGCAGGCTACGGCCTTTGCTTCAGGTCAAACTTTATTTCATTCTCATCCCCCTTGCCCTCCCAGTAAACTTAGGGCACTTTTCATTGAACTATTCGCCTGGCCCAAGACTGCGACGCCAGACTGCATTAGAATTTGGTTCTTCGTCAGTTCAGAAGTCTCTTCAGCCATGTCGGTGTCGCGGATGCGGCTGTTAGCGGCAGAGAGGTTCTCTTTGCTGACCATCAAGTTACTAATGACCGATGTAAGTCTGTTTTGGGTGGCGCCAAATCCCGCGCGAATCGAAGTAATTTGGGAAAGCGCCTTATCAAGTGATCCCAAAGTGTTCTGGGAACTGATCTTATCGGCGACGTTAGCCAGGTTTAAACCCAAAGCTACGATGTTGACGTCCGTGGCGCTCGCTTCAAAGAGCTTGATACGGTCGAGCAGAGGGTTGTTGCCGGTTCCAACTTGAATTTCGATATTCGAAGCGGTCCCGTTAAGAAGACGAACGCGGTTGAACTCCGTACTCTGCGCAATGCGATCCACTTCTTGGATTGATTGCTGAAACTCGACATCTAAATATTTTCGTTCTTGTTGTCCAACGGTGTCCGAAGCGGCTTGAACGGCGAGTTCGCGCATCCGGATAAGAATATTTGAAACTTCTCCAAGCGCACTTTCGGCGACTTGAACTAAGGAGACTCCATCTTGAGCGTTACGTTCGGCTTGACCTAAGCCGCGGATTTGGGAGCGAAAGCCTTCTGAGATCGCCAGGCCTGCGGCGTCGTCGCCGGCGTGGTTGATCCGGCTACCAGAACTTAACCGCTCGAGGGATTTATCGAGCGATCCGCGATTCGTGCGCAAATTCCTCTGCGCGACTAGAGCGGGTATATTTGTGTTGATTCTTAATCCCATAACCCTCCTCCATGAAGGCGAAAACCCGGCCAATCCTTGGCCAAATATGGGGAACATTAGCATCCACAGGACTCTTTACTTCTTCCCTAGCCGTCTTAGCTGGGGACTGATCCTGCTTACATGTACTTCATCGGCAGCGTGGAAAAACTCTTTAGCTTTATTTAAAAAAAAAGTGAGGTCCCGGATTTTCTCCAGAACCTCACTTAAAGTTTATAGATGTTATAAGGCGCTAAAGCTTATGCTGCTTCAGCCCAGGACTCGGCTTGCCAGAGGTCATAAAGCGTTTTTCCTCCAGCATTACGCAGCCATCGGGACGCATGCTCCGGTGGCTCTTGCCCCAAACACTGCTGGGCAAAGGCATGGACGGTGAGGGTTTCTTTGCCCACCACGATTTTAAATTCACCATTAGGCAGTTTGGTAACTACCCCTGTTTTTTGCGGATCGCTGACAAAATAGAGGGTTTCTCCGTTCTTTACTACGCCTTCGTGCACCAGATTAGTGAGATCAAACTTATTTTTCTTTTTTGACAATCGAATATCCTCCCAGTTATTTTGCCTATCGGTAAAAGCGGCCCGGCAGTTAATGCCTTTTTTGGGAAATTTTTGCCTTCGGGACGATTAACTGGGTTCAAGAATGAGTCCAAGGGATCGGAATTCGAACTGGTGTCCCTTAGGTGGGGGCTATAGCGCGCCATCGCTATGGTGGTATCGCTAATGAGTTCATGGGGTTGATGTAGGCTGTGGAAATTTATGTCGCTTCGAGCTCTTGGTTCGCGCTTCGCATTGTAATTTTCAAATGCACGACCTACCGACTCAAACCAAAAATCTTATGAGTTGTCTCTACACTAAAGTCAGAA
Source organism: Oligoflexia bacterium (assembly GCA_903881565.1). Taxonomy (GTDB): domain Bacteria; phylum Bdellovibrionota; class UBA1018; order UBA1018; family UBA1018; genus CAIRTR01. The sequence goes on along the minus strand of CAIRTR010000232.1, from coordinate 4,453 downwards.
GCGATAATCCGCGGCTCAAGAAGCCCACTGTAAAGGTTGTATTTGATCTCATCGAAGCGAAAAATAGCTCAGGAGAAATGGCTTTGCATCTAATTGCGCGTGACCAGCGAACGGGCTCATATATCTATCTCGCTGAGGCGAGGGAAAACACGGATGAATGGGTTGTCAAAGATAGCGAGTTCTTTGATCGTATCTATCTTTTTGTTAACCATGTTCTGCAGTTTCTCGAATATGAAAATAAGCAACTGGGCGTTGAGAAGATCGGGCTCATTCTCAGGGAAACAGCCACAAAAGAGTTTTTGCAGATTATGCAGCTTCAAGAAGGCGAATGATTTGTGCGGCTGACTCACGTAGAAGTTTGTCATCGATTTTCATTGGGGGCGTGTCCCGAAATGCCTTAAAATACGTAATTGTGGGATTCTCGACTATATCCTTATACGAAACGACAAACGTGTTGCCGGTGTAAGTTAATTTTTGGGCAGTATCGGTCATGGTGACAGCCACATATTTTACAGTCCGTGGCGATTTCCAAATCCAGCGAGTCAGGTCGATACCTTCTTCGAAGTAGCGCCTTTGTCCGAAAGAGAGGCCTCCTTCGACACCCACTACTTCTTGATGGAAAACTGCCTTTTCACTTTTGAATTCACGCAGGGCGGTTTCGAGGACTTCTTGATCTGTTTTAAAGATACGCTCAGCAGACATGCCTGACTCATCGGCATTTATTGATAAATTCTTAATAAGAAGTAAACTGGAGGAGTGAGTCACGAGTTTACAATTATCCCCATTGAGTCCGCCTCCTTAAAGGAGCAGTTCCTCGTGCTGCTTAATGTTGCGTTTGAGGTGCCGCAAGGGTCCTCGTTCTTTGATGATTTTCCGGTCTGGGGTGAGGAGAGTGGTCTAGATAGCGCTCGTCGCTTGCGCTTGGCAGGTGTCATAGATGGCAAGTTGGTTTCTTCGGCTGCTGTTCGGTTGGGAAAAATGCGGGGGGCATCTGGGGAATTTATTTCTGTGGCTCTTTTGGGGGCTGTCGCGACCGATCCCGCGTTTCGCGGAAAAGGTTACGCATCGTTAGTCGTCGAGCAAGCCGTGCAATGGGCAGAGCGCTCCGGAGCAATTTTGGTTTTGCTCTGGGGATCAGAGCATGCGATGTATCGCAGATTGAGTTTTGAGTTGTGTGGGGCGCAGGCGCTTGTTCCGCTCGAACTTTCGAATTCTCAGGGCGCAACGATTAATACCGGTTGGGTCCCAGCACTTTGGGATGTGATTTTGCAGTACCGCCAAGGCGGTGTTATTCTTGATGCGAATGATCGCCATTGGTTTGAGGCTCATCGCAATGTCGAGTGGTTTTGGGTGGGCGAGAAGGATCGGCCTCTGGCCTACGCGGCGCTGGGGCGCGGAATCGATATGAGCGGGATTGTGCATGAGTGGGGTGGGGAACCAGAGGCTTTGCAGGGACTTCTGCAGGCGCTGCCTTCGCATCGAAAAGGTTTAAGACTTTTGGGCTCGCCTGCGCGCTTGCGCGAAATAGGGTTTCAGGTCAACCACGAAGAGTTCCTGTGCCTTGCGCGAGTTTTGAATCGCGAAGCCCTTTTTCAGGCGTGCAAAGGCGGTGCTAATCCCGCGCAGATTCGTGATGCTGCTGCGGTTGATCTGCCGAGGATGTTCTTCGGGCCTTCTTCAAACTCTTCGGCTGCGCCGTTTTGGGTTTGGGGCCTGGATGCTTGTTGATTCTACTGACAATCAATCTTCACAGGAGACATCAAATTAGCAGGAAGTTTAAAATAGCCATTGGGGTCAAAGTTGCGGGACACTCCAGGGGAAGAAGTCGTGCACTCAAAGAATTTTGGGAACTTTGTCTGAGTAACATACTTCACAAATTTATTTGGAGCCAAAAAGTAGGAGCATACAAGACTAGATTGTGCCTTCGCGACTTGAACAGAATATAGTGATCCAGTCGTTGACCTAGAGGGTGGAGGGGCAAAAAGAATTGATGTCTCAGGTGTAGGTGCACCAAATCCAGAGATGATCTGGGGAGGTAGTTTAATCGTTGCTGGACAGCTAAGCGAAGTTACAACAGGACCGGCTTTCACCGTCTCCGTCGTTGCGATGGAAAATAAAATCAACGCACCTACCATCATTACACTTTTTACACCTTTTGTTTTCATATTTACGATTCCCCTTTTCTAAATTCTTTTTAGTATATATCGGTCAGTCCGCATATGTAAATGTGTCAAAAAATACACGCTTCAAGGACTTGTCTTTATATACGTAACATCCACGTTGACGTAGGTTTTATCCAAGGAGGTGCGCTCAGCGGACGAAAAACGCATCGAAGAAAACCAAAGTTTAGTGGCTCCGCTAAACTCAAACTGCGAATAACTTGTCGCCCAAGAAAAGACTCCTCCGGCAGCGATCGAAACCGTCATTTTCCTAATATCATCTCCGGCGGTATAATCCTCAAGCACTATCGACCCATGAGTCGGGCCCCCTGTTGCTGGAGTATCTGAAGCGGTACAGGTATCGTTCGTGAAAATATTGTAGGAGTAGTCAATGCCGCCATCCGCAGCGATGACATAAGTGTCGGTATAGTATTTGTTGCCCACGCTTCCACCATGACAATCACTCGTACTCCAAGTGCCTACGAGATTCGCAAGCGTAAGTGGAGTGTTGCTGCCGTCACTGCCGACTTTGTGGAGAGGTATAAACGTATATGATGTTGGGCGAGCCGAACTGCCCCGCACAAAATCACTGAGATAAAGAGTGTCACCCATGACTTCATAAATTCCTTTTGAAAAGATGCCGGCGGAGAGGTCGATGTTTCGGCTCCCTGAACTCACGTCTGGACCTAAAGAAACACTGCCTGTCGCCGTGCTATTATCAATAAGATGTGTGCAGCCTGAATCTGAATAGTGTTTGTTTCCTCCTGTGTAATTTGAATTTTCATCAAAAGTATATTCGGTGACTAGATACTCACTAACCCTATTCGTGCCGCCGCACTTAGTTGTCCAGATTCCCACCAGCGCAGCGGGAAGAGGCGATGGAGAGGTTGTAGGCGACGGCGAAACAGATGATGTGGGGTCCGGCGTCGCTGAAGGACTTGGGTCGGTGCTAGAATCTCCAGCCGAAGCTGCGGCCTCCGTAGGATCAACAGGAGGGTCAGTGCGGTTCATTTGTACGGCGCACGAGCAGAGGGCGAGCGTTGTACACGCTGTAAAAAGAACATTAGCGAAATGCAGTATTGAAACGCGCCCAGTCAGATTGTGATCCCCTTTTTATAGTATAAGGGGGATTGGTATAGTTGACAATGGTGGTCAATTAATAAATATCTATGATCTTTATATTATTGTTTAATATCATGCACTTAAATATAGGTAGGCGATCAGTCTGCTGGTTTTCACTAAAAAACAATAAAAATTAACATTTAACGATATACTGTCAGGAGGCATGAAGGGTTGCAGTGCACCCGCAGCTCCATCGGCCAGTACGCCGCCGCGCTAGGCGGGTGTTCCTATCCAGAAACAGCCCAAAAAACGAGTGTTTCTGGATAAACTATGAGCACCCTTGATTTCAACCCATGATCTCGGATCTCTGTTTGCTCGCAAGCTTCATGCACCCCTGTGTCGCCTTTTCTAAAGGCTGAAAAATCGGCGGAGTTAAGAAAGCTGTGGAGTCGTGAGTTCTTCTTGGCGAAGCTGCCGAAGCTATAGGTTCGCTCTCTAAAATGAAAACCGGCCAATCCTTTTTGGGAATTGGCCGGAGAATCAGTTCTTCAAACACTAAGTAGGATAATTACCACGTTTTACTGAACATGGCGTAGCCATAGGCTTGGGAACATCTGTTGCCAGGATCGTTGATGAACTTAAGTTCTGTCTCGATAACCTTTAGTTTCGCACTTGTACTTGTGCTGAAACTAGTAACCTCGTCTTTGGTCGGCATTTTAGACATATCTCCCGTCCCCATTTTCGGATTCAATACCGCCGATTCGGCAGCAATAGCCTTGACCGCTGCCTGTAGGTTCATTCCGGATATATGGCAGACGCTGTCTCGAACGCAGTTAGGTAGTTGGTTTGGATCGACATAAGGCGCGACGTAAAGTGTAGGGTATGCAAGGCAGTCGTTATAGATTTGCAGTTCGGTGCTAAAAGGCGCTGGCTTAACAGTAAAATTATAATAATTCATACTATAAATACTACAGTCACCACATTGGTTTAGCGGAATAGAGGCAGCAGCTTCTATCGCCTTCAAGCGAGCATAAGTGGCAAATTTTGCAGCTGCAGCGGTTTTGCACTTGGCCATGTCGGCGGCTGTTGCGGCCCCAGCCTCTATCGATATTCCAGCGACTAATGTCAATGCGATCAGTGTGTAAATCCTTTTCATGAATTCCCCCTCCAAAGTTAAGTTAGTATAATTACCCTATTTGTGAGTCTACGTTGGGGGGGGGGGGGCGGCAACT
>CAIRTR010000231.1 GCA_903881565.1 Oligoflexia bacterium | reverse complement strand
CTCAGCTTGAATAACAATCGGCGCCTCTTGCGTGGGAGCTAAATTGAAGTTCTTGGTGAAGCCTAAAGGGTTGCGCTTGGATTTTTCATTGAGATAGCGCGCTTCAAGTTCTTCTTCGGTGTAGGTGTGGTAGGCTCGGCCGCACATGGTGATTATTTTCCGTGTTTGAGTTGAATAAACGCATCGTACATCACCAGGGCCCAGCCTGCTAAGAAGCTAATGCCGCCAAACGGGGTGATGATTCCTAAGATTTTGATCTCGCTTAAGGCGAGGGCGTAGAGACTGCCCGAGAAGAGCAGAATTCCCGAAAAAAAAGCGCGGCCGGCCCAGGTTAGGAGTTTGTCCGAAGCGCGGCTTCGAGATGAAGCATACCAAGCCAGGAACAAAAGCGCGGTGGCGTGAAACATTTGATAATGTACGCCCGTTTGCCAAATCGCGAGCGATCGCTCCGAGAGAATGGGGGCGAGAGCGTGCGCGCCGAAGGCGCCCATGGCGACTGCGAAAAAAGCGCAGAGCGCGCCCGTGAATACTAAGCCTGTTTGGTTATTTCCCATTTGTGATTCCTATCTTATCGTTCTGAGCTTTAGGCTGAGCTATAGGCTGTGCTATAGCTTTTGGCCATGAATCCGATTTCAAAAGTTTTCATAACAACAGGAATACTTTTTATCCTAATTGGTGTGCTCTGGCAATTCGGCGGACGTTTTCTTCATTTTGGGCGAATGCCGGGTGATATTGTCGTAGAGCGTGAAAATTTCAGGTTCTATTTTCCGATTGTGACGTGTCTCGTTTTGAGTGGGGTGCTGTCGTTGATTGGGGTTTTGGTAAGGTATTTTCAGAAGTAGCTTATATCGCGGTCCCATGGCCATCGAAAACGGCTGGAGGATGTGTAAACTAAAGGATCCCTTTGGGAATTTACTAGGTTTACGGGGGCCTTGACGCACGGCGTTAAGTTTGATATAGCTTCCATCAGGTGGAAACTATGAGATCGAACTTTCAAAGAACTTCGTTGATGGTGCTGAGTCTAATTGTTTGCGCATTTGTGCAAACTCCTGAGTCCCATGCCTTTGGCAAAGGAAAGCGCTTAGCTGCAGAAGACCAAGACAAAGCCATCAAGGTCGAGCGAAAAACTGGCGAAGCCGCAGAATTGGAAACGGCCTCTTGGCTTAATGCCATCAAGACTCTGGCTCAAGATGGAGATTGGTTGGTCGTGCGAGGATATCATTCGACTGATGATCTCGTGGCTTTTGGAACCAACTCAGCATTTTCTCATGCTGTAGTTTTGGATTTAACTCAAAATGAAATCATCGAAGCGGTCCAGCCCGCTGTGCGAATCCAGACTCTTCCTGAATTTTTGGCCAACGCAAATCGCGTGCGCCTGGTGCGCCCTGCTGGTGCATCGACCGAAGGCGGAATTGAGCGCGGCAGGGAGGCGGTTGAGAGTGCCCGTAGTGTGGTGGGACAGTCGTATGATCTCTTTGGAGCGATTGGAATTCCTTCAGATAAGCGCTTCTATTGTTCAGAGTTAGCCGTTTGGTCCTGGGGGATTAAGGTGGATAAATTCGGTGCATTGAATGTCGTTGCCCCAAAAGACATTCACAAATATGGGAATATCCTTTTTGACTCAAAAGATCGTGATGGCGTTGCGGAGCAGCTCCCGGCTGCTCAATAGATTGCCGGGCCCTGTAACGTTACAGGAATGCGTGCGTCATGAGCCGTGTTTACGAAGCCCGTTTCTTCGACACAAGTGCATCAAATTTTTCTTGTACTAATGTCGCCACCCGGTCGGGTAGGTTCATCGCCTCGCGCAGTTTTGCATTAAGAAGTGTCTGATAGGGGATGCCGGTGCGTTCAGCTTCAGCTCTGAGCCACAAAAATACGTCAGCATCTATTCGAAAAGTTTTAGCAATCTTCGCACCTTTGAATTTATCGCCGACGGGCATTGCGCCCTCGAAGTTAAATCCCTTTTTCATATTTTTCTCTTTCATGGGTCGTTGCCTTTCTTGCTGAAAGGATGTGTGCGCAGTCATCTCGTTCCTCGATCGTGACTACGTACAGGATCCGGCCGAGTTGGGAATGACCGATGTATTCAAATCGTTTTCCACTCTGATGCTCGTTTAGGTTGAACAAACTCAGTGGATTCAAAATCACGGTCGCTGCTTCATCGAAACTAACGCCATGCTTTTGTAGGTTTGCCAGTTCTTTACGGTCATCCCAGGTGATTTCCATTACCTGTTTCTCCAATATACTACATTGTTACTACAATAGCAAATGTGGTTACAATAGACTGTTTTTGAGTGATTTACCTGTCGCGCGACGAATCTCCTGCCCTCAATAAAACCGCTGCACTCCAATCACTTTCCCCTGCACTAAATTCTCGGCATCTACCGGAACGTCAATCGGAGAGAAGGCAGGGTTTGCGGGCAGGAGCCGGATGCGATCGGAGCGTTTTTCCAGAAATTTAACTGTGGCTTCGCCTTCAATAAGGGCGATAATGATTTGGCCGTTTTCAGCGTGATGTTGTTTGCGAACAATGACAAAATCGCCGTCTAAAATTCCGGCGTCCCGCATGCTCTCGCCTTTTACTCTGAGCGCGTAGATCTCGGCAGACGCCTGAGACTTGGGGCTGAGTCCCGCACTTGAAAGCGAGAAGCTAAGCGACCCGCGCCGATCTTCAATGGCCTCAATTGGTCGGCCCGCGGGGACTGCTCCTAGCACCGGAATGTCGAGCGATTCCATTCGATGCGAAAGAGTCAGGCCCCGCGCCCGTCCAGGTGTTGTGCGGAGGAAACCTTTTTTAAGTAAAGCGCGTACGTGATCCTGCACTGTCCCCACCGCGCTATAGCCAAAATGGCTCGCTATTTCGCGGTACGTGGGAGGCGTACCTTCAAGCGACAAAGCCTCCTCTATAAAGGAGAGGATCTTGCGTTGTGTCTTCGAGAGGCTATTTAAATTATCCGAATCACTGGTGCCCATACATATGTATGGTATACTGGAATCTAGAAGGACGTGCAAGAAGTTTATGCAAAAAAATCCTGACCCCACTCTCCCCGATATCACGGACATCAAGGAGCGCTTGGCCCTTGAGTTTCGCACCTCCCGGCACGCCTCTGAATCGCATTCGTTCTCCCTGCTCCCGCCTGAGTTTGCTTCTCGCGGTCTGCCTAAGGGAGGTTTAGTTGAAATTTGTGGTTCCCCTGGCGGTGGAAAAACTCAAACCCTTGCGCGTTTTATGGCGGAGCACCCCGCACTCAAAGTCGCGTGGGTGGAGTCAGAGCTTACGGCTTACCCGCTCGCATTTTTAGATCAGGGCGTGGGGCTTGATCGAATTCTTTTTGTGGAATGCTCTCCCGCCTCCGGTTGCAATTCTCGCAACTCTTCTCGTAATCCTTCAGGTACCCAGCTGTTGTGGGTTTTGCATCAGATCTTAGCCAGCCAGGTTTTCGGAGTCCTTGTCTGTGGCTTGCAAACGGAGCTTGTCGCCTCTGACCTTGAGTTGCGGCGCTTACAACTGGCCGCGGAGAAGTCCGGCGTGTGTGTGGTCTTCTTAAAAGAATATGTGCGCGTGGGGCAACCTCATGGAACGTGGCCGATTACGGTGCAGCTTGAGGTTTCGCGAGACGGCGCGGATGGGATGCCAAAAATCACCGTTTTAAGACATCGAGGTCGAGCATGTCAGCTCAGCAAATCCTCTGCGTTTTAATCACATCCGCTTCCGCGCCCAAGGCCGTGCATGCTTTTACGGAATCCTGTTTTCGTTTTACCCCCAAACTTGCGCTCCGTGATCCACCGGAGGCGGTGTTTTTAGATTTGAAGGGTTGCGAGAAGCTCTATAGCGCCAAGACGATTGAAGAGCGGGTGCGGATCATGGCAGGACGTTTTGGTCTCACGATTCAGATGAGTTGGGCACACGATCCGGCATTGGCGCTAGTTCGTGCGCGGGCGCACGCGCGGTTACCTGGGCAATCAAAAGATTTACCGGAATTTTCTCTCAGCACGCTCACCGATTTTATCAGCCCCTTTCGCTCCGATGAAGAAACGCGCAAAGAGCTCCAAACCTCCCAAAATCTGCTTGCCGCCTTTGGGGTAAAAACACTTTCCGATTTAGCGTGTTTGCCGGGGCCAGCGCTGGTGTCGCGGTTTGGAAAAAAGACGGCCTCGATTTGCGCGCAAGTTCAAACGATTTTAAACGGAGGCACTTGCGCCTTAGCTTGGCCGCGCTATGAAGTCTCAAGCTCAATTTTCGAGAGTCAGGAGCTGCCCGAAGAAGTTGACGTCTTGGAGCCTGTGTTTTTTGTGCTAAAAGCAATGATGGAGCAGCTTTTTTCACGCGTGCGCGGGCGAGCGGAAAAGGTAGCCGCCCTTTGCGTGGAGTTAGATCTTCGAAACAAATCGAGAAGCTTTGAGGTGCGTTTTCCGCTCGCTCAAGGCAGTGCGCCTGTTTGCATGCTGGTCTTGCGTGAAAAACTCTCTTCAGAGGTCACGCGCAATCCCTTGGATGATCTCATTCGTGGTGTGAAACTGAGTGTTTTAGAGACGGTGCCTGGGGCGGGCGCTCAGCGCGATTTTTTTAGCCAAAAAGAAGAGCAAGCTGAAGCGTGGGATGATCTTGTGAGTCGCTTGACCGCAAAGCTTGGGTTGGGGCGCGTGTTTGTTCCGGTGTTGACCCCAAGTTTTTTGCCTGAGAAAACCTGGGCTCGGCAAACGGCTGCGCTCAATGGAGCGCAAATCAAAAACTGGGGATCGCGGCCCTGGCCTGAGCGCCCTTTGCGAATGCTGGCCGAGCCGTGTGCCCTGAGAAGACGAGGGCCACTTCTAGAGATTTGGGATCAGAGCTCTCATCAGGGCGTTTTTCAAAAACGATCTCCCATTTGGCGCGTGCTGAGTTGGGAGGGGCCGGAGCGGATTTCTGCGCAGTGGTGGGAAAATTGCCCCATAGGGGGCGATCGCGATTATTACCGCATTAAAACTCAAAGTGGTGAATGGTTGTGGGTGTTTCATTTAAACGGCGAAGCGCAAAGCACGGCTTCTGTTTCAACGAAGGTCTATCTGCATGGCTTCTTTGATTAACGGGACTCGCTCGGGGACTAGCGAGATTAAGCCTCGCTACGCAGAACTTTGCGCGCAAAGCAGTTATTCATTTCTCAGGGCGGCCTCTCAGCCGCAAGAATTGGTGGAACGTGCTGCAGCGCTTGGTTTGTCTGCGATTGCGCTGACGGATCGGGGCGGCGTGTATGGGATTCCGAAGGCTTATTATGCTTCTCAAAACTTGCCGTCGGATCTTTGTGGCTTGAAATTAATCTCCGGCGCGGAACTCCCCATTAAAGATCATCCGTCCCTAAATCTTTTGGCGTTAAATCGCGAAGGCTACGCACTACTTTGTCGGATGCTCACCAAGGCGCACGAAGATCGGCCGAAGGGAGAATCGTGGCTCACGATGGGTGAGTTTTGTGAATTCATGGAACACTATCGCACTCCGAGGCCTGGGCAGTTGGCGTGTGCGCAGGGGCTGGTGGTGATTCCGGAGATTCCGCTTCATGACTCCGCCCGTTTCCAGGAATTCTATGGTGTGCTTTCCGAATTGTTTCAAGACCGCTTGAATCTTCCGATCTCTCGATTTTTAGATGGCTGGGACGCAAAGCGCTTTTTAGCTGCGCAAGCTTTGCATAAACACACGGGCGCTCCGCTGGTTGCGACGAATCGAGTGTGCTATGCCTCGCCCGAAAGGAGGCAGCTTGCGGATGTTTTGAGTTGCATTCGAGAGGGGGTGCCACTTAAGGATGCGGGGTTTCGGTTGTCCTCTAATGGCGAGCGATTTTTAAAATCTCCCGCACAAATGCAGGCCCTGTTTTCGGGGCACCCCGAGTATCTTCATCAAACGCTTGAAGTGGCAGAGCGCTGCAGCTTTTCGGTTAAAGAGTTGCGCTACCGTTACCCGTCGGAATGGATACCTAAGGGCGAGACCGCGCAGGCTTATCTCACTCGTTTGACGTGGGAGGGGGCGCGAAGGCGTTATCCCCCAGAGCGCTATCCGCGAGGAATTCCGACCGCGGTTGAAAGGCAGCTTAAGCATGAGCTAACTCTGATCGAACAACTTACGTTTTCCGACTATTTTTTAACGATTTGGGAGATCGTCGAATTTGCGCGCGGGCGCAAGATCTTATGTCAGGGGCGGGGGAGTGCTGCAAACTCGGCGGTTTGTTTTTGCTTAGGCATTACGGCCATTGATCCGGTGCGGATGAATCTGCTTTTTGAGCGATTTATTTCGGCAGAACGTGGGGAGCCTCCCGATATTGATGTCGATTTTGAGCACGAACGCCGCGAAGAAGTGATTCAGCATATTTACGAAAAATACGGCCGCGACCGCGCCGGAATGGTTTCTGCCGTTATTACTTATCGTTCGCGCTCGGCAAGGCGTGATTTGGAGAAGCTGGGGTTGGGTGAGGCTGAAACCCTTGACCCTTGGATCGAGCAGATCCGCGGCCTCCCCAGGCATCTCTCGATTCACTCCGGAGGCTTCACTCTTTCGGCCGATCCCTTGATAGAAACGGTTCCGATTGAACCTGCACGGATGGAAGGGCGCACGATTGTTCAGTGGGATAAAGAAGATCTCGCGATTGCGGGACTTCTCAAGGTCGATATCTTAGCCCTCGGAATGCTCTCCGCCCTTCGCAAGACTTTTGATCTCGTGCGCGCGCGGGAGGAGCTCACAATCGCGACGATCCCTCCGGAGGATCCAAAAACCTATGCCATGATTCAAAAAGCAGACACCATCGGCGTGTTTCAAATCGAATCACGCGCGCAGATGAGTATGCTCGGGCGCTTGTTGCCGCGAAACTTTTACGACCTCGTTATTGAAGTCGCAATCGTGCGCCCCGGGCCTATTGTGGGCAAAATGGTGCATCCGTTTCTAAAACGCCGATGGGGCCAGGAGCCCGTGACGTGGCCCCATCCAAAACTCAAAGAGATTCTGGGGCGTACGCTTGGGGTTCCGCTTTTTCAAGAACAAGTGATGAAGATTGCCATCGCGCTCGGGGGTTTTACGGCAGGCGAAGCTGATGAGCTTAGGCGCGCGCTCGGCGGTTGGCGCTCCAGTGGATCACCGCAAGCCCTGGCTGAGAAGATGGCGCGAAAACTCGTTGCAGGACTATTAAAAGAAGGGTTGCCCCAGGAATTTGTAGACCGCATTTTCCTCCAAATTCAGGGCTTTGCCGAATATGGATTCCCGGAATCTCATGCGGCGTCGTTTGCGCTTATTGCGTATGCGTCTTCTTATTTAAAATGCCATTACCCAGCGGAGTTCACGTGCTCCCTCTTGAACTCGCAGCCCATGGGTTTTTATTCAAATCACACGCTGATTGAAGACGCGAAACGCCATGGGGTCCGAGTGCTGCCCGTGGATCCGCAGTACTCGGGTTGGGATTGTACGTTAGAAAATGGGGCTTTGCGCCTGGGGTTAAGGATCGTGCATGGCTTAGGGCGAGCAGCGGCGGAGCAGTGGATGCAGGCGCGATTTGCGCGGCCGTTTACGGGGTTGATTGATTTTTTAAGTCGCACGCATTTGTCGCCTTCTGTTCTTTTTTCACTTGCGATGGGGGATGTCTTTTCGAGTTTCAAGCTCAGCCAGCGAGATGCGTTGTGGGAGATTTTAGCGCATCGGTTGTTGGTGCGGGAAGGGGAGGGGGGGCAGACGAGTTTGTTTCAGTTCTTTGGACAATCTTCGGGGCAGCCTTCAAATGGCACGCCCGTAGGCGCGCCTGTCTTTTCTGAACTTAATCGCGCGCAGTCCATTCAGCAGGAGTTTCGATCGTTTGGTCTATCCCTCAAAGGGCACCCACTGCAGATTGTGCGTGAGATTGCGGTGGGGCGCTTGCCCTTGCAAAAAAGTGCGGCCATCAAGGAACGGCGGCATGGAGATCCCCTTCAAGTCGCTGGCATGGTCATTGTTCGTCAACGTCCACCGACAGCCGGTGGGTGCGTGTTTGCGACCTTAGAAGATGAAGAGGGTTTCGTGGATTTGATTCTCAAGCCCGAGGTGTTTGAGCGCTTTGGGGAGGTATTTTTAAATTCCCCATTTATCGTGGTGGCCGGCAAGCTCCAGCGGGATCGCAACACGATCAGTGTGCTGGTGAATTCGCTGCGGACAATTGAGTTTGGCGGCGAGCAAGAGCCTGAGCTGCCACGGGGCAGGTGGTTTCACTAGCGGGGGTCGAGAATCAGTTCAGATAGTTACTGAATGGGCTGGTGCCTTTGCGACGCAAGAGATACAAGTTGGACTATGGTAAAACAAAAATTTGGGGAAAAAGTGACTGGGTTTGATATTCCGGTTCTGAACGAGCGAGAGATTCGAGCGGCCGCAGGTCTCTGGTTTCTTGTGATGTTTATCTCAATTGCGATCGTAATTGCCACTTGGAAGTTTACGATGCTCAAATTTGCCACCACTGTATTTTTGGCTGATTTCTTGATTCGAGTTTTTGTGAGTCCTCGCTTCTCGCCTTCGTTGATTCTGGGGCGTTTAGTTGTCAGAAACCAAGTGCCGGAATATGTCGGTGCCGTACAAAAAAAGTTTGCCTGGTCAATTGGTATCGTCATGGCGGCGACCATGTTCGTTACCTTGGTGATTCTCAATTTGCATTCACCCATCAATGGTTTGATATGCTTTACCTGCCTCATCTTTTTATTCTGTGAATCGGCGTTTGGTATCTGTTTAGGGTGCAAGGTGTATCCCCTCATTTATGGGAAAAAAGCGCGTTACTGCCCGGGTGAAATTTGTGATCCTAAATCAAAACACCCCATTCAGATGACGTCGGCCGTTCAGCTGGGTGTTATGGTCGCGTTCTTCGCACTCGCGGGGGTACTTGGTTATGGCTTGAAGGACTATTTTTCACAGACCCCGCAGCTGATCATGGGCATGGAGCAGCCTAACTCACTTCGCAAAGCGCCGTTTTAAGAGGGTGCTGACCATCAGAAGATGGAAAATCTTCGTCGGGCGACACCGTCTCCACCGAGCGCAGCGCGCGTCCGGCTTTGGCGGCACAACGTTTGAGTCCGTCTACCCAGGAGTCGAGTGCCACCTTTGCGATGTGATTGGTTGCGATGACTCGCCCGCCGGGTTTCGTCGCTAATACCGCGGATTTGAATAGGGTCGGATAATCTCCAACAACATCGACTGCACCAAACGGGCCTTTTGACCAGGCGGGAGGATCAAGAAAAACCAGGTCAAATTGGCGAGCCTCAACCTTTAAGTAGGGTCGTGCTTTGGCGTTTCGTAGCCCCACGGGGAGGCCGGCGAGTTGGCGCATCACGGGGAGGCAGTCTTCTTGAATGAGTTTAAAGCGCTCCTCGGGAATTTGATTGAGTTCAGCATTGCGACGACCGACCTCAAGACTTGAGTTCGAAAAGTCCACGTTCCATACTTCGCGGGCCCCGCCTTTTGCGGCCGTCACGCCTACACTGCAGGTATACGCGAAAAGATTGAGCACACTCAGATCTTTGACCGTTTTAAAAACAATTCTTCGCCCTGCCCGAAGATCCAGGAAAAGCCAAGGATCAATTCCTTGATGACGTCCGCGAATATAAAAATCAAGGCCCTGTTCTTGGCACTGAATTTCCTCTAGTGCCTCCGCACTGGGCTGATGCCATTGTGCAAAGGACTCCGTTGGAGCTTTTCCGCGATGATTATAAATAAGTCGAAAAGGATAAGAAATCTTCTTTCGTAACTCGTTTTCGATGGAGATGATTTGTGCCTCTGAAAGCGGATCCCGAAAGGTTTGCAAGAGAAGAAGCTCGTTATAGCGATCCAAGGTGAGACCCGGGAGTCCTTCTGCGACCCCATGAAACAGCCGATAGGCATTTGTCCGCTCTTCGTGGAGGGTTTGAATAAACCGCTCGCGGCGCTGTAAAGCTGCGGGAAAAAGTGAAACAAACAGCGAGTCCATTTGTTCGTTAGAGGGGGTGGGGTTCATGATAGAGTTCCAGTCCAATAATGGGGGCAAGGCGAACAAAAATAGGATCCAGTGTCCAAAGCGACATATTCGCTTCTACCGCGAGTGTGGCAATCACGCAATCTAGGGTCGTAAGTGTGATCCCCTTCTTTTTCGCCCGAAAGTAATTAGAGGCCGATTTCCCTAAATTGAGCTCGGTTACCTCGAGTGACGGAAAACCCAAAAATGATTCCCACAAACGATGGAATTCCGTCTCGGTTCGTGCCCCTTGCGTAACCTCAACCTGAATCAGCCGAGTAATGTAGAGATTTTCCCGCTGTGCAATGAGACGCTTCAGTTGAAGGCATTCAGGATTCTTGGGTTTCGCCCCTGCAATCCAAACGGAGCTATCAACGAGAACTGCCACGTGTCTTACGCTCTTGGCGCTCCTGGCGTTCCGGATTTCGTCCACGCTTTAGTCGGCCCTCAAAAAAATCTGTCCCAAGAATGCTCACCATATCTTTGCGCCGTTGTTCCGCGATATAGGCGTCTAAAGCATGATCCAGTAACTTTCGAAGAACCGATTCTCCGCCGAGCTTCTTTGCTGCAGCCACCTTTTGATCATCTAATTCAACTGAGGTTTTCATACTCTCTTAGTGTAATTTAACGCGGGGAGGTCCGCAACACCAAACAAGGGTTTAGATATCTAAAATATATTATATAGATATCTTAGACATAATGACTTCAACCTTCCCTTTTGCTGCCCACTGTTATAACGATGATCAATAAATATGGATTCAGAACAACCCAGGGGACCTGGCGGCCCGAGTGACCCAAGGAACCCAAGAGGCAATCAAGGTCGTAGAGGTCGTCGTGGTAGACACCGAAGACCCAACGGTCCTTTACCTCTACCTCAAAATCAGCCAAGCGGCCCAGTCGATCCCCAGAACTTAGTAACGCTCGAACAGCGTTGCCATCGCTATTTTCCGCGTCGCGCGCGCGATTTGGGGCATGATTATTTTAAAACCGGGCGCGTTTCTGAACCCGTAAATGCTGATAAAACCTTCACCGTTTCAGTGTTGGGGAGTGGGCCCAGCTACGCGGTGGTCATGGATTACTCTAAAACGCTTGAAACTAAGAGTGCCGAAATCCGCTGTGAATGCCCCTATTATGCCGGCGGCGGGTTGTGCAAACACTGCTGGGCTGCTCTTTTGAAGATCGACAAGTTAGGTCTGAATGTCGAAGTGCCTGGAACAGGGCCGCTTCGAACGCTTCATGTAAAGCCACGGCTTCCGGGCGAACAGCGGCCGCGGTTTATTGGCGAAAAGCCTGTTTTGAGGATTCCCATTGCCTCCAGTTGGCGCTTGCGTCTTGATCAGATCCAACGCATCAGTGGGGGAAGGCCTGCAAACACTTTTGTGGGTACTTGGCTTGCCTATTTCGTGATTAACGCCGCCGAGACGATTTCTTCGGGCAGGCTCGTTCTTGATTTGTGGTCACGTGACCGATTAGCAAGCGGAGGTCTGGGCGTTTTGAGGCCAAACGTCCCACAA
The DNA here is from genome assembly GCA_903881565.1 of Oligoflexia bacterium. GTDB lineage: Bacteria > Bdellovibrionota > UBA1018 > UBA1018 > UBA1018 > CAIRTR01. Next base: position 15,650 of record CAIRTR010000231.1, on the reverse strand, counting down.
GATCACGAGTTGGACCGATTCTCGGATGTGCGGGACCAAGAGGTGCTTTCGCTACTCTTGAAGACCAGTAAACTCCAAACGTTCGCCCCTTCTGGGCGGGCTACAGGCAGCGCGGCTGCGCGTTTCATCGTCGACCCAATTCTTGAGTCTCATCTGATTCCTTCACTTGCGAGTGCCGGAAAATTATTTTTGTCACGATCGCCTAATGGTTCGCCTGATGATGCGGATCGGCCGCTTCGAATGGATAGTGGCAAAGCCTGGGATCTTCAACTTGAGATCGAAGCCGAAAATCCGGAAAATTATCGACTCGGTGGTGTCCTGAAAAGCGGGACACTTACACGAAGTTTGAGCGATCCTTTGTGCGTGTTCAACAGCAGTTTCCTCCTCTTTAACGACCGTATCGGCCGCCTCGCAAATTCGCGTCAGGTCCCCTGGGTCCTGGCTTTGAGGAGTCCTGAAGATTTTATGGTGCCACGCGATCAAATGGATGCTTTTTTAGCGCGCGTCCTTGTTGATCCGGCGATTGCCAATATCACCTGGCCCGAAGATATCAACTGGACTCGCCTGACTCTTCAGCCCACCCCTAAAGGGGTCTTTCGCCCCTTGGGAAACACTTCGATCACGGGTCGAATGACGCTTACGGTGAGTTTTGATTACGCAGGTCGTATCGTTTCGCTCGACGATACAACTCAAACGTTCGTGGATGTCGAAAAGAAGTGTGTTTACTCTCGAAACCCGGCCTTTGAAGAGCAAACGCTGATACAGGCCTCGAGGCTTTTACGTGACGAGCTGGGGACGGGGACGATTCCCACTCCTGATTTGCATCGTGCCGCCTCTGAACTTACCCAAGAGGGTTGGACGGTTTATATTGAAAATCAGAGACTTCATGTAGCGCAGGACTACGCAATCGACATCAGTTCCAACACCGATTGGTTTGATCTCAAGATGCAAGCGAACTTCGCGGGCTCCTCGGCCGGCCAACCGCTGCTTCTTGCAGCACTTGCTAAAGATGGGTTTGTCAGACTCGCAGATGGCTCTCTCGGGGCTTTGCCGCAAGACTGGATTTCTCGTTACGCATCTTTAAATCAGTTTGCAGAAAAAAATATTGAAGGCGGACTGCGCTTTAATAAATCTCAAGGACTCATGCTTCATTCGGCCATTGCGAATGACTCCCATATCAAGGGTGACAGCGCATTTATTGCGTTTGCGGAAAAAGTTCGAAAGTTCGAGGGGGTTACGACAGCGAAAGCGCCGGCAGGTTTCAAGGGCAAGCTTCGTAATTATCAAAAAGAAGGCTTGTCCTGGCTTCAGTTTAGCGAAGAATTTAACATGGGTGGGGTTTTGGCTGACGATATGGGTCTGGGTAAAACGATCCAGATTCTGGCCTTTTTGAAGGGTCGGAAAAAGATCCGCGGTTTACCCAGTATCGTGATCGCCCCGAAGAGTTTGGTCTTTAATTGGATCGATGAAGCCAAGCGCTTTGTGCCCGAATTGAATGTGGTGAGTTACTCGGGCGTCGGTCGCCTAAAATCGTTGAAGACGATCGCCAAAGCCGATTTAGTCGTAACGACGTATGGCGCGGTTCGCACCGACATTGCCAAACTCCAGGAGATGGAATTTGATGTCGCCATCATTGATGAGGCACAGGCGATCAAGAATCCGCAAGCCCAAGCCGCGATGGCTGTAAAACTCTTAAGAGCAGGGTTGAAGCTGGCTCTCACGGGTACGCCGATTGAGAACTCTTTGACGGATCTTTTTTCGATTCTCGAATTCACGAGCCCGGGGTTGATCAACATACCGACTGGCAAAGAGCTTTCGACGGATGGACGTTCAACGCTCTCTCGCATGCTCAAGCCTTTCGTTCTTAGGCGCACAAAAGAAAAAGTTCTGAAGGAGCTTCCGGAAAAATCCGAGCAGGTGCTCTACTGCGAAATGAGTACGGCCGAGCGCGATCTTTATTCTCAGCTTCGCGATCATTACCGGGCGAGCTTGACCGGTCAAATCGAGTCGTCAGGCTTAGGCAAATCAAAAATTCATGTTTTGGAAGCGCTCTTGCGCTTGCGTCAGGCCTCTTGTCATCCTGGACTTATTAATCCGGAGCAGAAGGCGATCCCAAGCGCTAAGCTCAGTTTGCTCTTAAGCCAAATTCAAGAAGTGATTGAGGAAGGTCATAAGGCGCTCGTGTTTTCTCAGTTCACAAGCCTTTTGGCTCTGGTTCGCGAAACTTTTGATCAGCAAGGCATTGTGTATGAATATCTTGACGGCCAGACCGTGGATCGCAAGGCCCCCGTGGAGCGGTTTCAGACGGATCCTGCATGTCCGGTTTTCTTGATCAGTCTAAAGGCAGGCGGTACGGGCTTGAATCTTACTGCGGCTGATTATGTCTTTATTCTTGATCCCTGGTGGAACCCGGCCGTTGAAGCGCAGGCCATTGGGCGAGCCCATCGAATCGGGCAGGCAAACAAAGTTTTTGCTTATCGCATGATCACCCGAGGCACCGTTGAGGAGAAGATTATCGAGCTGCAAAAAACAAAGCGCGAACTTGCTGAATCCGTCTTCTCCGAGGACGGAACGTCATTCATGAAGAAGCTGACGCGCGAGGATCTGGAGATGCTTCTTACCTGATTTTGGTAGCGTTGAGGTTAGAAGTACTTCCCGACCATGTTGTAAATCAGTTTCTGAAACCATCCCGCCTTCTTGTTAAATTGGCGTATATATTCTTCGGTCATCAAGGTCGCGCCTTCGAGATCATGATCAAAATCGGCACCCATTTGCATATTTATCGCTTGATCATTTGTAAAAATGACGTTGTCTGATTCATATTCTTGAGAGCGAAGGTCGATGTTATCACTGCCAAAAAAAACTAAATCAGAGCCGTAAATAGCGCCTTTTCTATGCATCGTACTTTTGTTGGCCCAAAGATATATTTTGACTCCGGCCGCGAGCAGTTCCTTAGACAGCTTTATGGTGCCCACGGTAATCGACACTTTAAAACCCTCATCATTTGACTCGGGAGAGTTCGTCAATACCGTAACATTGATCCCCTTCTTGCGGGCTCTGAGAAGGGCTTCGATATAGGGAGTGGGTGGCAGAAAATAGGGCGAGTAAATCTTGATGTCCGAGGTTTTGGAGCCCTCGGACGCATCGATGGCCTTCACATGCGCATCCAAGATGGGCCGCTCTTTTGTGAAGAGCGGGTTATTGAAAATGGGAATTGCGCTAATACTTTGCGAGGAATCAATAGCGGTTGGCTCACACGGTGTAAATTTATCCTGATGAGTCGCTTGAAACTCAGGCGATGAATTGGCATTGGGTGGCGTGTACAGGTCGGGAATAGAGCTCAATCCATAATTACCAGAATAGATCCAGTTCCATTGAAACTTGCGGTGAAAATAGCAAGAAGAAGGGCCTATGACTTCAAAATCCAGGTCATACCAAGGCTCGAGTTTTGATTTATCCAGATGAGAAGTTCGGGAGGCGTGATTATAGAAGTCTGTGTACCCACTTCCTCCCGTGATCATTCTCACGCCATCGGCGATTAAGAGTTTTTCGTGGAGCGAAAAGGGCAAATTGATCATTTCTGCTGAGTAGTGAAAAACAACGGCGCCGCAGGTTTTGAGTCGAAAGGACTGAACGGTAAAACTTTTTGATGAGCGATTATTAATCATCAAGCGGACTTCAAGACCCTGCTTCGCTTTTTCACACAAAAGGTCGGCAATTTCAGCTCCCGCTCCGTCATTTTCAATGGCGTAGGCTGCCAGGTAAATGGATCGTTTGGCGCTCTTGATGAGTTCGAGGCGGGCGGCATGCAGCGCTTCGCCATTCTCCAGCATTCTAATGGAATGGCCCGAATACGAATTTTCGTTGAACCAATTTAGATCCTCAGCAAGAGCGGCTGTTGAAAGGCAGAAAAGAAGTGAAGCAAGAATGTGAACAGCGCGCATTAACCCCTCCCGATTCAGGCCAGCGCGGTACTTTCGCATGGATGACGCAATGTGTCAATGATAAAGAAGAACATTTCTATTTAGTTTGTATTTAGTCCCAATCCCCATTTGCCGATGGGTTTGTAATGGGAACCCGGGGTATTCAATTTGCAGTCAAGTTGTTGTCAGTGATTACCATCGCTTTGATCTGGATCATGGCAAGCGCCCCTGCCTGGGCTAAGCCAACGCCGATTCGTGTTGTGAGTTACAACATCTACCTCGGGGCGTCCGTGCAGAAGGAGCGCGAGGCTCGCGACGCGGGAGATGAGCGCAAGCGACTCAAATATTCGATTGCCCACGCGTTTATGAAAGAGGGGAGGCTTCGTTTCCCCGACATTATGGGCACGCAGGAGCTTTGCGCGTATCAGGGAGGTTGGCAACTGCAGTACTTCGAGGAGCTGCTCGGTGGAGACTTGCACGAGCCCGTTTACTCGGTCCACGGTTTTGAGGATCCGACCGGAGGCGGTTATGGCAATTGTCAGCGGAGTTCAGCAATATTTTCGCGTTTTCCCATTATGGATTCTGGGGTCATTCAACTTCAGAATTTGAGTGAAGCGCGCTCAGCAGTATGGGCTGATCTCGATATCGACGGGCGCCTGGTCCGCGTCTACAACGCACATTTAGAATCCTCTCCTAAAGGAGACGGGGTAAAAGGCCGGCTCATTCAGACCAAGCAGATTATTGAGCATTTACTCCAGTGGCGTGCGCATTATCCCGATGCGCCGGTGATTCTCCTGGGCGATCTCAATACGCTAGGACACATCATTGATCCCTTTATTCGCGAGTCATCGATAAAACTCGTTGAAAAGTATCTAAAGCCGTCGCTGCCACATTGGACGATAACCCATCGCTATTTGATTCACCAAATTGATTGGATCTTCGCTGATCGGATCGAACTGCTTAGTTCGAACGTGGTGCATATAAAACTCTCGGATCATTATCCGATTGTCGCGGACTACCTATTGCCTTAGACGGTCATTTTTCGAAGCAGCGTTGATCCAAGTGACCTTTGCTCATATTCAGGTTTCTGGTTTCCACGGGGCCCTTTAGGCTTCCATATCGTAACTCAAGGGTTTGCCACACTTCGAGATTGACCTGCATTCGACCACCTAGATCGACGAAGTCTGGGAGTTCGCCTGAATATTTTCGCTCGCGATCATAAAATCGGAGTTCGACAAAGGGAGACTCGACCTCTTCTCCAAAAAAATAATGATTAATCACTCGCGCAAAAACCTTGCCGCTTACTTGCGGGTTATTCAGGTTGACCCAAACCGAGCGGGCTTCGAAGGAAGCTCCATTGAAGCTGACTTGATAATCGACAGCCAAATTGAAGTTAGCATGAGGGGGTTCGCGGTCCTCTCCACTGATATGGCACCAAGTATTCGCAAATGCGGATTGCCCAAGCCCCAGGGCGATCATAAGTAGCGCTAAAGTTTTTTGGAGTTTCATATATTCCTTTTGGTTTCCTGATTAGGTGCGCTTATCGCAATGCGTTAAAGATAGCAAGCGATTAAAGCGTATGTCGAAAAGGCATAATAATCGCAGTGCCTCTTACCGGGCGTTTTGCCTAGGTCAATGCCGGGTCTGTACCGAGACAAAAAAGGGAAAAATGCAGCACAATGAATCAATCTCCAAGCTTCTCACTGAAAACATCTCCGAAATAATGAGCCGATGGGAAAAAAGGGCGGCAACAGAGGTCTCCGCCGCCCTCGGGCAGCCATCGTTGATATTGAGAAATGCCTTTCCGATTTTTTGAAATTCTATCGCAAGCAAGTTCTTGTTCGAATCAGCGACTCCCGTGCAGATTGAGATTGATGCGACTAAACTGATTCAGAGTAGCAAGGCGCATGGGAAAAATCGGTCCGGAATTCCGGCCTATTTAATTGGCCAAGTCATTTTTGAATACCATATTCTGCGGGAAGTGCTTTTCCAGGTTTTAGAGGAAAAAACAGAAATCAACAAAGCGGATCGAGACATCATTCTCTCGGCGCTTGAAGAGGCGGTCAATGTGTCGTCTGTCGAATTTGTCCTCGACGTTAAAGAGACCCAAGACCACCTTCTGCGAACCATCGCACATGATTTGAAGACCCCACTTTCGGCCGCGCAATCCGGGGCCGAACTGATCCGCCAATCTCCAATGTCTAAGACCACTTTGCCTCTGGCCGAAAGAGTGATTGGACAAACGAAAAAAATGGCGGAGATGGTCGACGAAATTCTGGATACCAGCGATACTCGATCCAACCAGAGGGAGAGTTGTCCCCTGAGCGAATGCGATCTAGAGGCCATCGCACGAGAGGCCATCGAGGTGATGAAACTCACGCATGGGGATTGGTTCGTGTTTGTTTCGGATGGTCCAGTCATCGGATTATGGGATCCAGAATCCTTGCGCCGAATGATCGTAAATTTGGTTAATAACGCGATTAAGTATCGCACGCCCGAGACGCGGGTCACGGTTACCATTCGCCAGTCCCAAGATGAAGCTTTGCTTGAGGTCCACAATCTTGGAAATCCTATCTCTGCTGCCGATCAAGCAGTCATACTCAATCCATTTCGCCGGACCCAGGCGGCTTGTACTCAGAAGGGTTGGGGTTTAGGTTTGGCGTGTGTCAAAAGCATCGTCGATGCTTATTCTGGATCCGTATGCGTGGAAAGTGCGGCGGAAAAAGGGACTCGTTTTGTGGTGGCGTTGCCGAAAAGACCGAAGCAATCCAGCATGGCCGCCTGAAGGCGCTGGGGGGCACCACGGGCCGATTTGAACTATGGCTTGACATACTTCGAATTCGGCGTACACTTTCGAAGTATGGTTATGAGATTTGAAAAGCTTAGTAATTCTGATCACTTGTTCCTTTTTGGGGCCCGAGGGACCGGCAAAACAACCCTGATTCGAGAGCTTTTCGCAACGAAGAAGCTGCTCTGGATTGATCTTTTGCGGGACGAAGACGAGGACCTTTATGGGCGAAACCCCGGAGCCTTATCTCAGGCCATTCGAGCGCAAAAACCGCAATTTGTAGTGATCGATGAGATTCAAAAATTTCCAAAGCTCCTGGATATTATTCACTCCGAAATCGAAGGCTTCCCAAAAGGTCCCTTCTTTATCCTTACCGGTTCGAGTGCGCGCAAACTCAAACGCAGTCAGGGGAATCTTCTAGGCGGGCGAGCGCGGAATTTTCATTTGTTCCCCTTTACCGCTGATGAGTTGGGCGACGCCTTTGATCTGGGGTCCGCTCTGGAGTTTGGAACGCTCCCCCTCGTATTTGCTAAAGAAGCCGAAAAAAGGGCAGACTTCCTTCGCGCCTACGTTAAGAACTACCTTAAAGAAGAAATTGTCGCCGAGCAGATCGTGAGGCAGGTTGAGCCTTTCCGTGACTTCTTGGAGGTGGCCGCTCAGATGAACGGAGAGATCATTAATTACTCGAGGATCGCTTCAGACGTAGGAGTATCTGATCAGACCGTAAAGAGTTTTTTTCAGATCCTGGAAGAAACGCTCGTGGGGTTTTTATTGCCCCCTTTTCATCGTTCCATTCGAAAACGCCAGCGCGAAGCTCCAAAGTTCTATTATTTTGATCTCGGTGTTTCACGCGCACTAGCGCGCCAGCACACGGTGCCCCTCGTTGCGGGTAGTTCGTCTTACGGAAAGGCTTTTGAACACTTCATTATAATGGAGGCTCACCGTAAATCGGAGTACCTGCGAAACGATTTCCGCTTAAGTTACCTTCGCACCAAAGATGACGCCGAAATCGATTTGGTGATCGAACGCCCTGGAAAGCCTGACCTCTTGATCGAAATTAAATCGAGTACTCGGGTGAAGGAGGAGGACGTCCGCGCGTTGCAGCGGTTTGTTCCGGATTGGGATCGACCCTGCGAGGCGGTGTTGTGGTCTCAAGATCCCACTGAACGCCTGATCGGAGCGGTGAGGTGTGAGCCGTGGCGAAAAGGATTGGAGAGAGTGTTCTAGTTTAACGACCTACAGGCCTTCGCAGTATTTGCGAATCAGCTGAATGTTGCGTAAAACGATGGTCCCGGCTTGGGTTTTCTTGCGAGAATAATGCTCCCAAAGATCGCGAGTTTCATCCGCAGAATCCGCCGGTCTAAACATTTGATGCTCCACCAGTGCTTCAAAGGCTTCGTGAAAAGATCGCCTGCGTACGGATTTTTGCCAGCGAAGCAGGTTCGCGGTTATCAAAATAGCGGCATCGCCGGTGATGCGAGCCTTTTTGTTTATCACTGAACTTCGCATGATCAACTCGAGAAGAATTCGATTGGCTTGTTTGCTTGTGACTTGTTTTGCGGCCTCTTGAATCAGCTGATTGTAGAATTCTTGAAACTCCACGAGCTTTTTGCTTCGAAAAGGTTTGATCTCCAAATCTGCAGGCTTCGCATTCTTGGCTGCCATGAGCTTAACAAGGTCTTTGGTTTCGAGCTTAACGGCAGCGATGAGTTTCTTGGGATACTCGCGTAGAAAATCGCGCATGCAGAACACGGCATCGCGGTTCTCCCCATCGGGAACGGTGTAGACCCCTCGTTTCGATCGTACGCGTTCAAAGTATTGGAAAACTTTTCTATATTTGCAGGCGAGGTTCTTCTTCTGTGTGATCAAATGTTCCCTTTGTTTCGGGGAAAAGCCGGTTTTCTCAAGAAGCAAATTGAGAGTCGTGTGTTCAAATTCCTCGTCGAAAAGTTTAAGCGTCGAATCGTTGTTCAATTTACGAAGATTGGGTTTCTCTCCTGTGAGTAAATAGTCTCTGATCTGGGTAAAACACTGAGCGATGTAGCGTGCCTTGAAACGCTGCTCGGGGAGTCGTGTGGAGAAGCGGTCCACGTCATCGTAACGATAGTCGCCATAATACATGCCAAATTGGCGGATAGAGCCGTAATCAATGATGCCGCCATCTGCCAGTACGTTATCGCCGTCCCAGGCCATCCAACAGAAAATGTATTCACTCTCAAAAAGGGCCGCAGACCTAGCAAAGGTTCGGGCCATCTCTTCTGCGAAGTAACGATATTTGTGGGCTTCTGTCGCATGTTTGGGCCAGTTTCCGTTTTTTTGCTCTCGCTTGATAAAGTAGTCGACGGTGGCTTTAAGCTCATCCCGGCGCGACTGTTTAAGATAGCAAAAGAAGTGAGAGGGCCTCAAGAGGTTTTTCCCGACGCGGACATTGATCGAGGTCCCATCGTCATCGCCCGAAAAACCGATGATCACCAAGGTGCGTTCCGTTTTCACGCCGTTCTGGTGAAATATCTCGCTCATGAGTGCGGCACTCATTCCTTCGTCCAAAGTGTTGTAGCCGTTTCCGTAACCCACGCGCTTGTCACCGGTTTTGAAATTCTTCCCCGATTGAGCCGCAGCTGGGCTTAGGCAAGTCGCTCCGGTTCCGGAACTGGTCACATCCCAGGTCGTTCCTTTGGTGTCGTTGAATTCGCCATTCCAGATGCCGCGACCATCGCCGGAGGTCTTGCCTTGTTTGTTTGGGTGTTGAAGCTGCAAGTAGCGCGTGGCCATGTAGGTGTTGGGACGAATGTCTTCAGCCGCGAATTTCGTCTTTTTTGCGATGTCGTATTCGTTGATGATGACGAGACTAAATGTATCGAGAAGTTTTTCTTCGAGCTCTTCATTGAGGTGTTCGGAGTGATCCTCAGGTATAAGACCCATTTCTTTAGCGAGACGGAAATTGAAAAATACGACGCGTCCGCCGTGACGGGTGCGCACCTGATATTCGACAGCCGCTGCCGGAACAGCGCGTCGAAAGGAGTGCTCGCCATCGATTTGATCAAATTCGCTGTAGGCGCTCTGGACTTTCATAGTGAACTTATCGGATAATCAAAATATAAATTTAAATTAATTCATCAAAATGCATAATGAAATCAGATATGGCAAAACTACAACCCTCCCTCGTGCTCTATTCTGGCGGTCAAAATCAAACCAATGCAGTTCTCCATCGCGAGTTAGTGAAGATGGCCAGGCGAAGTGCCCGGGAGCGAAAACGCGGCCCGATTCGGCTGACGTATATTCCGTTTTGTGCTGACGGATCCATAACTTACTTCATGCGCTCTGTTAAACGCTACGCGCGCTTTGGAGTGGAGGAGTTCTGTTGTCTGGTCGCCGATGAGAAGCCCACACGTGCGCAAATCAAGGAAGCTTTTGATGCCGATATTATCTATCTTGCCGGCGGAAATACTTTTTATTTTTTGAAAGTTTTGCGTGAATCAGGCCTACTGCCCCGCCTTAAAGAGTACGCTTTGAGCGGCGGAATTTTGGCGGGGCTCAGCGCTGGAGCGCACATTTTGTCTCCCCACATTGGGTTAGCCGGAGCCCCGGGGTTGGATCCGGATGAAAACGACGTGGGCTTAACGAATCTCAAGGGACTTGGATTGGTTCCATTTGAAGTCCTGCCGCACTTCGAACCCTCACGCCGTTATGTGAAGAGCATTCGAGAGTATTCTTCGCAAAGTGAGTATCCGATTTTTGCTTGTCCCGATGGGACGGGGCTGATCATCGATCAGGGTGTGACTCGGGTGATTGGCAAGGGGATACAGTTGTATTGTGATGGGATTCAGTTGTGATGCTTGTGTGAATCCAGTCGTGGTGGCCCGAGCAGAGGGTTGTGAGATTTTCCAAACTATTTTCTCCGCCTTGGCTCACAGGAATTTTATGATGAACTTCGATCCATCTACTTTGATTGCATCGTTGGCCGTTTTTAAGTGTGTAGGTGCATCGTCCTTGATCTCGTAATCGGATTTGGTGAAGGAGGTTGGCTGGTATGGGAACGCGCTGACGGGGCGTTTTCTGTAACGTTACAGGTTGTGTCCCCTTCTTTATGATTTGTCTTTTTGCTCGTTGAACGGGATCATGGCGCTTAAGGTGTTCTGTCGTCATGTGTGCAATGACTTCTTCAAGTGTAACGGGCCTGCCTTTTGCTTGAGATAAGAGATCCTGCACGCGTCTGAGGTTCAGCATGTCCTTCTCGGAGAGTCCGACTTCGAGTTTAACGCGATTTTCGCTCACATAGCGTGCATTCTCGTGTACGGCGGATTGCGGTCTTGCTTTGGCAACTTCCTTGTCGAGTTGGCGATTGGACATGGATGCGGCCTTTTCGAGCCAATGTGATTTGTTTTGGGCGGTCAATACGGGAGTAATCTTGCGCGCATTCGACAGCGTGATCGCTCCGCGCGCAATGAGGCCTTTTAGCTCGGGCACTTCGCGGGCCTTGCGAAGGACGGTGATCAGGTTATAAGCCACGCTCTCGGAAAGCCCTAACTCACGGACAACGTAGAAGAACAGACTTGAGTGGCCTTGTTTGAGGTAGACACGGTGGCGATCGGCTTGGTCGAGGATTTCTATTAAGTCTCCTTCGACTTTTTTGTAACAGGTGCTGAGCTCCAGCGCGCGCTCGTGGATTTGATGGGCGAGTTGAGACATGGAATGTACCTTTCATGATGGAGGCTGTTGGGGTGATCATGAAAGTGCGCGGTAAGAGTAAGTAGTAAAGACGGTGTAATATAAAGTGCGCACTTTATAAGTGAATTTAGGCTTGTTTATGGAGCTTTTCGGGGGATTTTGCAAGTCAATTTTGCAAAATACTATTGGAATCCTAACCGATAGGCCGCAACGTCTGTAACGTTACAGGACCTGCTTCAGAACAAAATCAATCACTGCCCTCACTCGTGCCGCGTTTCGAAGATCAGGGTGATAGACCAGCCAAACAGGCACGCTTTGCATTTTCTCCGGTAGGATTGAGACAAGTGGAGCTTGTGCCATGAAGGTGGGGAGAATTCCGATTCCGAGTCCTGCATTAATCGCTGAGTGCACGGAACCCCAGGACGCTGATTTGACCACATTTGGAACAGACCTTCCCATAACTTGAAGCAGCGCCGTTTCTGCATCTGATGTAGCGTCCGGGTAGAGTCCCACAAAGGGCAGTCTCAGAATGTCTTCAATCTTCTTGGGTAAGGCTTTTCCCTCAAATAACTTTGGGTGTCCAAAAATGCCGAGCCTCAGTGCGCCCACACGCCGAACCATGAGTCCACTTTGCGTGGGCTTTACTAAACGGATTGCAACGTCGGCTTCTCTGCGTGCGAGGTTCAGCACTTCGGCTCCTGTGAGGAACTCCAATTCAATGCGAGGATGTTTCTTGATAAAGGGTGCGAGTTTTGGGATTAGCCAATGATCTACGAAAGCGTTGGGCGCCGCAATTTTTACTATGCCCTCTGGGCGCTCATCTTTGCCGGATAAGACGCGTCCGACGCCCAGGATTGTTTCTTCAGTTTGGCGAATCGTTTCCAAAATCCGCTCACCCGTTGCGGTGAGCACGAATCCATCGGAGCGTCGTTCAAACAGGCGAGTGCCGACCTCGGCCTCTAAGGCGTTGAGATTGCGCCCTACTGTGGTTTGGTTGACGCCCAGTTTCTGGCCAGCCAGTTTTAGAGATCCGCAGCGGTGGATTTGAATGAAATAGCGGTAATAGTCCCAGTTCATAATAATCAGCATAACACACAGTGTGCAAAAACGCACTCAGACGATGCATATTATTGCATTGTTCCAGTTCGTCGGCCACTGTAGTGTCCGAGTTACAAAAAGGAGTTCTAAAAATGACTAAAACAATTACAATCGCTTTCGCTCTACTTGGAATCTACACCGCCTCTTCATATGCAAGCCCATTTGCACCCGTCCGTGAGGATCAGGTTCCAAGTGGGATGGCCTATTCAGTAAAACAACCCGCAGTTGAGTATTCGGGAATGTTCTCCGGAAAACATGTGGCGATTCTTGCGTCCCACGGTGTTGAAGAAGCCGAAATCACGTATCCCTATGAGTATCTCGTCGCCCGCGGGGCCCAAGTTGACGTCGTCGTTCCCTCCTGGGCTGCCGAGGGAGTCGTGGCGGTGCGTTTCCTAAAGCCAACGCTCTGGGTTCAGGGCTCGACAACTTTCGAGCAGGCGCAAAAGCAGCATTATGATATTTTGGTCGTAACGGGAGGTGCCTGGAACGCTCAAGTGGTCAGAAGTGATGGAAGTGCGCTGAAATTGATTTCTAATCACTATCGCCAAGGATTGCCCGTTGCCGCGATCTGTGCAGGATCATCCGTCCTCATCGATGCTGGGCTTGCGCGAGGGCAAGTTCTTACCGGTAGCCCCGTCGTGGCTGTGGATCTTATAAATGCAGGAGCGAAGTATACGGATGCTGCTTTAGTAAGGGGTGACAGACTTGCGACGAGTCGTTCTCCAAATGATTTGCCTGAATTTGTGGGAGGGATTAGGCAGTTGTTACTGGGTCACTAAGAGAAAGTGAAATGATATGAAAAGCTTTATCACGGTTATCGGGATCATCTGCCTAACCTTTTGCGCGCGCCTAGTATCCGCAGCCTCCATTTATCATGTGGCGGTGGAGGTTAGCTATTTAGGGAGGTCGATGATTTGGTATGAAGGAGTACTCGGTTTTAAAGTACTCCAAGCCCCTGTGGTGATTGATGTGGCAAAATCGCCACTGGGGCCAGTGGCTCAGGCGCTGTTTGGAGCACGGACGAGGCGATTGAGAATCGGTAAGATGACAGCCGATAATGCTGGGTTAGTACCTGCATCTTGCTGTCGTTGCGTCCGATATCGAGCAGCTTATAAAACGGGTCAAGGAAAGCGGCGGAAAAATGATTGAAAGTGGTTCCTCTAAAGGGCGCGAAGTGTTGTGTTTTTCGAGTATCTGGATGGCAATGTGATTGAAGCTGCAAAGAGTCGTGGTGTAAAACACGTTGAACTCGATGCGCTCTATTGGGAGTCGGGTTGGAAAGAATCAGCGCTTGAGGTCTTTCAGCGTCGCATAGAGCAATCTCTTGCAGCGGAAAGTTGGGTGGTGGATGGAAATGTTGGCAAAGTGAGAGAAGTGATCTGGTCTCGCGCCGATACCGTGATTTGGATCAATTTGCCTTTGCGGACGATTCGTTTTCGTTTCTTTCTTCGATCGTTCAGGCGGGCGATTACGCGCGAGGAACTTTGGAATGGTTGTCGGGAAAGTTTGAAGCATAGCATTTTTCAGAGAAACTCACTTTTGATGTGGATCCTGAAGTCACATAGCAGAAAGCAGGAAACCTACCCGTTACTTATGAAGGACCCCGCTTATTCAAAGGTGAGGTTCCATCATTTGCGATCGGTGGCTGAGGTGAGTCGCCTTGTGAAGGGCCTATGAGTTTTGCGGACGTTTGAGTCTTCGAATTCGCTTCCACAGGACGGCCTTGGGCACTTCATCCATTTTTAAAGATGACATGCATTCATCCAATCGGCCCGTCCGATCCGCGAGGCGTTGAATTGCCTTATTAAGATCGCGTTTGATGCTTTCGCCGTAAGCCGCGGTTGTTTTCTTGATTGCTTGTATCTGCATTGCCCGCGATGGCTCGAGCATCGCAAGATCGATTAAGTCGCGACTAAATACGCCGTCATCGGACCAACGGTCGGAATTGGCGAGAAGTTTGCTTGCGACCATATCGAGAAGGGTGAGGGTGGATACGCCGCAAATGCAATCGTCGGGTCCGGGCCGCTCCAATGCAATTCGACTCTCGAAGACAATCTCAAACTTGATCTCTGCTCCCGCGACCAAAAGCATAGTGCGAATCCCGTACTGGTCAGCGCGAATCTCGCGTGCTGGTGTTAGCTCAGAATCCGGGCGTGTGATCGCTTGCAATCCCTTCTTGCCCGTTAATGATTGTCGCAGAGAACGATATCCAGCCTGGTCTGAGACGAGGAAATCGATGTCTGCTGATTCGCGAAACTCACCGTGCGACAACACGATTGCGGTTCCACCGCCGAAAAGACAGCCGTGCTCGGCTAGAGTTTTGGCGTCCAGGGCCTGGAGAATCGTTGCGATGCGGACATGGTGATCTCGCTTAAACAAGTAGTCGCTCCCGTCCGAATGCGGCAAGCAGTGTCTGGATGAGTTCGTGCTCGCGCGTATCCATTGTTGTCAGATCAACGTGTCGCCAGTTGCGTTCGTAAATTTCAAGCGCCTCCTTTGGCGTGATCTCTTTGATGTCCTTCAGTTGCCAGGCCAGGCGCTTGAGCTGCGGATAATCGGCAAGCCGGATTTTCGAAGGGGGCTTCGGAGTCGACTGCTTTTCACGACGGTTGCACTCGCGGGCATCGCCGAGCTCCAGCTTAAGTCCAAGTGTGGAAATCACGCTGAGGTAAGCGCCCATAGCAACTGAAGGCTCGCCTCGTTCGATTCGATGCAGTGTTACTCGTGACATTCCCGCAGCCTCCGCGGTCGCAATGGCGCTCACACCTAAACGCTTCCGGTGAGTACGCAGCTGCTGGCCTACGCCGCGTAGAAGCTTCTTAAGGGCAGACCCAATTGCAGGAGAGGGGGCAGGCATATGTTTCTCATTATATACTTTTTATCTAAAATGTCTATAATGAGAAACGTTAAAAAGGTACCTTTTGGTTAAGGATTGCGTCATTGTTGAGGACGCTGGAGAGCATTGCAACACCCTGTTCTGTAAAGACAAAAGGCAAGAAGTTTCGGTGTTGCCGCGACCAGTGTTTAAGATCGCAAATTGCGATCTTAGTGCGCCCAGTATGGGCGACAACTAATCGGTGAGAATCCGATTTTGACCCTGAAAGGAGGGAACAAATAGGCGAAACCAAGGGTGCCCGAAGAAACTGAGGACCGCCACCTGACGAAGGGACAAT
>CAIRTR010000230.1 GCA_903881565.1 Oligoflexia bacterium | reverse complement strand
GCATTCTCAACCAGCTTCAGTTTCGGTTTCGGAAGCGATTCAAATATTTCGGGATAGGCTTGCCGAACCTTCTTCAATACTGATGCTGCGGTCATTCGTAAATCTCCTTGCGATGGGCCACTTTGACGACAATTAGATCTGGTTCAACGACGAGGATCAAAACTCGATACTCTCGCACAAGCTTAATCCGAATCTCCGGACGTCCAGTGAGTTGCTTTACGTCCCAGCCATAAGGTCGCGGCCCTTCTCGTTCCAAATCCCTGGTTAATGTCTGATAAATCAACGCAATCCGTTTTGGGAGCTTTCGAAGCTCCTTTGCGGCGTGCTTAGTTTCAGTGACTTTCCACATGACTTAAGAAAGAGTATATCATAAATGATATAGAGTCAAACCCAACCCCTCCTTTCGGGACGCCGTATGGGAGAAGCCCGACGGGACGGGTGACCGTCTAAAATACCTGCAGGTCTATCTGTGTATCTCCAGAATCACTCATTAAAGCGGCCAAGAGCGAGGAGCTGGCCCCATAAGGCAGTGCAATTGGCAGCCCCCGGGGGTGGGCCTTAATGCGCAAAGATCCAGGTGGACCGTCTTTCCATCAGACATTTGTCTTTTGGACAGAAATCGACATCGATGGTATTAGCTGATGCCATGAAGCTAGCAGGTGTCATATTTCTTTATCTGGTTTTAGTTTTTCAATCTTTTGCATTTGCCGCCGACACAAAATGCGAGGGCTGGTATCAAGAGAATGGGGCGGCACTTGAGAAGGCTCCAATGGTAGTAACCAGCTCCAATGAGAAAAATGTTCTATACACGGTAACTTATAAAGGCTTTAGTTACGATGTTAATTGGGACAAGGGGCTTACTTCATTCTATGTATCGATCAGCCAGAATGGAAACAGAATCCTGGTTACTACTGCGAGAGTGCCAACGGATAATCATCCTGAAAACTTTACTGACCTTCATTTGCCGAACGGACCCCGCCTCTCGGTGAATTGTGAAATGAAATGATCGGATTGATTGCCGAAAGAGACGTAGCCATCAATGTACGCAGATCTCGCGCGCTCTAGGCAGCGTCCACGCTCACTTTGAGTTTGAGTCCCCCCTGGTTGACTTGGTCCTGAAGTGCAAGTCGAACAAAACTCGCAATCGGATGCCCGAGCCGCCGGGCAAACCCCGCAGCACGCTCTGGGCTAACATGACGTCGACCTTTTTCAATGTCACAAAGCTTTTGAGAAGACAGACCTAGTTTCCGTGCGAACGCGGCTTGAGATAACTCCTCACCATGGCGCAAACCTTCGAGGGCCAGACCCAGTGTCAGCGGACCACCCAAGAGGGCCTCTAGGGAGGCAACTTCACGTGCATCACGCCTAGTCGCCAAAGAGCCTTTCGATTGCTTTGTAGTCATGTTTGTTCACCTCCTCGACAATTACGCAAATTACTTCTTCGTGCATGATCCGGTAGTAAGCGCGATATCCATCACTGAGCTTGATTGACCTGATGCCCTTGAGCTTCCCGGCTAAAGGTTCATCGTGGTAACTTTGGATCTTTTGCACAGTTTCCAAACCATTCTTAACGACCTGAGAACGCCAAAGCATGTATTTGGCAACAACATGCCTGGGGGCCTTTGCAAGACTCTTCATTGCACGTTTTGTCGTTTGAACGGCCTGAATCACTATTACACCTTACCCCTTGCAGGGGTAAGCGTCAAGCCCCAAAAGGAAAGCTCTGATTTTTTGAAAACGGACCCGGACCGGAAGCAATCACTCGGCTCTTTTGACGCCATTCGATGCCACAAACTCTAGAAAAACGACACTCCGAGTTCCGCAAAGACGCGCGATTCATGGAAACTCGCTTTTCTTATGCGACACACAGAAGCAACGCCGATTGGGCGAAGCAGATCGACAAGGCTCGCAATAATGTCCGCTAAGTCGCCGCGCAAGTTGTTAGATCGCCTTTCGTCGAGGCTTCTTTGTCGGTTCAAGCCGGATTCGACATCCCATCGCAGAGAATAGGTCAAGGATGGTTCCAATTCGAGGATTCTTGCCCTTGCCTAAAGCCTTGTAAAGACTTTCACGATTCAACCCCGTAGACTCTGCCATATAGGTAAACCCATGGGCTCTTGCG
>CAIRTR010000229.1 GCA_903881565.1 Oligoflexia bacterium | reverse complement strand
GTGACTGATCGCAGGCTTCCTCATTGGTTCAAGCCCGATATCCGAATTCATTTCACATGAAGAGCCGTGTACGTGACCCGTAAGCACGGTTCCGTGGGAGGACGGGGCGCCAATTAAGGCCGCCCCTCCTACCCGAGAAGAATCGTGTTCTTCTGCTAATTGTTAAAACATGGCCCCGCCTGTAGGCAAGCAGAGTGCAAGGAGTTAACCGTCTACTCATGGCCTACATCAATCCAGTAATAATTCGTGTCCCTCTTAAACCTCTCCACATATCGCTTTTCCGTAAGCTTCCCGCCATTTGCGAGAATCGTCTTGTTGGATGCGATATTATCGGGAGCGCAGGTGATGAGAATGCGCCCAATGGATTTGGTTTCGGGAGCGGTTAGTAAATTTCTCAACATCTCTTTTGTAAGGCCTTTTCTCCTGAATGTGGGTCGGACCTCGTAGCCAATATGGCCACCAAATTCTCGAAGTTGAGCATTTAGCTCGTGGCGAAGGCAGATGCGGCCTACGACGTCGTCACCGATAACGGCCCAATAAGTGGATTCAGCAACGCGATTGGGCTCAGGCTTTGTTTGGGATCGAATGAGGCGATTAATAAATATCTCGGGTGTTTCGGGTCCTTTTGGGATGAGGTCTTCCCAAATCACTTCGCCAAGTTTTTGCATTTCGACAATGAACTGCATGTAGGAGGGGAAGAGTTGGATTTGGGGTTTATGAAGTAGGATCATCTTTGCCCACAATATCATTGAGGGGCTATTGCGTCTAGCTGCTGCGCCTGATCGAAAACGGCGCGCATTAAAGACGGGGTCAGATATTCGAAATGAAAATCATTGCGTCGGTAAAACCAACGTCTCTCTCCTCAGCTAGTTATTCTATCAGTAGTGCTGACCTTTGCTTGAATGCTTCCCCCCTTTGGGCGATCCTCTCTTCATGAAACCCTCGCTTTTCACCTTCGATATTTTTGGTACCGTGTTGGATTGGCAAACGGGGCTCACAAACGCGGTTAGGCAGGCGGGATATCTATTCGATCCCGTGAGGGACATGGATCGTGTTGTTGATGTTCAGGGGGCCGATGAGCAGGCGCAATATCGCGCTTATAGGGACATCATGCGCGATAGCTTGATCAATGCTTTTGGAATGGCGCCTGATGTCGCGGTCTCAATAGGTGCTGGACTAGGGGCGTGGCCGCTGTTTGCGGATTCAACAGCGGGGATGAAAGCACTGATGAAGATTGCACCCTGCATCGCAATGACAAACAGCGACTATTCGCATGGAGAGATGATTCAAGCTCAACTCGGGTTTCCCCTCACCGATTGGATCTGTGCTGAAGAGGCGCGGGTCTATAAGCCCAATCCTGCGTTTTGGCACATAGCCGCACAAAAAAGTGGAGTTTCGTTTGGCCGTCATTGGTGGCATGTGTCTGCCTATGCCGATTATGATCTGTCGGTTGCCCGCGAGTTGGGTTTGACCTGCGTCTATATCCCGAGGCCGCATTGCAGGCCTGGCTTTTCGCATTATCAGGCGAATAACCTGCTTGGGTTGTCGAAGCTGATTAACGAATTGCAATTCGAATAATCTGGACGGTTTGAGCGGTATGGTGTTTCATTCCCTTAAGGGGACCCAAATGACGATAATACCTCGATTCAAGGTGTCTGCGTTGGTAGTCTTATTTTTGGGAGTCCTCGCGGCCGCGCGAGTTGCACAGGCAGCTCAGCCCCTAAAAGCTTTTTTTATCAGTGTAGGGCAGGGAGATTCTGAATTCATTGAATTGCCCGGCGGAAAAAACGTATTAATCGACGGCGGTCCAAAAGCGGATAGCGTAACGAGTTTTCTAAATGATCATGGTGTAAAGAAAATCGATTATCTTGTGATGACCCATCCCCATTCGGATCATTACATGGGACTGGGTTGGGTATTTGATCACATGCCCGTGGGTCACTTCTACGATTCGAAAATTGAGAGTTCAGTTGCGGGTGCTAAATCGGTTCGAGAAAAAGCGCGCACGCAGCCAGGATGCGAAACGGTTTATCCGCGCCCTGGTGATTTACTGAATTGGGACGATCAGACTCAGGTTCAAGTCTTGAATTCGTGTCCGGATCCAAAGACCGCCTCGGGTGGGGTGGATTATAATAACTGCTCAATCGTGATCCGAGTGAGTTATCATGATTCGGCGATTATGTTTCAAGGTGATGCGCAGAATGAGGCGATTGCTTCGATGATTAGCCGCTTCGGTGGATTCTTAAAAGCCGATGTCCTCAAAGTAGGCCATCACGGAAGTCGTAATGCCACGACCGAAGATTGGATCGCGCATGTTCAGCCCCGCGAGGCGTACATAGAAGTCGGCAAGAATTCGTATGGGCATCCCACTCAAGAAGCTTTGGGCATTCTCAAGAATGCGAAGGTCAATGTTCATCGGACCGATCTCGAGGGGACGTTGGAATACGATATTCAGTAGGGATTTACCTGCTATTGATGCGTCAAAGTTGCGAAGGAAGCTTATAGCTTTGAAATTTTAATATTCCAATTTCTTCCTGTGGGCGGCAGTAATTGGATGGGTTATAATTTGGTAATGCCACCCCTAAGAAATCGCCTCGTCTTGAATCGAATCAAAATGAAGCTCAAATTCTCGCGCGTAGTGAACTGAGCGTTGCGCTCATCACTGAGTTTTTTGCAGAAAAGAATTTCCAGGCACAAAGTCAGGCAAATTTTTCGTATTTTAGGGGTACAAAGGGTGGCCGTGTTTCCATTCTCATTGAGAAAGGTCCTAAAGAGATTTTGGCACTCAAGTGGGTGGATACGGAAAAGATCGATCTGAGGGAGCTGGCCATATTTGAAAGCCTGCAGAAGAAGGCTAAGTAAAACGATATTCAGATCACTTCTGTTGTCTTGGCTGGCGTTCATCAAAAATCAAAGGTAGGGAGCGTGACGGTTTGTCCCTGGGAGTTGGCTTTTTGATATGAGCCGAGAGGAGAATTCTAAAGCCCCAGCGTGCTTGAGTATTTCGTAGCATCATCTGGCGCGTCTGCCGCTTCAAAATAGGCAACGGGGGTATCAATTTGCGCAGCGTAGGTCGCACACGTTCCGGTAAAGCCGCTGTGAGTGCTAGCCCGAGTGATTATAGTGGCGACGTTTGTATAATTGCTCTCATTGCCATCGTTGATGAATGTCGAAAAATTGTCCATTGTGTCGCCATTGGCTTGCCGTCAAAGCATAACGAGCTAAAGAAAAAGGCAGACCAGGGAGTCACCCCTGATCTGCCTCTTCGAACGCGCTAACTATTTAACCAATGACTACTGACAATCCTGAATAACGAAGTTATCAAATCGAGAGGCAGAGTCGTCAGTCATGATTCCTACATAAAAATTACTATTGAGGTTTTCATCAGCCACGTATGAGCTAGATACCGCAGTTCCACCGCTTGGTGTAACAGTAGCGGTGGAACCCCGGGTCGTAACGACGACTTTTAGTTCATCGTTACTTGTAGCACTTGTCGGCAAAGCAGTCGGCAATGATTGAGGCACTGGCATCGATGAATTTGCATAAACCACTTTATATCCAGCGGTTCCAAGTGAGCCGTTGTCATAGACCAGCGCGAAGAGTTGGGATGCAGCTATACTGGCTCGAAACGCAATCCCTGCTAATTTATTAGCTGCTGGCGTAACAGCCAAATTCATTTTTACAGTACAAGTTTGGGGTGCTCCACTGCCGATCTGTACAAATATCGACTGGGGAGAGCCACTCCATGCTTGAAGAAGACCAAAGCCTGCCGCGATACTCCAAGTTGAGGTTTGGCCGGTGCCTATATGCCAAGCCTTGGCGATTCCGCCGTTGCCGGCTCCCCCAACTAATGCGTCCGTGTTTGTGCCGTCGGCCCAAGTGGTCCTTCCACCGACTGAGTCAAACGAGTCCGAGGTGAAAATTACGGGAGGTGGTGTCGGACTTGGCGATGCCGTTGCGGTAGGTGATGGACTTGGCGACGCGCTCGCATCTGGACTTGCGCTGGCGGCAGGAACAGCAGTTGATCCGCAGCCGCCGACAATTCCGATTGCGACAGAATAAGCAATAATTGCTGCTCCAGAAATCACGGCCACTCGAATTGATTTTGCTTTGGTATTTTTCACAAGATCCATCTCCTAAGATTTGTTGGTAACTTTAATGCGATGGGGAAATTTTTGGATCGTAAAGGAGAAAATGCGCTTCTCTCTGTGAGGCTTGACAAGCTCAACGAGCTTACTTTAGTCTTGGTCAATATTTAAGCGGATTTTTTTTGGAGAATTGGAACACCTAAAGCGAGACCTTGTTATGAAAAATGAAACTAGGATTGGTGCAATTTGGTTAGGTGCAGTTGTTGCTTACTCGGTGGCTATCGGTGTGATGGGCGGGTGTGGATCATCAACGCCTGCGCCTGATGCGTTGGCAAGTCCAGATGCCAGCATTTCTCCTAGCCCGAGTGCCAGTGCGACTCCGGGGGCTGGTGGCTCGGGCGGTACAGGCGGATCTCCGGATTCGAGTGCTTCCCCGTCGGCTACGCCTTCAGCGGCTGCAACAGCTGCGGCAGGGGTTTATGCCGCTGGTACTAGTCAGGATTCTGGCGGAAACGATGCGCCTGGATATTGGAAAGATGGGGCGTGGAACCTTCTTCCTCGCGTTGACTTAACTAAAGGTGCGACGGCGACCTCCCTTGTCGTGTCGGGTGGTAGCGTTTATGTTGGAGGAACGAGTCACTCTTCTGATATCGTTGCCGTGCCGGGCGTTTGGATAGGCGGTACTTGGAATGCGCTTACTCCTCTTGTGAGTGGTAAGACCTGCACTGTAAATGCAATCGCGTTGTCGGGTGGAAGTGTCTATGCAGCAGGTACCAGCACAAATTCCTCAGACCAAAGTGTTCCGGGTTACTGGAAAGATGGCGCATGGAACGCTCTGACCCCTCTCGATATAACGAAAGTCTCCTACGTTACCTCTATTGCCGTATCGGGAGGAAGTGTCTACGTTGGAGGTTTTAGTAGTAACTCTTCTAACCAAACTGTTCCGGGTTACTGGAAAGATGGCTCATGGAATGCTCTCTCTACTCCCAATTTGAATGTCGCCAACGCGGTCAATTCGATTACGATCTCAGGTGGAGTCGTCTATGCTGCGGGGTTTAGCAGTACCGGAGGATCCATTGCGATTCCAGGATATTGGATAGGCGGAAGCCGCACGGACCTCACGCCTCTTAATTCAAGTTGGAACTCAGCGGTCAAATCGATCATCGTCTCGGGCGGCGTTGTTTATGCCGCTGGCTACAGCAACTCAACTGCTCCGTTATCTGTCGCGGGCTACTGGCAGGATACGGTATGGCACGGTCTCACGCCCCCGGATGCTACGCAAAGCTCTGGCGTAAATTCTATTGTTGTTTCGGGTGGAAGTGTATATGCCGCTGGCTATAGCAGTACCGCTGCTCGCAATCCTTCGCCTCCAATCACTGTTCCCGGCTACTGGAAAGATGGAACCTGGGTCGGCCTCACGCCGAGTGTTGCGGGCAAGTCGGCTGTGGTTAATTCGATAGTCGTTGTGCAATAGGGTTTGCAGACCAGAGCACTAGCCGCTCCAATGGGGGGAAAGCTACTTAGGGCTCATCCCAAACACGCTTGCGGCATTGAGACAACGCTTGAATGCGATCTACCGATAACCCCATACAAATACACCATCGAGCTTGCATACTGAAGTTTTGGCGGGGTCACCCGAAATCGTGCCATTTGTCGCCTGCGCGCTGAAGTCATAGAAAAATGTCCCGGTACCAGGGACGACAATACCAGTCACGCCCGTTGCCAGAGTCAATTGAGCGGTCTGTCTTTTTGCATATACGTCAACGCCATTAGCTTTAGCTGCGGTAGGCGAAGTGGAAAGGAAAAAATACACAGGATCCTCTGCTGGCGCGGCGTCGGTCCCGTGTGGCGTAACGGCAGTGCCGTTCAAATCCACCCAGCGATTTGCGTCCGCAGGGTCATAGCGGTAGGCATCGAAGACAAAATCAGTGGTAGCACTGCTGCACGCGGAACCTGAATGATTCGTTTGCCACCAGGCGACGTCGGCTTGAGCAACGTTGAACTTAAATTGATCGGAGAACTTTATAATTAAACACTTATAAGTTCCATTTGGCGGGGTTCCGGAGAACAGCGTTTCACCACTGCTCAAACTTTTTTCAACTCCCGCCCCATAATCCTGCACTAAGACGGGCGACGAGCAATCCTCATTTAGGCTGAGATAAGCGGCGAACATTTTGATTCGGACATTGGTAGGAGTTCCATGAAGAACACCATTGAAGTCTGTTCCACCAAAAACGTTCCCCGAATCCAGAAAGTTCCAGATTTGCCGCATAATGCTTGCTGCTGAAGCGAACTGAGTTGTAGAGCCCTTAAGTTCGTAAGTGGGGGTGGGGGATGCTGCAGCTTCCGGAGCTGCGGTAGCCGCTGCCTTTCCACAACTCTGAACAAATATTGTCGCTCCAGTTATCGCCAGCAAAGCACCAACTAAAGCCAATGCATTTCTCGATCTTTTCAAGTTTAGATTCTCCCGTCAGTTAGGTTCCGTAAGAGTAGTCTGACAGAAAAAGACATCTTCTGAGAGAAAAAAAATGAGCACGCCCATGCAGGAGGACGCGAATCCGGAGTCAAATAATTGACTTTTTGCCGGTTTTCCAGACAGATCTTTTGCCTCTAAAACACTTCTAAAACTGGGCCCCTCAAGTCAAACGTGATTTGCGCCGATCTATTCATTGCATGACTATCATTAAGAAGAAAATGCCCGAATATAGCAACCGGAGCGTCATGAGACAGTTCCTGTCTCTTCCCGTGGTCTTGGGATCGCTCCTCATTTTAACTGGCGCAGCCGGCATCGTCATCAATTGGCGTTCGACTCGCGATCTTTACAAGTTAAATGACACCGCGATGCTCCCTACGGTCGCGTTTGGCGAATTATCAGGGTTCCTCAATCTTTTGGAGCAGGACCTTGTAAGAGAAGCGAACACTCGCGTCGGATCCGAGGATCAAGAAAAGTATCGAAAATCCGTGAGAAATCTCACTAAGAAAATCACTAAGCGAGTAAATCTTCAAATCGATAACAGCAAGGGGCGGCCTTTCGAGACGTATCTGGCTACCTGGGTAGCGGATTGGGAAAAATACAAGAAGGACCTAGAGGCAGAGCTTGATGCTTCGAAAACGCGGAGCAAGAATCGAGCGGACCTTGATGCGAGGATCCCTGGTCTTGTCGAGAGAATGACCAACGTCAACCAATTTATCCAGGCTGACACCAAGGATATGCTGGCGGACTCTACTCGATTTGCCAAAAAGGCGGCGATTATCCTGGTTTCAACACTTCTCTTCGGACTGATTGTTGGCGTTTTCTCCAGTGTCGTTATCGTGGGTGGACTACGAAGACTGTTTATGATCATCGCGGAGGGAAAACGAAACATCGAAACCCTTCTCAACAACCTGGAGGAGGGTTTTCTCGTTTTCAACGGTTCAGGTAACGTATTAGATGGAGTGTCCAATGCCGCCAAGCTCTTTTTTGATCAAGATCCAACCGACAAACCTTTTCATCAAATACTGCCTGTTGATCCAAAAGCCCAAGAATCGGCGATGGAATGGAAGGATTTGCTTTTCACCAGTGGCCTGGCATTTGAGGACTTCACCACCCTTGCGCCGACTTCATTCGAATTAAAGGAGCGTTACATCGAGATGGACTTTAGGCCCATTTATCAAGAAAAGAAGGCAGCTGAAGAGGATACGGCCGCAGTCCTCGAAAAAGTCATTTGTATCGCCTCTGACAAAACAGAAGAACGCCGGTTGCGATTTAAGGCCGAAGCTGATGCGAGACGTGTAAAATGCATCATTGCTATCGTTTCAGATCGCCAAAGTTTTATTAACTACATCAAGGACACGCGTCGAATTATCGCAGAGCTTGAGCAAGAACTCCCACAGCCTGCGCCCCAGCTGGACTTTTTGTTTCGTAACTTCCATACGCTGAAGGGGGGCTTTGCCCAGTTTCACTTAATTGAGATGTCTGAAAAAGCTCATCACCTCGAAAATATTTTAGCTGAAAACCGTGAGACCTGGAGCGCAAACTCATCTACCTTCGTCTCAGGACTGCAAACAGGGGTTTTGGGAATCAAGAATGATTTTGAAGCGTTCTTAGATGAGAACCAAAAAATCACAGGCCATAAAGACGAGGAGGCCAGTCAAACTCGCGCCATCTCCATCAAACAGATTAACGACTACCTGGGTACAATTCGCAAGGCGGTGCCTTCTGAATCTAGACATATTAAAATTCTTCCTTATGCTGTGTAAATTAATTTCGAGACTAAAGTAACGGATCTGTGAGAAAATAAAGATACTATATAAATAGTGAACTTAATTAACCTAAGTATTTAATTTCACTAAATACTGGCGATATAATAACTCAAGATAATAAACGAAAAAATACTTTACTAT
>CAIRTR010000228.1 GCA_903881565.1 Oligoflexia bacterium | reverse complement strand
GTGACTGATCGCAGGCTTCCTCATTGGTTCAAGCCCGATATCCGAATTCATTTCACATGAAGAGCCGTGTACGTGACCCGTAAGCACGGTTCCGTGGGAGGACGGGGCGCCAATTAAGGCCGCCCCTCCTACCCGAGAAGACTCGTATTCCTCGGAGGTCAATTCAAACATAAAATCCTCAGGAAAACGGTTGATGTGTCTACGAACGGCTCGGTTTAGGGCTCCAGTTTCCACGTCATAAAGCTCGATTTCCGCCTGATCAATCCGAAACTCGGACTACTTCTTCCCGTGCTCTGCCTTCTTAATTAATTCCAAAACCGTCACTTCGCGAAACGACTTTTCCACAAGCGCCGTTGCATCATCTAACTTGCGGTGAAGAGGACAGAGATTCTTGCCGTGATCTTTTCTTTTCAAAGGGCAGGTCAAAATACGGGGGAGTGGGTCTACGGCCTGTACAATTTCGTATACGGTCAGTTCGCTAGGATCTTTTGTGAGCGTAAAACCACCGCCGAGTCCACGTTGCGAAGTCACAAGATTGGCTCTGCTTAAGTTTTGAAGGACTTTCGACAAATAGCCTGCAGGAACTTGGGTCTCTTTTGCGATCTGGCCTGTGGTGTGGGCATGTTCAGAGTCTTCGGCCATGAAGAGAATTGCGCGGAGAGCATATTCAGCAGTCTGAGAGATCATGATTTTATTTACATTATGCGCCGTGAAAATACAAGTTTCATAATTGGATATCTGGATCTTGACATCCAATTTAAAAAAGAATATCTAGGCACAAACAGATTATCAACGGGAGGTTCTCGGTTATGGGTCAGGCAAAAAGTCACAAATCGCTTTGGGTGGTACTCGGATTAGTCGTGGGAGCATCGTTCCTCACGTTGGGTTATTATGGCGCTGAGCTTTATCGGCAAGCTCCGCCGGTCCCGCAAAAGGTTAGGACCCAAGCCGGTGTGGAGCTTTTCACGGGCCAAATGATCAAAGATGGTCAGAATGTCTGGCAATCCATGGGTGGTCAGCAAATCGGCAGCGTCTGGGGGCACGGCGCTTATGTCGCGCCCGACTGGTCCGCCGACTGGCTCCATCGCGAAGCGACGGCCTTGCTCGAGATTTATGCGAAACAGGGTTACGGCAAAACTTTTTCCCAAATTGAGGAAAAAGATCAGCTCCTCCTACGCGCACGCTTGAAAAAGGAAATGCGCACAAACGGCTATGATGAGAAAACGGGCGAATTGGTCATCTCCAATGAGCGTGCCCAAGCTATCGCGCAAGTGAGCGAGCATTATACGGGTCTGTTTGGGAGCAATCCTGAGATGGCGTCACTGAGAAACGCTTATGCGATTCCTCCTGACACGATAAAAGATGGACAGCGCCAGATCTTGATGAACACATTCTTCTTTTGGGCGGCGTGGGTGTGCTCTGCAGAGCGCCCGGGTAGCAGCGTTTCTTATACGAATAATTGGCCCGCCGAAGACTTGGTGGGCAATACGCCCGCTCCGCCTCTTGTGATTTGGTCGGTGCTGAGTTTCGTGCTTTTGCTCGCAGGCGTGGGTGCGCTCACCTGGTATTATGCCGCAAAACGAAATTCCACTGAGGAGCCCTTAATCACGCCAAGTCGTGATCCGCTTTTCAATCTTCATTTGACGCCCTCGATGCAGGCGACCCTCAAATATTTTTGGGTTGTGGCTGCATTGATCTTGGTTCAGATCGGACTCGGCGCAATTACCGCCCACTACGGCGTTGAAGGTCAGGGCTTCTATGGAATCCCTCTGGCAAAGTACCTGCCGTATGCTCTTACTCGCACCTGGCATACGCAACTTGGCATTTTTTGGATTGCAACCGCGTGGCTTGCTACCGGTCTTTTTGTGGCTCCAGCGATCTCAGGGCAAGAGCCCAAGTTTCAGCGTCTCGGTGTTAACTTTTTGTTTGTGTGTTTGCTCATTATTGTCGTCGGTTCATTTATTGGACAAGCCGTGACGATTCAGCAGATGCTTGGATTCGAAGCCGCCTTCTGGTTTGGTCATCAGGGTTATGAGTATGTTGATCTCGGCCGCTTCTGGCAGATCTTCTTGTTTGTCGGACTTTTTGTGTGGCTCTTTTTAATGAGTCGCGCGTTGCTTCCTGCCTTGAAAAAGCCTGGCGAAGGTCGAAGCCTGCTCATGCTTTTCGTTCTCTCTGCCGGCGCTATTGGCCTGTTTTACGGAGCAGGGCTTATGTGGGGCAGACAAACCAATCTTGCCATCGCTGAATACTGGCGTTGGTGGGTGGTCCATCTTTGGGTTGAAGGTTTCTTTGAAGTCTTTGCCGTAGCTGTAATTGGATTACTTTTCAGTCGTCTGGGCTTGGTTCGAGTTTCTACTGCGACTGCCTCGATCCTCGCATCGACCGCGATCTTTTTGACCGGAGGAATTCTAGGGACGTTTCATCACCTCTATTTTACGGGAACGCCTACTGTGATTCTGGCACTGGGTTCTTGCTTTAGTGCTTTGGAGATTGTGCCCTTGGTTCTGGTGGGTCATGAAGCTTACGAGAATCTATCGCTTGCGCGGGCTGACTCGAAGGCTCCTCATCGGCAGTGGATTCAGCAGTACAAATGGCCGATTTACTTCTTTGTGGCCGTCGCGTTCTGGAATTTGGTGGGCGCAGGCATTTTTGGATTTCTCATCAATCCTCCGATCTCGCTCTATTATGTGCAAGGCTTAAACACGACGGCCGTGCACGGACACGCCGCTTTGTTTGGGGTTTACGGAATGCTCGGAATCGGTCTCATGCTCTTTTGCTTGCGCAAGATCTCAGGCCTTCGCGCATGGAATGAAAAAGCGTTAAACTTCGGGTTTTGGTCAATCAACGTCGGCTTGGCTCTTATGATTGCCTTGAGTTTGCTGCCTGTGGGCATCCTTCAAGCAGTTGCGAGTATCGAGCACGGAATGTGGTATGCGCGCTCTGCCGAATTCATGCAGACCGATCTGATGCAGAACCTTAAATGGATGCGAGCCATTGGCGACACGATTTTTGCGCTAGGCGCAGGAGCATTGGTTTGGTTCATTGTTGGGCTGAAGACAGGCTGGGCCTATGCTCCGTCTGGCAATTCTGAAGATGCTACAGGACTTGCGCCCGAGGTTGAGTGAGCAGTAATTGCCTGTTAGCAAATAGCGAGCCATGAGTACGAGACGGATCCAGTCAGTGTCTACTCCACTTCGTCAATATTGAACGGCTTCCCCTCGTTATCGGTAATCTTGAGCTCCGTTCGCAACGGAATCTTCACGAGGTTCGTGATCTCGGTTTTGTATGAGGCTTCGTCGGGGAAAGAGAACACATTCTTCTTTTTGTCTTTGTAATGTCGGTTGCGCATGAGTGCCTCTCGCATCTTGGAATAATTTTTACCTTCCCTGAACGAACTTAAGAGCAGTTGCTCAGCATCATCATGGGTATTGGTAAATGTTTGAGTCACGCTCATCGTGGGGATGTCGAGTAACGTCGGGGTTGCTGCAGCCTGGATTTCGTGCAGAGCTTTTGTTTTTGACCAGCAGCTTGTGTTGAAGTAGACAAACTGCCCCTTGCCGGCCTTTTCTCGCGCTCGAATCCATTCGCCAAACTCTTCATTGGCAAGAAGGACTGATGCTTTCTTGCTCGCGTCGGGGTAAATGAGATAGACGACTTCGTCCCGCAGGGGCTTTCCGGGCTTGGATCGCTTATGTCCTACTAATACCTTTGCAGAAGCGTCCATTCGAAACACATTCTTTTCGTCCCCATCGGAGTGCGCCTCTTTGACAAAATAATCAACTTCACCCGAGGCGATCTTCTTTGAAAGAAACTTCTTCATGTCTGGAATCGGTTTTTCCGCTTCAAACTCAAATCCGCGGTCCGAATAGTATTCCAAGTATTCATCGATTACATCTTTGCCAATCCCTAAGTTGCTGCCGGAGATGACGAGTCCTGTGAGTTTGCCATCTTTCCAAAGTTCGGGATATCGTGGAGCGGAATCGCCAGGGATGATGTCTCCTCTGCCACCAGTGGTAAGCTTTAGTTGGGCATGATAGTTTTTCGAGTTTTGGGACCAGTTGAATTGCTTTTCGGAAGTGACTTCGTGCGAGGCAACTTCGGAAGAGACCGGGATAGGGGTAAGCAATTTTGCGTAAAATCCATACGCGTTTATGGTCCCAGCTTCATCCTGATCGATGGGGCTCATGCCTAGTAGTATTGGTTGGATACTGTTTTCTTTTCGAATCAATGTTAGATCGGTCAATGGCTTTTGCTTTTCTCCAAAAAGCGGCAAAACCGCTTCATGCGAAAACTTGTAGAGTTTTGAGTGAAACACGCCGCTGAGGTTGGGCGACACGGCTGCGCCATCAGAGAGTTGATCGGCGATAGATTCGCTAAAGGCGTCTTTTTCTTCGGGTTTGAACTGGGAAAGTAAGGAGGTCAAAGGCCGAAGCGAGTTCCACTGTTCATAAGTACTGTTAGGCCCATTTTTCACAAGGAGATTGCTGACATATGCTTTTGTCCGTGCCAAAATCTTTTCGACTTCAGCAGGGGTTCGACATGAAAGGCCGGGTTGGGGGTGTGCTGCGAGTGGCGCGTGCACGAGTGCCGGAAATTTGTCCAACAACCCTTGGTACAGAGATTTGGAGGTGTAAAGAACTCCCTGAAGCGCAAGGTTTACGAGTTCGGGATCGGACTTTGGTATTTGAGATCTTAGTATCGCAAGCATGATAGGCAGGTCTGCGATTGGCTCAAAACCTCCGGGTTTCTGAAAACGGCGAAGGAAATCCTTTGCCATTTCGGGCTGAATTGGATTCTTGGGAGGTGCGGGCGTAATTGACTTCCAAAGCTCGGGGTTAAAGTCCTGAGTGCAATGTGCGTCTTGAGTTACGGCTTTGATGACATTTGAAACGGACTCGGGGATGGGATTCGCATCCCCCGTCTTGCATGCGGTGTTCTGCGGCTCTGCGATCCGGTATGGGTCGGACACACAAATTGAGACTGTGGAGGATAGGAACACTGTTTTGTCGATCATGCTGAGAAACTTTTTCCCATCAGAAGAGAGTTGCAGCGGCTTTGCATCCTTTGAAAGTTTGAGAGGGGTTACCTTATTGAACTTGGTATCAACAACTCTCGTGTCTCCGTTATAACTTGAAACCGCAATATCTCTCCCGTCGGCCGAAGGTTCTAAAAAGGTGATAAAACCTGTTGCCTTCGCCGCTCCAACATCGAGAGGGGTTTCTTTTTTTGTTTGCAGATCGATTGTGTTTACGCTTCCATCGAGGAGTCCGACAGCTACCTTTTGTCCGTCGGGAAAGAAGCTCGCTTCCTTGGGGTAGTAGAAGGAATTGTTGTTCAAGAGGGTCTTTTCCCCACTCTCAAGCTCCGTGATTTGGATCGTATTATTATTTGAAGTAGTCAAAAGTCTTTTGCCATCGGGCGAAAATTCAGCCGAATTGATAGTCTCTCCGTGGTGAATTTCTTTTCCAATTCTGGTATCCAGATCAAAAATCCGAGCACGACCATCCGCATAGGCGGTGGCCACCAATTTGGTCGAGTCTGGGGAAAACCGCATACTTTTCCACGGGCCAGGAAGCCCGGTGGGGATCTCAGCGTTGGTTTCCAAATCGATGACTATGGTTTCACATTCAAATATCCCAAGTATGGCACAAGAGCTGGTCACAATTTTTTTTCCATTCGGAGAGAATACGCATCGATTTAAAAAGGGAATCGATCTGATGGTTGTTTCTTTTCCTGTTCCTAAGTCTACGCGTTTAATGGTCCCATCGGCTGAGGCAACGAGGAGCGATTCGCCATCCTCTGATAGGCGGGCCCCACGAATTCCTGTAGCGTCATTGATCGTAAGATCATCGCCCAAGCGAAAGTTTGTGCATGCGTTGGGCGTCTTGTCCTCAGCTCCTCGCGCAGCCGGGGTGAGTAAAAGTGCGGCAAGTCCCAGTGCGGCTCCAGCCACTCTTGCCCGCCTCATTTCGCCCGCCATTCAAATTTAACCGTCTTATTTTTCACGCTTTGAGGGGCAAAGTTCTTGCCATGCAGCCGCGCGCGTTTCTCGCAGCCCTTCTTGTCTTGGGTCTGCGCATGAAAAGTGCGCGTTCGGACGTCACCGGTAAAGAGCTCTGAAGTGATCGTGATTACACAGGATCCTACAGCGAAAGAAGAGCTCAAGGCTAGCCCGGAGAATGATTGGAAAAAGACAAGATAGGCCAAAATGAGAGTTTTCATGAGATCATAGATCCTTGCTAGCTCATCGGATTCTTGCAGATTTGATTGAGTTGAAACCATTGCCAAAGTCTTCGCCAAAGGTGGAAACGGGCCCAAACTAGCAGTAGATGTTTTTACATAAATGTGCCATAATTGGAAATATGGTTTCGAGATATTTTAATATAAGTATTCAAAACTCTTACATTTTACTTGGTCCAAGGCAGACTGGGAAGTCATACTATATTAAGAGTCTGAATTTGCCTAAACTTTGGTCGGTCAACCTACTTTTGAGCCGAAGTTATTTAAAATATTCTAAAAACCCGAGTCTATTTCGCGACGAAGCCCTGCATCAAATTCAGAAGAACGGCGTCGAGACGATTTTCGTCGATGAGATTCAGAAACTTCCGATTCTGCTTGATGAAGTGCATCAGCTTATTGAGGAAACATCCTGTCGCTTCATTCTGACGGGATCAAGCGCCCGCAAATTGAAGCGAGGGTCAGCAAATTTGCTCGCCGGTCGCGCGCTTCTCAAACGGCTTTATCCACTCATTTATCCCGAAATTAAAGAATCACTCAACGTGCACCTGATTGATGAACTCTTGCAGTTCGGTTCGGTCGCTGGGATCTATCAAAAACCCGCACAATCTCGCGCCAGCTTCTTGCGGAGTTACATCAATACTTATCTTAAAGAAGAGATTCAAATGGAAGGCCTTACTCGCGGACTTCCAAGCTTCTCGCATTTTCTTGACGTTGCGGCGCAGACTTTTGGGGAAACTTTGAACTATTCGAAAATCGGGCGAGATTGTAGCCAGAATGCAAATACGACAAGAAACTATTTTGAAATTCTTGAAGATACGCTCATCGGTTATTCGCTCCCGACGTGGGATGAAAGTCGGCGTAAACAACTTGCGTCGCATCCCAAATTCTATTTTTTTGATAATGGAGTGACCTGTGCGCTGCTCTCCCGTTTGTCCGATCCGTTGGATGCGAGCCTCCGTGGCCGCCTATTTGAGCAATGGATCATCAACGAAGTGCGTGCTCGATTTGATTATGATGAAAGAGATCTGTCACTTTGTTATTGGAAGACTCAATCAGGTTTAGAGGTAGACTTGATTGTTGCGCGTGGAAAAACCCCGCTCTTTGCAGTGGAGATCAAATCCCACGCTCAGATTCGTGATGAACACTTGAATTCTCTACGCGAGTTGCGTCTGGATTATCCAAGCCTTCCTTTGTACCTTGTTTGCACTGAGCCTGAACCACGAACAATGGACGGAATCTCTCTTGTTCCTTGGTGGATATTTTTGACGGAAATTGTTTCACCACAGGCAGTTTTGCATCGTTAACTCAAAGCACGGCCAGGGCTACAAAGCCCGTGGCTGTCAAGAAAAGCGATCGCAGGGCAAAGCCCCGCGAATTAGAGTCCCAGATTCGAGAGGTCGCGGCGCAGGGTTCGGGCAAGATTGGGGTCCTTGGCCGAAAGGCGTCTTAGAAGCGACTCGCGAAACGCCGGATCTGCGATCTTGAGCATCTCAAGTACTTGTTGAAAGCCATCAATGGCGACTCCAACGTTGTTTCCATTCTCTTCATTATTACCACTTGGATTATTACGAGGTCTATTCAGATCTGTATTCATGCTTTCCCGGCCTCCTTGCTGGGTTTTGCTTTGGATTGAAGATTCTCCGTCGAAGCCTGGAGTTGTTTGCGAAGATCGGTGAGTCGTTCTTCGCCTTTCTTTCGGTACTCTTGAATTCTATTTTCGCTGGCCGTGCGCACGCGTTTGAGTTCAGTTTCAGAATTATTGGTTTCGGCTTTTACTTTCTCACCGGTGCGATCGTGGATCTCTTTGAGACTGCGATCCAGCATTTCACCTTCTTGGGAGATTTTGACGTCGTAGCTCTTGCGCAGCTGCTCAAGCTGAAGATCGTGGCTTTCAGCGATGCGCGCACGCTCTTCGTTGAACTTGCCTTCCATATCATCAAGCTCCAGGTTGTGCTGGTGCTCGACTTGATTTCGATAGGTGCGGAGTCGGGCCTCTTCGCCGGTGACGGCTCGTAAACCCCCGCTGATCTCGTTCGGCATTCCTTTGCCTCCCTCCCAGATAGTATGCCTGGAAAATTTTCATGTTGCAAAGGGGTAGAAATTGCCTAGTTCAAGCGGTATGCTCAGAAAAACTGCTTGAAGGAGACCCTAAAATGGCTGAATCACTCGTCTTTTTGTCTGGAAAACGCACCCCTTTTGGCGCAAATGGCGGCTCCCTTAAGGACGCCCATCCCGTTGAGTTGTCGCTTACCGCGTCTAAGGCTGCTTTGGAGCAGGCGCGTCTAGAACCTAAAGACATCGATCACGTCATTTTTGGGAACGTTTTGTACTCAACGGCGGACACGATTTACATTCCGCGGCATATTGGGCTCAAACTTGGGATCCCCCAAGCCGTCCCCGCCTTAGGAATCAATCGCCTCTGCGGCACTGGGTTTCAAGTCATCGTCGAAGCGTATCATCAAATGCTCGCAGGCGACACACAAGTCGCTTTGGTCGGTGGCGTGGAGAACATGAGTCTCACGCCTTACGCCCTTCGCGGCGTTCGTTGGGGCACGAAAATGGGTCATCAGCAAGTGGCTGATGTCATGATGGACTCGTTGACGGATTCGTACATCGGAACACCGATGGCTTTGACGGCTGAAAAGTTAGCCGAACAGTATAAAATCACGCGTGAGCAAACTGACGCATTTGCGCTTCGGAGTCAAACCAAGTGCAAAGAAGCGCAAGCCGCAGGCCGATTTAACGACGAGATTGCACCCTATGCGATTGTCGATCGCAAAGGCAACTCGACATCATTAGCTAAAGACGAGCACCCTAAAGGGGATGCCACGATGGAGTCGTTAGGGAAATTAAGACCCGTTTTCAAAAAAGACGGTGTCGTGACCGCCGGCAATGCGAGCGGAATCGTCGACGGTGCTGCCGCAATGGTCGTCAGTACTGAATCCTATGCCAAGCAAAAAGGGCTCGCTCCGCTAGGGCGAATGGTCGCTTACGGAATCAGTGGTTGCGATCCCACCGTTATGGGGATCGGTCCGGTACCCGCGGCCCAACAAGCCTTGAAACGGGCCGGAATGACCATGGCTCAAATGGACCTGGTTGAAGTGAACGAAGCGTTTTCGCCTCAGGCTTTGGCGGTCCAAAAAGAACTCGGTATCTCCGATGACGTTTACAACGTAAATGGGGGCGCCGTTGCAATCGGACATCCTCTTGCGGCTAGTGGCATCCGAATCGTGATGCATTTGTTGTATGAACTCAAACGTCGCGGCAAGCGTTTTGGTTTGGGCTCAGCGTGCATTGGCGGAGGTCAGGGGATTGCACTGATTGTGGAGCGGCTATGACGAAAACCTGGGAGATCCGCATTGCGGGGCAAAAAGTCCCGCTCAAGGCTACCGGACTTGATCCTGAAGTTGCGCGCGAAACCATTGATCTCGTGGGGCGAAAAATTGCGGATATTGAGTCGCGCGCGCGAAACCTATCGCCGCATCACATTGCGGTTTTAGCCCTTGTGGATCTGGCTGAGGAGTACGTGAAGTCAAAGCGTCGAACGGTGGAATTCAAGCAGCAGGTTGAGGACAAGATGTCGCGCCTCTCCACGCTTCTTGAGAAGGGCGCCTTGAATCCCGTTTCAAATGAATCCCATTTTGAAGTGCTCAAGCCATGAAGATTCTCTTTTTTGGTGATGTTTACTCACGCCCCGGTCGTGATGCGGTCAAATTTGCGATGAAGAAGCATGTCGCCGCTCTTGGGATCGATTTTGTCATCATGAACGGTGAGAATCTCTGTCATGGCAACGGTCTGACTCCTGAGATGGCGCAGGAGTTCTTGGATTTTGGCGTTGATGTTATCACAACGGGCAATCATGTCTGGGATCAGAAACAGATTATTCCGTATATGAGTACAACGACAAGGGTGATTCGCCCTGCGAATTATCCAGAACATCCTCAGTTCAAAGCCCCGGGCCGAGGTTTCACGGTGGTGGAGTCCAAGAAGAATCCCGCGCTTAAGCTTGCGGTGGTGCAGGTCATGGGCCGGGTATTTATGGACGCGCTGGATTGCCCGTTTCGGGCGGCGGAAAAAGAGGTCGAAAAGCTCGATAATCTGGGCATTCACAATATTGTGGTCGATTTTCATGCGGAGGCGAGTTCCGAAAAACAGGCGCTTGCGAATTTCTTGGATGGACGCGTGAGCGCCGTGATTGGAACGCATGCGCATGTGCAAACGTCTGATGAGCGGGTTTTGAAAGGCGGAACGGCTGCCATTACCGACGTGGGAATGTGCGGTTGTTACGATTCAGTGATTGGGGTGAAGAAGGAAATTTCTATTCAAAAATTTATCACTAAAAGACCCGCAAAATACGAACCCGCCGAGGGTCCAGGGGGCTATTGTGCGTTGATCGTTGATATTGATGAATCCAATGGGCGCGCGCGTTCCGTACTCAGGTTACGGGAGAACGAGGTAGTTGAAGGGCTTATTCAGTCACCTTGAAGAAGGTGATGAACTTGCAATCTTCGGTGTAGTCGATATCACAGCGGTACATCGCCAGACGCAAGGCCTCGCCTTTGTCTTTTGAACCGCAGCTCTCTCCGGTTGTGTAGGATTTTCCGCCGTGTCCGTTATCGACCCACCCCATGGCGATTCCGGTCCAGCCTGGGAAGATGCAATCGTCGACTGCACAGTTGTTTTCGGAAACATGATTTTGCCTGCACCAATTCACAGCGCATTCATGAACCTTCGAGGAG
This sequence comes from Oligoflexia bacterium, assembly GCA_903881565.1. GTDB lineage: Bacteria > Bdellovibrionota > UBA1018 > UBA1018 > UBA1018 > CAIRTR01. Next base: position 1,207 of record CAIRTR010000228.1, on the reverse strand, counting down.
TCGGCGAGATTGTCGCAAACGGTGTGGTTGCCGGTGTCGCGGTCGTAGACGAAGCCGCCGACGGTGTATTCGGCGCGGGCTTGTGTATTAAGGAAGCCTCCGAAAACCAGAGCAAACGCCAGGAGAGAGAAAAGTGCCTTTTTCATAATGACCTCGATTTGGCCGGGTTGTAACACAGATGATTCGCTGCGGCAAATGAAAATTTAAGTTTCCCACTCTTTTCGCCGATCCATTGTGTGAGACCCTATGCAACACGAAGAAAAGAATCGCGACGAATATCAAAGCTATGTTCAGTTTCTCTCCTTTATTCGCGTGGATATCCAACGTGAGCGCAAGGCCGTGAATCGGAAACTATTTGGGGTCTTTTTCTGGTGTTTTGCTTTGCCCGCGGGACTTTCGATTTTAGTACTCTTCCTGGGGAAAACGGGTTTGGTGCCTCGGATGAAACGAATCTCTTTAGATTGGTTTGTTTTGGCCTTTCCTGTGGCCTATTCACTTTTCATCTTGGGCTCGGATGTCTTGCGTGAGCTTCCAGCCGCCTTCAAACAAGGAGGTGTGGCGACAAGCTTAGGTCAGGCCATTCGCGAAGCGGAGTGGCGCAAAGGCGTTTGTGCTGCTTTTGACAGGAAACTTAAGTTTTCGTCGGGGGACTGGCAGTGGGTTATTCAGAGTTTTGAAACTGATTTGGACAATATGCGAAGTCGAACGAAGTATCTTACGGCGCTCGGAGGGGCGGTCTTCTTCTTGTTGTTGCAGGGAGTAGATTGGTTGACAGAGCCCGAGGGAAAGGTTTCCTGGATCAAGAGTCCCCTTGGCTGGGTTGAAACAGCTGGCAATGACCTCCCTCAATTCATTGCGCTCGCTTTTTTCCTGATTCTTCTTTACCTCTCCGGTAATCAGACTTACCGCTCGCTCTTGCGTTATCTTAATGCGGCAAAACTGATGATTTTGTCCTAAATTCTCCTCAATAATTTGACACTAAACTTGTCGCTCATTTTTTCCGATACAATTCATAGTAATGAAGAAAAACACGGTAAAGAGAAAATCAGAAGTCGGTCTGATCGTGCGAGGCCTTCGAAAGCTCTGGGAGTTTGCGGACTCCCATCGTTTCGCAGGGATCGTGATCGCTTTAGTGGGGATCTGGGTCGGGTTTTCCACGCTTGTGTTGCTTGCCGAAAAAAATGGGAGTGATTCTCAGATCACGAAT
>CAIRTR010000227.1 GCA_903881565.1 Oligoflexia bacterium | reverse complement strand
GCCCAATTTCGGGGGATCGGGAATGAGCAGTTCGATGGGATACTCCCCAAACTACAGCTCGCTTGGCTATGGGTTCGGGGGAGTGGGTGGCATGGGCCAAAGCCAAATGACGGGTTACGGGGCATCTAGTTTTGGGCGTATTGGAATGGGCAGTCCGATGGGATACTCCCCAAGTTACAACTCGTTTAGCTATGGATCTGGAGGCATGCCCTATTCACCGACATCAATGGGCGGTGGCTCTTATTGGAATCCTTACTCGTCATATGGACTAACGAGTGGATTAACGGGTTATCAAGGATATTCGTTGCCCAGCTATTCTAACTTTGGAAACGGGTACGGTAGCATTCGAACTTTTTAGTAAGCGGCGTTTGGTACCATGATACCATAATAAAGTGAAACAAAAGGTGCACCTTTATGATTGAAATTCTTCTCGTAGAAGATGATCCCGTTCTAGGCCGAGGGCTTTCAATTAATTTGGAAGCTGAAGGCTACAGGGTACATTGGGCTACAGACTTAGCTTCTGCTGCCATCGCTAACAAGCGCAAATCTCTGGAGCTGGTACTTCTCGACTTAGGTCTACCAGACGGAAGTGGGTTTCAGTTTTTGAAGGCGATTAGAGAGTCAGGTTCTCGAATTCCCGTTATCATTTTGACCGCTAAGACAGATGAAGACTCAGTGGTCGAGGGTTTACAATTGGGCGCAAATGACTACGTCCGAAAACCCTTTGGGGATCGGGAGCTTTTGGCCCGCATCAAGACAGCCCTCAAGGAGCCTCAGGTTCGATCGCATCAAATCAGATACGGTGATCTTCTCGTACTGGTGGACAGGCGTCAGGTCATGTATGGAGATAGAGAAATCGATCTTAGCCCTCGGGAGTTTGATATCCTTTCTTACTTTGTTCAGCACGCAGATACCGTAATCACAAGAGAGGCACTCTTGGAGACCATTGATAAAGACAACGAACTCTTCGATCGAACGATTGATTCGACCATTAGTCACGTCCGCTCACGCCTAAAAAAGTCAGGCCTCAAGTCAATTGAGATTAACTCGATTTATGGTGTGGGTTACCGTTTGGAGAAAATATGATTCAAACTAAGCTCTTCCAACGTCATTACGCGATTACCGCGATAGTAATCCTATTTTTCATTCTTTTGGGATTTCTCATCTCAAACGCAGTCATGAGATTTGTTATGACCCATCAAGCCTTTCCAGGGGGGCCGGGTCCAGACGCTTTTTTTGCTCGTTTAATCGATGAAATCAACCCTGGCAATCGTGTTCAGGCTTTGCAGCATATTGAACAAATGAGCAACCACAGTTTTCCATTCCGCTTTTCGATTCTGGATGCCGGTGGAAAGAATCTATCGAATGAAAAAAATCTTATGCTCTCTTGGAGTGAAATTAAAAAGCCCACCGCTCCTTATCAGTTTGAAGCGATGAAAACAGAAAATCCAAATGATGGACCTCTCGGACACCCGCTAATACCAGATGGATTGATTCGATTTTCTGGGGAGCCCGCTCAGTACCTCTATGTTTCACATAATTCACCAGCGGGATTACCACATGGGCCTTCGCCTGCTGGTTTTTTCTTCGCAACGTTTGGATCCCTCATCCTCTCGATCCTGACCGGTGTTGGATTTGCGCTTGCCCTTCTTTTTCGCTCCATGCGTGCAAAAATGGCGCTCGCCGATTCTGTTATTAGTGATTTAAAGAGTGGCAATCTCAAGGCGCGTTTCCCGATCGGGCGCATGGATGAGTTGGGTCAGGCCATGAGTCGATTTAACAAAATGGCAGACGAAATTGAACGACTAGTTGAGCGACTTCGTGCCGTGGAGAAGTCCCGTATGGTATTGCTTCAGGATCTCACGCACGACCTCCGTACGCCCGTTGCGTCGCTTAAAAACTTATTGAGTACTATTGAGAAAAAAGGAGCCACTGAAGATCAGGCCATACGAAGTGAGCTCTTGTCACTCGCGCAAAGGGAAGTGGACTATTTTGAAAAATTGGTTGAGGATCTTCTTGTCTTAGCCCAAGTGATTGAACCTCGGTATCAATCCAATCAGAATCTTGTTTCTCTCTTAGAGATTGTTGAAGACGAGTCCGAGAGTGTCTCTGCCCAAAGCTCAACTGCGGAATCTCTGGACTCGGACTCGAAGAATGCAAAGGAACCGAAAAGAATCAAAGTAGAAACGAGCATTAGTCCCAGCGACTGCCAGGTTGCAGGTGACGTGCATTTATTGAGGCGGCTATTTAGAAATGCCTTTGAAAATGCGTACTCATTTGCGAAGTCTGAGGTAATTGTTTCAATTGGTTCTGCTAACTCGAGTGAGCTGAAAATCTTGATTCAAGACGATGGCCCCGGACTCTCTGCCACCGCCATCAAAGGTTTTGGAGAGCGAAAATCGACTCGTTCTCTCGAGCGCTCAAATGGGAATCGTATTTCGATCGGCCTTGGTTCCGTCATTATGAAGACCGTCGCTGATATTCACGGAGGTTCAATGAACGCCCGGAATCGATGTGGTCCCTCTGGAGAGGTCATCGGTGCGGAGATTCAAATTACACTTCCGAAATCCGGGATATTTTTATCAAAAAAAGGCTCTGCCGTTTAAGCTTTCTACGCATGTTCACGTTTATCTGAATAGTACCCAACACGGCGTTTGGATTCAGTTTTATGGGCCCCAGTTCTTGGTCTTGAGTAAGTTCCTTACCGCCATAGTGTGAACACAATCTCTCCTTAAACTAAGAGAGACATGAAAAACCGGATCTTAACATTTGGGCTAGTATGTTTGATCTCCCACCCTTCGTACGGTTTCGAAGTCGATAGCTACCATCGATATACGCCTCACTCAGTTTCAGTGTGACACATGACTAGTAAGAACGAAGGGAATGCGATTATGAAAACTTCACAGAGTACTCAACGGTTGGCCAAAGAAGATCTCAAAAATAATCTTAGATGGATTCTGACGGGACTTCTCGTGGCTGCGGGTACTCTATGGGTCCCTTCCATAGCAAGAGCAGGCGCAGAGGAGATTGAAGACCTGCTGGACAAACAAAAGGCCAAGAAAGAGGAGATTAAATCTCAGGAAGATGAGAAGAAATCCCGCCAAAAACAGATTACCTCTGTTAAATCCGGGGCGATCGACTCTGATGAGAGTCAGCCCAAAGGGAATTGTCACTCCGCTTGTATGCCTGGAAAAAGTGGCTCCTGCAGTGAAGCCTCCTTTACTGAGCTTGGAATCGACGTTGAGGCCGTGAAGGCGGTGAAACCTGGGGCAGATAAGGACGAACTGCCCTGTGTTCAGCTATTTAATGCAGATCGATCTTTGAGCGAAATTAAGCCCGTGAGCTGCAAACGCGCTGTTGAAAAATGTTGGGAGGTCTACAAGATTAAATGGATTGCTCGTCTTGAGGGTGAAGTTAAAGGCATCGACGTACAGATTGTTGGATTGAAGAAAGAGCTTGGGGAATTTGATCTTGCGCTGAAAAAAGAAAAAAAGCTCTGTCCCAACTGCGGAGGGAGTGCCGGAGCCGGCGGGGGCGTTGGAGCCAGTGCGAATTATGGTGGCAGTGGTGGCAGCGGCGTTATGCAGCAGCGTCAGCTTGGCTGGGTTGATGCATTGGGTGTCGGACTTAATGCCGCGATGGGTGGGTGGAGCATGTACAACCAAAGCAAGGCTTTGGATAATTACTATACAGGTTATGGAAACTATCTCACTCAGTGCAGTACTGTTGGCGTGCCTTGTTTGCCTCCGGGATCTGGCATGAGTGGCGGACTTGGGACCTCAGGGAGTGGCATGGGCTACGGCAATGGGATGGGTAATGGCATGGGCAACGGCATCGGGCTAAATGTGGGGCTCGGCTATCCGAGTAGCATGGGCTACGGCAACGGAATGGGTAATGGCATGGGCTACGGTAACGGAATGGGAAATGGCATGGGTTACGGCAACGGAATGGGTAATATTAGCGGTGGTTTTGGAGTTCCAACTTCTCCCTACGGTTCTGGTTTTGGCAGTTCATTGTTTCCCTATGGCTCGGG
>CAIRTR010000226.1 GCA_903881565.1 Oligoflexia bacterium | reverse complement strand
GGTCGATCTCAATCCACATCAAATTGATGCTGCTCTCTTTGCCTTCCGATCACCCCTATCAAAGGGGGCAATTCTGGCCGATGAAGTTGGCCTTGGCAAAACGATAGAGGCCGGCATCCTTCTTTCCCAAAAGTGGGCTGAAAGAAAACGGCGCCTTTTGATAATCGTTCCGGCTACCCTCAGAAAGCAATGGAGCCAGGAATTGGCCGATAAGTTTTTTCTCCAATCTACGATAATAGAAAAAAAATCTTTTGAGACACAAATTCGAATTGGAAACCTCAACCCCTTTGAACAATCAACCGTTGTAATCTGTTCATATCAATTCGCCAGGTCCAAAGACGTGTATATACAACGGGTACAGTGGGATCTCGTGGTGATTGACGAAGCTCACCGCCTTCGCAATGTTTATAAGCCAAACAACCTTATCGCTCGCGCCATCAAGACGGCTATCAGTCAAGCTCCGAAAATTCTGCTGACCGCGACTCCTCTGCAAAACACTTTATTGGAACTCTTCGGGCTGGTGAGCTTTGTCGACGACTACGTCTTCGGTGACATTAGGAGCTTTAAAGAGCAGTTTTCAAGCCTAAGATCCGAGGCTGATTTTGAGGCACTTCGAACTCGCATAAAGCCTGTGTGCCAGCGCACTCTTCGCCGGCAGGTCCTTGAATATATTCGATTCACCAACCGAATTCCAATTACTCAAGAGTTCGTACCAACAAATGACGAGCAACTACTATACGATCTTGTCACAGAATACTTACAAAGAGATTTTCTGTACGCGCTCCCAGCCGGACAGCGTAAATTATTGACGCTAATTTTACGAAAACTTCTCGCGTCCTCGACCTATGCGATATCCGGCACCCTAGACGCGCTCGCAACTCGACTGGAGACCCTTCAAGCAACACAGGCAAAGCTAATGGAACCCCTGGACATTCCGACTGTTGCCGAAGGTCTCGAAGGGGCACAGGAGTTTGAAGAAGAATGGGATGACACCTCAGCAGAAGATGAAACGGCACCCACTGAACTGACTCCTCAACAAAAAGAAGAGCTAGAGGAGGAAATTGCATTAATCCGAAAATTTCAGAAACTCGCCAAATCCATTCAAAAAAACTCAAAGGGTGATGTATTGCTCACGGCTCTGTCAAAGGGCTTCGAGAAACTCAAGCAGCTCGGAGCCGCCCAGAAAGCCGTTATATTCACAGAATCTACTCGCACCCAAAACTATCTCCGTCACATTCTCGAGACCTCCCCATACAGCGGAAAAGTTGTACTTTTCAATGGATCTAACGCTGATCCACAATCGAAGGAAATCTATAAACTCTGGCTCTCCAAACACAAGGGCACTGACCGGGTTTCTGGATCGCCTACAGCAGACATCCGTGCTGCGCTCGTCGACCATTTTCGCGATGAAGCTGTGATCCTAATCGCAACAGAAGCCGCCGCCGAGGGTATCAACCTGCAATTTTGCTCCCTCGTCGTTAATTATGACCTACCGTGGAATCCTCAAAGGGTGGAACAGCGAATCGGAAGATGTCATCGTTACGGCCAAAAACATGATGTAGTGGTGGTCAATTTTCTAAACAAGAAGAATGCTGCAGACCAACGGGTCTACGAATTATTGTCAGAGAAATTTCAACTGTTCAGTGGTGTTTTCGGGGCGAGTGACGACATACTTGGCGCCATCGAATCCGGCGTCGATTTTGAACGTCGCATTTCTGAAATTTACCAACAGTGTCGAACTACAGAAGAGATCGAACGGCAATTCTCCCAACTTCAGCTCGACCTCGAAGCCCAGATCTCGGATCGCATTACAGACACAAAGAAAAAACTCCTGGAGAATTTTGACGAGGAAGTTCAGGAGAAACTACGTATAGGTAAGGCTCAAACGGACGAACTTCTATCAAAGCATGAGAAATGGCTATGGCAGATCGCACGATATTTCTTAAAAGATCATGCTGATTTTGATGCCAACGAAGATGCTTTTATTTTGAGACACAACCCTTTTCCTGACGAAATGATTCATCAAGGTCCATATCGGTCAGGTAAAAATGTACAAGATGCAAATCTCTTCCGCGTCGGTCATCCACTTGCTCAGCATGTCGTCGAAGCATGTAAGGCATTAGATACACCCGCAGCGCACATCACTTTACGCCTTACTGATTCAGGCCGGCGTTTTACCGCGCTAGAGCCGTTCGTCGGGAAAGATGGAGTGCTTCAGATCGTTCATTTTCGAACCTCAGCGCTAGAAACGGAAGACTATTTGATTCTTGCCGGCAATACCTCCGATGGAGCGGCAATGGACGATGACATAGTAAGCCGCCTCTTGACCCTTCCTGGAAATCAAATCGGTGTCT
>CAIRTR010000225.1 GCA_903881565.1 Oligoflexia bacterium | reverse complement strand
GAGTGATTGGAGCACCCATCCTGATCGGCGGATTAATCCTGGGCGGCATTGGCACTGCAGGGGTCGTTGCGGGTATCTCAGGTAACAGTGGGGAAGGACTTCTGATGGCTCTAGGTTCCTGCGTCTATCTTGGGCTCGGACTCCTGATTCTTGATCAGCAGGGAAACCAAACAGTTCAATTCGCAGCTCTGATGCCCGAACAAGCGCGTAGCCTTGAGATCTCTAATGGGTCACTCGAGGTTTACAATCAAAATCTCGCCGAACTCAATGCTGTTGCCGCCACCGTTCGCTCCGAACTCGCCACAATGGAGCAGCCTACCGTTCAAGATTCAGCCAAACTATGGAACGAATACAAAGCCGACTTAAACCCTGAGACCTTTGAAGTTGCGGCAAAAATCAGCAGCGCATCTCTATTCCGAACAAACCCGAAAATTAACTAATGATTTGGGGCGCGTCCCAAACATTCAAACCATGCGCGCGACATTCTCACCCACGAGTTTCCCCATCGCATAAGTTGAAATCTGCGGGGGCACCCCAATTGAAGTCGGATACACCGACATATCTGCCACAAATAGATTATCAAGATGATGGTACCGCCCCGTCACATCAAGACACGAAGACTCAGGCGAATTCCCCATCCAAACCGAGCCCATCGGATGCACCGAAACGATGTCCGTCTCCCCTAAGCAATGATTGAGTCTCTCCCGATGCATCATCAACTCATCAACGGATGAAACCAAAATCGGTGACACAAACGGAATCAATACCTGGCGCGCCCCGGCCGCGAAAAGTATCTTCGCACTTTCAAAAAGGCCCAAGCCCAATTGCGCTTGATCCTTGGCATTCAACTCATAATCGATCTTCACCCGATGCTCTCCATCTTGTGAGACTCGCCCACAGCTTTGATCATGGACCATCGGACTAATCGGAACGATGTGCGGGTACTGATGCATTAACTCGCGATGCGCACTCCCAAATCCTGGAAGAATTGAAGCCGCCCCCGCAGGATGCGCCGAACCCCCAATGAGCCAAACACGATTGGCATCGCGCGCCCCAAAACCCAGAAACTCGGTGCACTCCCAACTTTGGGGAACCCCCATCCAGGACTCCACCTTCTCTTCAAAAAATCCCAGCGCCGCCGTTCCCGGATGCAAAAACAACTTGCTCCCGATCAGCCCAAAAGGATCTGGAATTCGCGAACGCTGCAATAACAAGGGAGTCTCAATGCCGCCCGCACATGAAACAAAGGCATTGGCCTCGATCGTGATTTCACATTTTGGTGGTGAATCAGGCGGGAGGCGCGGATCACGAATGGAAACTCGCGCCTTCACAACCCGTCGCCCCTGCATTTCAAAAATCGTTACCTTCGCGTCCGCCAACACTCTGCCTTTTCCGCTCCCGACGATTTTGGGAATCAGAACTTTGAGCGCATTATTTTTACCATCATACGAACACCCAAGCTCACAAAATCCGCTCCCCACACAGCCCGTTCGATTGTGCGAAAGGATCGCTCCTTTGTAACCTAACTTCTGCGTGCCCGCGCGGAACAAAGTATTCGCTCGATTCACCTGATTTTCGGCAATCTTTTTAACCCCAAGAAGTGTCTCTACTTCTTGATAGTGCGCCTCCAGCTGCGCAAACGAGAGACCCTTCAAGTTCCATAATGCAAATAACTCCTCGGGTATCCGCTTACAAAGATTTACATTATGTAAAGTAGAACCGCCGACACCCTTGCCGTGGAGAACCCGAATCTTGCGATCAGAAGTCCTTCGATTTCCCGCTTCATAAAACAGTTTTGGGAACATCGCTTCTTCGCGCTGGGAAAAATCCCGCAGCGTGTGAAACGAACCCGACTCCACCAGGATCACACTCTTGCCCCGAGAACTCAACGCGTGCGCCGCGTACGCTCCACCGGCGCCAGACCCAACAATACAGACATCACACTTCAACGTCTCGTTCTTCGTAAAATGATCACTGGTATAAATCATGACACCCTCGGAGCAATGAGGCGAACATAAGGATCAGGGACCGGCGCGACGTTTTGAGTCACCTGGGGCCCTGCATAGCCGATGGCGCTCCACGAAGCGGGCGAAACATAATACGCAAAATAGCAAAGCTCCTTGAGCCCCTTAAAAAGTGGGCGAAGTAGAGGCTGTCCATTTTCGAGAGAATGCAGGACTTCAATTTGCTTGATCTCCCCCAACTCCGAAAATCGAGAAATATGTCCCTGCAAAAGTGGAACAAGATGTTCCATCAGAAAAAACGCGCCACGCAGTTCCCAGAAACTCTTGTTGGGCAGATTTTTCGTAAACCCATCTACAAATAAGATAAGACTCTTGATATCCCCCTGAAAGCTGGGGCCCAAAATAGTCAGAAAAAGAGCCAGAAGAGTTCTCGCTTCCGATTGGCTTAATCGTTCAAGCCCAAGCAAAGGCCGTTTGGATCCGGAACTCCAAAAATGCCGCACGCAAAGAGTTGAACTTGCTACGATCCCAACTCCAAACCCAACACCAATAAAGGAACCCTTCAAAAACCGCCTTCTGGTAAACGAAAGTTCGGGTTGCGCCATTAGCCAGAAAACTAGCACAAATCAGCAATTCTTACCCCTGTTTCTTTGTCCGAATCTTTGTGGTATCAGAGCCGAAAGGGCGACGCCTGCGACCCAAGGGAAAATGCCCAAGGAATAATGTATGAAATATTCGATTTTTACCTCACTCATTGCGATTTGCATTTTGTTTGCCGTCACGAGCCCCGCTGTGACCTCCGAATCACCCCTTTTGGAGAAAGAAGGTTTTCCTCTTTTTATGACCTACCCCGGACTCCAAGGCAAAATAAGTCGCGTTAAAATCCTCGAAGGCAGCACCCCCCTGGTACCCATGCTCGAATTAGAAAAGAAACTATTTTCTGATGCCAACATGCCCTCACCACAGGAACCTCTGCTGTGGGTGAAACAGGATGATAACTCTTCTGAAGAATTGGGCGGAAACAAGGCTCGAAAACTCGAGTTTCTTCTCGCCAAAGCCGTCGAACAAAAAGCCAAGAAGCTTGTCACCTGTGGCATGGACGGATCCAATCATGCGCTGGCTGTCGCGATTGCGGGACGGCGTTTTGGCTTTGAAGTTGAACTCATATTGGGCCCCCAGCCCCTCACCGAAAACGTAAAACAAAAACTACTCGCCTTTCATGCTTTGGGTGCGAAGATCCATTTTCACAACTTTCGCATTGGGATGGGGCTCGAAATGGCGGGGTACAGCCTCTGGAATAAATTCCAAAAAGACACCCTCTACATTCCTCCTGGCGGCTCAAACGAAATCGGCGATCTGGGCTATGTCAACGCGTTCCTTGAGCTAGTCGATCAAGTCGGTATCGAAGGTCTCCCTGATCAGATTGTCTTGCCCTTAGGTTCGATGGGCACCACAGCTGGACTCTTGGTTGGTAGCTGCCTCGCGGGTGCGTGGGAAAAAGTAAAAATCATCGGAGTCAACGTTGCTGATCCAATGTTCACCACGGATTCAGCGACCCGAAAGCAAGCCCAGAAGGTTTATAACTTTATTCGCAAGAAACTCGATTCAGCCTCAAACCCCCTTCCCGAGTGCGACTTTGCACACAGTAAAAAGGCCTTTGAATTCGTTAAGAGCTATTATGCCCCTGAATACGGGGCCTCTGTTCCGGCCGTTCATGAAGACATGGCACTTCTGGAAAGAACCGAAAATATGATTCTGGATGGAACCTACTCCGGCAAGGCCATGCACTACTACCTTGATACGGTGAGGAGCACACTTGCTGCGGGAAAGACCCCACCCAAGATGTTATTCTGGCTGACCTATAGTGCATACGACCTCAATAAGTTTATCGATGCGCACACCTGGACAAACCCCGAGAAGAAGTGGCTCGATCTGCCAAAGTCCATTTGGAAATTGTTCGAATAACGCAAAGAAAAGGGGACCGGTTTTCACCGATCCCCCTCATTAATTAGACTTTTGCTCTTTCGCCTGACTTAGAATCCGATCCCGGCCGTGAATCGGACTTGATCAGAAGACTCCGAACACCAAAACCTAGAACCAAAAGCATTGAATTAAATTTTTTCATAAATCCTCCCGTTAATTGTTAGATGCAAACTAGTTTTTCAAGTCGCGTGCCGACTTTGAAGAACGGGATAAATAGTTCGAAAAAGTGAAGCATCAGGAGATTTTCAGGGATCCCTGGAGCTCCGCCTGAATAGGTTTACGACAGATGCAGAGGCACCATAAATGTGTCGATTTGAATGTGTCAGAAGTGACTAGCTACTTCACTACCACCGACAATGGCGAGTCCAGCACCGGCCACACGCCTTGTGCGACCTTCGTCGAAGCCGCACCTTGAAACACGACAAATCCATACTTGCCATAATGAGGGAGTTTTCGCGCAACTGAAGCAATCCCAGTGGTTCCATCCGCATTCGCGCCCACGCCCACAAAACCGATCGCAAACTCAGGATCCCCCGCTCTGCGACCCACGGCCGTTAGCGTGTATCCTTCTTTAGTGTACTCAGTGCCCGCCACGCCAAACTTCTCAGCAGAGCTCGCAACGCCGTAAGCATTCAATAATTCAAAAGCAGAACTCGCAAACCTATTTTCCCAACCCAGGACCCAGACTCGTGAGTCTGCCGGTAAGGCCTCAAGCTCTGAGTCCTTCTTAATCACCACTTCGCCACTCTCAACCAAGGGGGCCCACCCTTCAGCCATTGCCTTAAACGCTGCAAACCGAAAAGCATCAACTGCCGCAGGTAAAACGATCAACAACTTTTTCGCCCCAAAAATCTGCGAAACCGCAGGAGGAATCTCTAACCGATCCATGCGTCGAAACACATCGAAACGAGGATCAATCGTAAGACGGGTGGGCTTTGAATCAAAATGAAGTCCAAAATCTAGCACCTTCTTATCCATTTGAATTCGTGAGGAATGCAACTCAGAGGTCTGGATATCAACCGGAATCTGAAGCTCATAAGCGTCACCCTTTTGAATCTGCTCCAAATGGGCCTGAAGCAAATACCCACCTTCAAGATCAGGCGCGACCGAAACTTGACTCACCTGAAGCTCCGGCGCCCCTGTGCGCTCAATCCACTGTGAGAAAAAGGAGCTCAAATCCAATCCCGAAACTGCCTCAAGCGTGTGCTCCAAATCAAACCAAGAGGCATGCTTGAATTTGTAATCCGTGTAGAACTTCTTAAGCCCTGAAAAAAACAAATCATCCCCCAGAGCCATCTGCAGCATATGATCCGCCATCAAGGCCTTGCCATAACCGATGGCTTCAGTTGAAGCATTGTGGCGCTCTCGAAACTCGGTCAGCGGAAAGTCGTTATTCTCCGTTACATAATCCCGATACTGCTGAAGCGTTGTGCGACGATAATCCACATCACTGGCCGTTTGCACCGCATACGCGTGATCCGCGAGATAGGCCGTCAGTCCTTCGCACCAGTTGCCTTTATCATAATCCACGTAAACCCCATTGCCCCACCAGTTATGCAAAATCTCATGCGGATAAGACGTGTTAACTATAAAAGGTAGGCGAATGACCGAAGGCCCCAGGAGCGTAAATGAAGGCATTCCATAGCCTGTTTCCCAGAAGTTTTCGACGAGCGCAAACTTAGGATAAGCATAGGGACCCAATAGCTCACTGTAATGCCCAATCGTCTGCGCCGTGACGTTCATGTATTTCTCAGCAAGCTCGGGATCGGGAGTGCGCAAGTAAGCCAAAACTTCGAGGCCATCTTCTTGTTTGGCATAAACGGAGAACTTGCCCCCAATTAAATAAATCTCTTCTTGAGGCTCAAGTGAACTCCATCGAGTCCCCTGCCCCAACTCCTCACGCGCCCCTTGCGAAACAAAACTCCAATCCTTTGGCCCGTGGACAACAAGCGTGAAACTCACCTGTTCGTTTCCAAAACGGGGAATCCAAAACGAGCTCGACGCCAGGTGCACGCCCTCGTCACTGATAAGTCCGGCCGTTTCTCCATTTTCATCCTGGGGCTCAAAAATCGTACCGGAGTATTCAAGGGTTAGCTCGCTGGCGGAAGGCGCTCCGTAGACTTCATAATCGGTAACGCTCACTCCGCCCACAAAATGGGGTATACGTGGATGAAGGACAACGCCAGAAGTGAGGGAAACTGGCCCCAAACCCGTATGAAGACTAAGGAGGCCATGCGACGACGGCAGCGCGGAAATTTTATCGGTGACTCGCAAACTGTGCGAAGACGGGTCCACATCAACGACAAGGTCATGATGAACTAAGTTTTGAGAAGCCTGGGCCAGATTCGAGAACCCAACCCAAACAGTCGCAACGAAAGCCGATCTACATTTCATCAGCGGGTTCTATCGCGAGCACCAGGTGAAATCTAGTGGCCCAAGTAAATTCACGACACCCTTAGGCCCAAAATTTCCGAAAAGAGGAAGTTATTCGGGCTAGGCCCACCCCCTTACCCCTGTAGCTTCGCATTCTAGGAAGTTACGGGGGGAACGGTCCAAAAAGGTCGCGGTAAGTGCTTATGCCAGTCAGTAAACATTAAGACCCTGAAACGAAAAGCTATTTTAACCTTTTTCGCGCGCTAGTCACATCCCTCTGGGGTGTTTTACCCACTGCAATAAAACCAATTGACACAAAGCACAGTAACACGATACACGCCTTATGCGATGCACAAACCTCAAGACAATTCAGGCCTTTTCGGCCACCGCAAACTCTTCTCTGCCGCCGTGCTCTTGAGCACTCTCTTGAGTTCAATTTCCTACGCTGTTGAAAACGCGTGCGCCCCCATGGAGTTTGGCGAATTCAAAAAGGTCGAGGGATATGTCGGTACTCCGGTCTTGGCCCATTACCTACTCTATCGCGCGTCCGATATCCGGCTTGAAAAAGATTACAACCCGCCTCATGAAGGAACAATCGTACCCAAAGGGACGCTGACCGAAAGCTACGAAGCGCTCGTGAATCTTCGCTTTCTTGATTCAAATGGAAATTTCTCTGAAGCCCTCGCCACAAAATATCAGGCGCTTGCGCAAAACTGTTATGATCAAGTCAGCCCAAAGCTTCGAGGCCCACACGGTGAGCTGATCAAAATTGCTCTCGCACAAACACGCCCTGAACTTCCAGCCGCGCAAGAAACCCGCATCAAGATCAACAAGCACTGGCTTTTCCGATCAAACTCACACGAATGGAAAAACCATGCCGGATGTCCTCTCATTATTCACGAAACCCTTCACCTCTTGGGCCTCGTGGACGAATATCTCGAAACCCAGATGGAACTCACCGGCCCTGATCACCGGAAACACTTGATGTACGATTGCCGCTCCATTGGACCTCGCAAATCCGTGATGAATAGTCAAAACACGGCTTTTTTGGGCCTGGGCTTGAGCTGGTTTGCACGAGCCTTTCGCTTTGACGGACGCGATTCCGTACTCGCCCCCGCGCAGTTTTCAGCGATCGTCACGCCTGGCTGCGGGGACACTAACGCGATTTACTACGCCTGCGGACAAGACGCTTACCAAACTTCTAAAGCAAGCGGAGGACATGGATGCGCGCAAGACAAGCCCGCGATCTGTTCCGACAGAAACTGGATTTATAAAGTAGCCAATTTAGCAGCCAACACAACAGCCACGACAATAGAAAGATAAGACAGGAATAAATTATGGAAAACTTCAATGAACTCTCTCTCAATCCACTCATCCTTCGCGCCATCACAGACCTAGGCTATGAAAAACCAAGCCCCATTCAGGCAGAAACCCTCCCTTTGCTTGTCGGCAAAAACACCGACTTCTTGGGCCTTGCAGCTACGGGAACCGGCAAAACGGCGGCTTTTGGAATCCCGCTTCTAGAGCGCATCGATCCAAAACTGCGTGAACTTCAATCCCTCATTCTGTGCCCCACTCGGGAGCTCGCTCAACAGGTTGCAGAACAAATCAATCTTCTGGGTAAATATCTGAAAATTTCTGCTTTGCCCATTTACGGCGGCGCACCCTATGGCGACCAAATTCGTGGCCTTCGTCAGGGAGCTACGATCGTTGTCGGCACCCCCGGCCGCGTGGTTGATCACATCGAAAAAGGAACCTTGAGACTTGAAGGCTTAAAAACCCTGATCTTGGATGAAGCCGACGAAATGATCTCCATGGGCTTCAAAGATGACCTCGAAGTCATCTTAGGCGGAATTCCCGAAGGCCTTTGCAACACCTGGCTCTTCTCAGCCACGATGGGTTCCGACGTTCGTCGAGTCGCCGATAAATATCTGAACAACCCCCAGCACGTTCAAGTGAATAAAAAAGAGATGCTTTCTGGTACGGTGGAACAGTTTTATTACCTCACCTCTGAATCCAACAAACCTGAAGTTCTCTGCAAACTCATGGATGCTGCGCCTGACTTCTATGGTCTGATTTTTTGCCAGATGAAGACGTTGGTCGCCGATCTCACCCAATATCTCAAGGGACGCAACTATCAGGTCGATTGCCTTCATGGAGACATGGATCAAAATGCCCGTGAGCGCACGATGAAAGCTTTTCGTGAGCGCAAAACTCGCATTCTCGTATGCACCGACGTTGCCTGCCGCGGACTTGACGTCAAAGACATCTCGCATGTGGTGAACTACTCACTCCCGCGCGAACTTGAAAACTACGTTCATCGCATCGGCCGAACCGCGCGAAGCGGAAAAGCCGGAATCGCAATGAGCCTGGTCTCTCCTGCCCACCGTGCCCTGATCGGCCGGATTGAACGCCTGACGAAGACCAGAATGAGAGAAGGACTGATTCCGACCCGCAAAGATATTGCCATGAAGCGCATCGCTCAAGTCTTGCCTCAGTTTCAAGGACAGGTAAATGCTTTCAACTTGGCTCAAGAACTCTTGAGCGCAGAGTGGAAAACCGCATTGGAGACGATGAAGAGCGAAGAGATCGCGAGCAGATTTCTGGCTCTGATGTATCCCGAGATTTTTGTGGAAAAGAGCAAAGAGCCGGTTGCTACAAAACCTTCTGTCGCGCCCGGAAAGATCGTGACGACCGGGAAGACCTTTAGCGCTGCAAAGTCCTACGGGCCGCCAAAAACTTATGGCGCTCCGAAGCCTTTTGCGGCCGGAAAGAAGTTTGGCGCGCCCAAGCCTTTTGGAAGCGTGAAGCCCTTCACTCCTGCGAAAGGTTTTGCTCCTGTGAAGGGTTTTGCACCCGCGAAGAGTTTTGCACCCGCGAAGAGCTTTGCTCCCGCAAAAATCAAGTTGCGATCGACCGCGCAATAAAGGTCGGGGTTGCCCCGATTCTCTTGATTTCGGTCTCCAACATCGCAAGCGTCGTATTGCCTGAAAGAACCAGAACGGAGTCGATTCCGAGGCTCTGAGCGCCTAGGACGTCGGTAAGCAAGTTATCGCCGACCATCAGGACCTCAGAGGGCTTCAAATCCGGTATCTGCAGGCGCGCTTGTGAAAACGCGAGTTCGAATATTTTAGCATCGGGTTTTCCAAATGAGCGAAATTCTCGTCCCAGGATTTGCCCCATCATTTGAGCTAGAGCCCCGGGCCCCACTTCGACCCGATCCTCACCGCCGTAAAAAACGAGATCCGGATTCGGGCAATACAATGGAAGATGAGGGTGGCGCCTAAGGAAATTAATCGCAGGACTCATCAACAGCTTCCAATCAAACATGGAGTCCATCAAAGCAAAGGCTTTTACCTTTTGTATTTGTGCGCTACTCAACATCGCAAGATTTTCGACCCTGATCGGCTCGAACCCCGCTTCGAGCAGATAATGCTCTGATTTGGGTTGCCCCAGGTACAAAGCAAGGGCGCCTTCTTCAGGGGCCTTAACCGCTTGAGAAAAGAACATTCCGGAGCTGATCACCTGCGGGATACTCATGAGCGGCTTGCCCGCAAAGTCTCCATACTGAGACGCCAGATACGCCGGTGGGTAAGAGGCGCTGTTGGTAATCAGCCAAAAAGGCGGACCCTTCTGGCCCAAACTACTTAAAACACCATCGACCCCGGCAATTAACCCAGCCGGTCCACGCAGAACTCCAAAGGCGTCAAAGAAAATGGCGCGATAACGAGGTAAAAGGCTCTGAAAGCTAACGATTTCGGTACTCAAGCAGGCCCAAGCCTACAGGATCCTTGTTTCGACTTCAAGGCTCTGATAATAACTCCTGCTTATGGCCCAAAATGGAATTACCTTTGATGATGTGCTTTTAATCCCCGCCTACAACCATTACGAGTCGCGCCGAGAAGTTGACCTCTCGATGACCGACAAAGGCGGAAAGCTCAAACTTCAGTTGCCCATCATGACGGCCAACATGGACACCATCACCGAAAGCGGCATGGCCAATTATATTGGACAAAAAGGCGGGATCGGGACGCTCCACCGCTTCATGGATATCGATCAAAATGTCGCTGAATTCAAAAAATGCGGCTTTCCGGTTTTTGTTTCCGTGGGAACCTCCGAAAAAGAATTTGAACGTGTCGAAGCGCTTCGCACTGCCGGAGCCAACTACTTTTGTATCGACGTCGCGCACGGACACGCCAGATACGTCGGAAAAACACTCAAGCGCATTCGTGAAATGTTACCCGAGTCCTGCATCATGGCCGGGAACGTCGCAACCTATGCGGGTGCGGATTACTTAGGATCCCTTGGCGCTGACCTCATTAAGGTCGGCATTGGTCCCGGCTCGGTTTGCACGACTCGCATCAAGACTGGCTTTGGCGTTCCCCAACTCACCGCTATTCAAGATTGCGCACGCGTGGATCGCTCCATCGTCGCTGATGGGGGCATTCGCTATCCCGGCGACATCGTCAAAGCTCTCGCCTTCGGCGCTGATTTTGTGATGTTGGGCGGAATGCTTGCGGGCACCGAGCCCACACCGGGCGATGCGATCGTTAATGCGGCTGGAAAAAAGATTAAACGCTTTCGCGGAATGGCAAGTCGTGAGGCTCAAGAAGAATTCATGGGCGGCATGGCTGAGTGGAAAACCGCAGAAGGGGTGGCCGTTGAAGTTACCTATCGCGACGATCAAGACGCGATCATCTCTGACATTTTGGGCGGACTTCGCTCAGGTCTTACGTATGGAGGCGCAGACACGATCCGCGAACTTCAACGCAAACTCAGTTACATGATCATTACGGCTGCAGCGCGCGCCGAAAGCCATCCGCACAAAATGGGGACTATTTGAAAGCGTAGCGATCGATTTCGAAACCGAAGTCTTCGTATGCGCCATCCGAATACAAAAGTATCGTTGCGCGATCTCCGGTGACGGGCTCAGACCAAAAATCTTCAGTTGCGCCATTTAGGGTTTGAATGATTTTCGTCTTTCCTTCTCGAACGAAGATCGAGTCATTGGGCTTAAGGGTCACTTTCTTAAAATGAAAACGAACGGCCTTTGCCCCGGGTTGCCCCACTGTCCACTGAAGACGTGAGACCGAAGGATAAGGATGAGGCGATGCTAGGTGATAGGTCACTTCATTCCATCCATCCACAGGGGGCACAGGGGGAACGGAGATCTTTCCCAAAAGGGCGCTTTCAACATTGAGCCTACCGCCACTCGCCACAGCCCCCCGCAAATTCGAAAGCGGATCGACCGAAGCCATAAGACGCTGCTTGAGTTCTGCGGGAGTCAGTAAGGGAAAATGAGACTTCAACAACGCAACAGCCCCGGCAACATGAGGAGCCGCCATTGAGGTGCCACTCATGACTTCGTGAAGATCTCCGGGGACGCTGCTCAAAATTCCTGCGCCCGGCGCAGCGAGATGAACGCCGATGGGTCCATAGCTTGAAAAATACGCCATCAGATCTCGCCGATCCGTAGCCGCGACCGAAATCACATTCGCGTTATGATAGGCCGCAGGATATAGTGGTGACTCGTCAATATTCGCGCTCTCGTTTCCTGCCGCGACGACAAAGGTAACTCCCCTTTTATTCGCCGTCTCGATGGCCTCTTCCATCGCTTGAGAGTACACGTCTCCTCCCCAGCTGTTACTCATGATCTGCGCACCGTTTGCCATGGCGTAGTCCATCGCTCGCAGTGCGCCTTCGGTGTTACCGTCTCCGTTTTTGTCCAAAAACTTGAGCGCCATGATGCGAACGTGAGGGGCGACGCCGATGATTCCGAAACCGTTTTCGGCAGCCGCGATCACGCCCGCGCAATGGGTCCCGTGACGATGGTCGTCCTTCGGACTTCGTACGGGGCTCCCGATCGCTGCACTTTCAGAAAAGTTCCAACCATAGAGGTCATCGATAAATCCGTTTTTGTCGTTATCGATTCCGTCGGCACTTTTTCCCTTTTCGCCCGGATTCATCCACATATTTTCAGCAAGATCCGTGTGGGTAAAATCCACGCCCGTGTCAATGACGGCGACCACGACTTCGGGTCGTCCCTTTTCGATTTCCCAGGCTTTGAGGATATTCACGTCCGCGCCCGGAGTGCCATCACTCTCTCCCGTATTGTGAAGCGACCACTGCTTATCAAAAAAGGGTTCCGGCTTCACATCAAACGCATGATAGGTGTTCATCGTTTCAACGTACTGCACAGAGGCATCGGCTCTCAAGGCAAGCGCCGTTTTTTCCAGGGACAGAGTCGCGGGCACTTCGATCACTCTAAACTGCTTCAGAACTTTAAAGGGGGATGCGACTCGCAAATTAAGCGCGCGCGTGGTGCTCTGAAACTGGCTTTCAATTACGTTATCAGAAACCCGCACAATCAAGTGCTTCGAATTATTCCCAGATGCATTCTCAAAGGCATTCACCGACAAAGAATGAAAAGTGAGACCCAAAAATACGACAATCCCCAACGCCCAGGCAATAATGAGTTTTTTCACCTTCCGACTGTTTCATAAAAGCAGGAGCCTGGCAACTTCTAGGCAGCCTCAGGCACCAAGAAGGGATGACTCTGGGCGCTCGTGCGAATGCCCTCAAGCACATTGGGATTTAGCCCATATTTCCGGATGATTTCGGCCTCGCTGACCCATTGGTTCAAATCAAAACCGATTTTCTTTTGGCGCGAAACGTAAAAACGATATCCCTCAATTGCGTCAACGAGTTCTTGCACTACCCAGTAAGTAGCTTTATGCGCTTTTCTCTCGGTCATAAACAATCGCTGATGATCCAGAGCCTCCGCTTCGCGCTTCAGGGCCGCGACCTCTGAGAGGTGGGCTTGAGTTAATTTCGCAGGGTCTTGGATGATCAATGCTTTCGCGCGAGCACGCAAAGAGCCCCAATTTGCTTCATTTTTGGAAAAGCTCTTAAGATAATCTTCATCCAGGCAGTGGATCATCTCGTGAAATAGAAGGGGGGCAAGCAACCCTGTCTCAAGTCCGGGCTCAATAAATATCGTGCGCTTCACGCCGTCGAAACAAAAAGCCCCGGCGGGATCGCCTTGGAGCAGATTTCCAGTCGCAAGCTCGGCTTGAGTCCGCTCATCTAAGACTCGGATTTCGACTTGTGCATGGCTCAACAAAGGCAAAAACTGATCCAAAGTCCTGCGCCCAAGCGGCGAGCAAACGAGCAGGCGGTAAGCCCGCTCAAATCCCGATCCGATTTCATGCAGCGCAAATTTTCTCATTTAGCTTCAGTTCCTGACTCTTATTCGGCGCATCAGCGGAGAAACTTGAATTTTTTCGCACTCATGACAGAATGGGCTATGCCTATGACACCGATCTGGAAAATACTGAGCTTAAGCAGCATTCTATTACTGAGTAACATTGCTCTGGCCGAACCCGAGAGCCAACCCTCTGCGATTCCTTCTGCAATCCCTGCCGCACTCCCTTCCCCCACGCCTTCGGATGGCGCGACAAGTGTTCAAGAAGTGAATTTCACCGCGTCGCCCGACGCGCCCCGCCCCATTGCTTCGCCGCATGGACTTGATTTTAGGGCAAGTTTCTCAGGGTTTTCCAAAGATGTTCAGGTCAAGCGGCGCGCGCTTGAAGACAAGTGGCTCAAAGGAGAGCGAGATTTTTCGGATGAACTCCGAAATTCGCTCAGAGTTGCAGAAGATCAATTTGCTGAAGCGATCACTCACAGCGGGGATTGGAAAACGGCAAAGCGAGAATACCAAAAGAAGCGCGCTGCGCTCATTAAGGAACTCAAGCAGCGCGCGAAGATTAGGCGCGAGGAACTGGAACTTGAATTGATCCGGGTCGAGCGCGAGCAAGACGAGGCGATCCGTAAACTGATTGCGGATCTCGAAACCGAGCTCAAGCAATTCAGAAAAGAAAAACAATACGACAAAGCTAACGAGGATTTTCGGGACGCAAGCTCCGATCTCAAGAGTGATCTGTCTAAATGGAAAGAGCGTATGCGGTCAATTAAGATGAAAGAAGCGACCTGGGAGTGATCAACGCCTCCATCGCCTCATCTACCCTCTTCACAAATCCCGCTTCATCAAGCCCTGGCACGTCCAGGTGTAAATTCCCCTTATAAAGGAAGGCGGGTTTCCAATTCGAATAGAGATAATAAGGCCCCTCAGAGCGTCTACGAAAAATGTCTTCAACATTGCCTTCTTCGGTAAAGATTAATGAGGGCACCTTAAACGCGCGCGCGATGTGCATCGGACCTGAGTTCACACCTAGGAACAGGTCGGCATGGCTTATGAGCGCAAAGAGTGTTCGGGAATTCCAAAACGACTTGGGCAAGAAAAAGGTTGCATCAGCCCCCGGAACCTTCTCGTGCCCCTCCACGCCTACTTGGCAAAAACTCACGCGATCGCCCCACCGTTTCATCAAACGGGTCCAGCGCTCGGCGGTCACCACTTTTTTCCAGGTATGTCCCCAGGGATGGAAAAAACAGGTCGGCTTTAGCGGCGGCTCAAGCGCCCGCTTGATTTCGGAAGCCGCCCATTCACGCTCCTCGAGCGACAAATAGATTTCGGGTCGAACTTCTTCGTCTGGAGTAATAGGCAACTCGAAAAAATGCTCCTTGAGTTGCATCAAGTGCCCGGAGCCAAAACACGCGTCATCCCCTACGACCTGAGAGGGAAAATAACTCAGACTATCTACATAAGGATTATTGAAAAACACCGATGGATTAAATGCGCGCGGATAAGTCGTAATCCGAAGTTTGGGGTAGCGCAGCTTCAACGCTCGCGGCAGCGCGGAGAGCATCAGAGCATCCCCGATGGTTCGACTCTTTGAAGCGATGCAAAGTTCTCTATTCGCTTTGCCGCCCGCAAGAAGGGACACACCATCGCCTGGCGGAAAAAAGTCGATAAGTCCCAGCAGCCGGCCAGGCTCCCAGGGCGGCGCAAGTTTCCAAATCAGTTTCGAGAGACTTTGCATGAGATTCTACTTTTGTTTTAAAAAAGGCTTAATGCAAGGGGTAACTCTGCCGATAAAAACTGTGAACCTCGAAACGAAGATGGAAAAAAGACGGAATACCGGCACTCATAAACATACGATTAGAACAATATAGCCGGTATTCAGGTAAATTTTTATTAACAGAAACAAATACTCTTCACAAAAAGAGTTTTGTTGATTATACTAGTCTAGTACTTGAAATACTGACGAAGGAGAGAGTTTATGAGTAAATTTTTAAAAGTTTTAGTTTTGGTTTCGGTTCTGGCGCTTTCGGCAGCGTGCGGAAAAGGAAATAACAATAACGGAATGAACGGCGGAGGCATGAATGGGCCCGACCCCATCGCTCCAACAATTGACCTTTCGGGAGCCGCAGGGCTTCTGGTGGTTGATCCATCGGGAAACTCGACAACAGGTGCTCGCACCAAATCTGATACAAGTGCGCTTCGGCTAGGTTTCGATGGAGATACCGTCATGAGTGCCGCGGCTGCTAGCAGCAGCGCCACTGGGGGAGACAAGAGTCTCTCGAAACTCGATGACCACGGAAACCCCACTCCGGCAATTAGCGTGGAGAGCTCCGGGAGTAGCAGCAACCCTGGAATGCAACCACAAGCCCTCCCCAAGATTCTCACGATTGCAGTTTCGCCTGCACATGAGATTTTCCTCCACTTTGAACATGCATTTAGACATAAGGCTCCGGACTCGACAACAACAACTGCAAACGGTCCTGGCGTGGACATGACAGCAGATGGAACCTACTGCCAAATTTTCCGAGTAAAAGGTGGAACGATTGAAACTTTAAAGACCGCTGCCCCAACCGCTTCAAATCTTGAGTGCTTAACCTATCACCACACCATTGACACGTGGATGGCAACACGAAGCAGCGTGTTCCAGTTTGACTCAACAGGAAATGCCTACTTTTCTGCTCGAGTTTCCGGTGTACAAAACAGCGTCGTTTATAGATTTGACCGCGCAACTGCAGGACTCACGGAAATGGTCAACGCCAACATCTGCGTAAAGGACTTCTTGGTAACTAAATCCGGCGGCCTGTTTTACACCGGTCAATCCTCTTGCAATGGCGGTGGCAACTCCGACGGCGGATACTTCAGATACGTTGCGGCAGCTGGCAAACTTACCCAGATTGCCAACGGTTGGTGGAACTTCATCTACAATCCAGTGAGCACCTCTACAACTGACAAAGCGATCTTTTTCGGACCAGACCCCGCTCAATCAACCACAGCATCTTGGAACTCGGCTTGTCTCTTCTACTTCGATCCCCTGGGCGGCGATACGACCGCTGCGCGCACAAGTGCGGCGATCACTTGCGGATCGGACGTTTGGTCCTGGGTTAATATGACGAGAAAAGAAGACCTTTGGACGGATACAACGCTTGCAAACGACGGAAGCATCTTGCATGCAGTCACCGGAAACGCAAACTTTCGTGACTACACGAAAAGGAACATGGACTGGAACGGCCAGCTGACCGCTGCAGGGAAAACCGAGTACTCGAATCGCTGTACGAATGAGACCGCCGTCTTTGCCGGTGGCGGTAGCCAGATTAGTGCGATCAAACAAGACAAATCTGGAACAGTTTATGTGATCGGAAACGTACAAAAGAAGAAGAAAGGCTCTTTGGAGTGTAACCTTCAAATCACAGGACCTCATTGCGTGATCAACAATGTGCCCGATTTGAACTACAGCCCGCTTACTGGCTTTGCTGACGGGCCCGCATATGACACGTGGGTCACCTCGTGTCAGACAGCAGGCGGTACGCCGGTGGATAGCGGAAACTGCGGAGGCTTCCCTGCATTCACAACCTCTAGCACGTGTATAACAGCCGGCCATACTTGGAACCGAACCAGCACCTGGTACAACTCTGTGCCAGTTGGAACAGAAGCAGGCAAGAAATACTTCTGCACTGATTCAGACGCCTTTACCGGTGCTGATTGGTGGAATCCCGCTATTACTGAATTTCACCAGCCTCAAAGTTTCGCTAAAGATTTCGCGCGATTCGCAGTCAGCCAGCTGAACTGCGCTGCTCCTTCTGGCTCAGGCGGTGGCGGAAATCAATGGACGGATGAACTACAGGCATTGGCTGTAGTGGATCCTGCCACGAAAACCTTGGTGCCGATTTCGGATAAAGCCGAACAAGCTAAAACGTTGTTTTTGGTTAACGACGTTGTGTATTATCAGTCATACAATACGAGCTCGGGAAAATACTTGTTACGCAAGTACAATGCGACCACAAAACTCCCCGAGACCGTCTTATCTGACTTCGAGACCTACAACCTCAGTGCAGGATACGATACCAACCACCTGTACTATGACGGCCTCGACTTTACGGACAACCAGTATAGCTTTGGTACTATCGACCTAGCGAACAGCTATGCGATGGAACGTAAGCAAGGCTTCACTGGAACTTTGAAAACCATTGTCATTCTAAATGGAACCTATGACAGTGACTTTTAGTTCTTAAGTTTAACGCTTTAGGGCGTTTTATCCCCGCTCCTAGGTGGTTCACTCCACCCGCGAGCGGGGATTTTTTTTGAAATCAACGCAAACCTGCGCGCCTCATTCCCTCTCGCCAATGCAATGAACTAAAACCGCCAAACGCTTTTTCCGATAAATCCAGTGACCAAACCTGCGCCTCACAAGGCGTGGGCCAGTCTTTTGCAAAATTCACAAGCTGCTTGCCATCACTGACATCGACTTGCCTGGTGGATTTAATTTCAATCAAGAGTGTGGATTCACCCGGGCGCTCCATGATGAGATCGGTTTCGGCACCATCTTTTGTTCGAATAAATGAATAAGTGTAATCTAACTTCTTATATAAATTTGCCCAGTGCGCCTCAAGGATCACCCGGTGTTCAAAGACATTTCCAAAGAGCGAAGAACCCGGCTGAATAGGCACTCGAAGGGACTTTTCAATGGCCCTTTTTACGCCGGTATCAAACAAGTAGAATTTGGGTGATTCTGTTTGGCGTTTTCTCACCGATCCGTGCCAGGGCCTCAACGTGAAGCCCAATAAAGTATCTTCGAGGATCTCAAAATAGGTGCGCACGGTCTTGTCATCCACGTTAATGTCGCGAGCGATTTTGGAATAATTAATGGGAGTGCCATTGCATTGCGCAGCAATCTGCAAAAAATCCTTGAAAGCGTGCACGTTTCGCAGGACTTGTTCGGCAATAATTTCTTGCTCGAGATAAGTCGAAACGTAACTATTCAGAAAATCCCTTCTGTTGTCGGGATTCGCTTCGGTCACCACTCGCGGAAGAGTTCCCCATTCGAGTATTTCTTGAAGTGAAAATGCATCTTCAATTTCATCGCTTGTG
>CAIRTR010000224.1 GCA_903881565.1 Oligoflexia bacterium | reverse complement strand
CTTTGCCGATAAAGTCGACCCCAACACCAATCGGATGAGTAAGGTGTTTATTTTTGACGAACGCGAAGCCAAGAACCCCGTAACGGTTGTCGCGAATTCAGGAGAGATCGTTCCTGTGAGGACCGAATCTGAGCTCGGCGCAGCCGCCGTTTTGCGCCTCAATAGCGGCAGCATTCACCGCAATGATCTCACCACGGACGTCTATCAGAAGATCAACTTTGGCGAATATCGGCTCTATCTCAAAGTTGATGAGGGCGCCGGAGATTCAACCATTAAACCGCGAATGATTCTTCAAAAGGAACTCACTCGCCTGGTCAGTGTTTCGGATAACACCACTTATTTTGGACGCGAATATCGCGGTGAATATTGGCGCAGAATTGCCGTAGCCATCACGCCGATTATCTTTGTATTCTTGGGAATTGGCTTTGGAACTACGCGAACACGCGCCGTCAGAGCAGGGGCTGCGCTTGTCGCATTTTCTATACTCATTGTTTATTGGGGAATCCAGACCAGCGCCACAATTGCAGTTCAAAACGGGACACTCCCGGCAGCCTTTGCGATGCAGATCCCAAACCTCATCTTGGTAGTTCTCGCCATTTTTGGCTTTAAAAAAGCTTCTTGGTGACTCACGGCTTCAGGGCCAAAACCTGAAAACACGCTTCTATAGCCTATCTCTTTACTCTGTCACTTTATTGACTGTTGATAATTGAGCCTAAAACAGGAGTTTATTGCAAGATTCAGGGATAACTTTTCCTACGGTTGTGTAAAAACGAGCATATAAGACAAGATATGTAATTAATTCAACAACATATACCGTGTTGATAACTCACGGTATTGACATTGATAACCTAGTCTAATTCTGGGGATGAACTGGGGGTAGGACGCGGCGCAGGAACCTGCGCGCCGCGCAAGGTCTTCTCGTTGGCGAGAGTTTCTTTAATGTTTTTAGCCTCTTCGGGAGGATAAACGAGGGTTAGATCCTGAGAAGGTGAGAGCGGGAACTTTGCATCAGCAAAAGACTTGCTACCCCCACTATTATGACTAAAAACCACTGCCTTGGGATTAGACGTCTGAAAAAACACCTTTTCAGCGGCGCGGAGCACCAAAATTCGGCCTTTTCTCAAGATAAAACGCATCAGGGGTCGCGCATCAACCTTATATCTAACCCAAACATCTTCTTGAGCTCGAATCACAACCTTGTGCTTGATCTCTTGCACTTTGAGCGGAAGCCCAGAGTTAAGGGGATCCTTTTCAGAACGCTGCGCCACTTGGGGCTCGATACTGGGTTGAGGGGTTGGCTTTGCTTCAGGTTTTGTTTCAGGCTTTATCTGTGGCTTTACTTGCGCGCGCGCCGCAACAGACGGAATCGGCTCTGGCTTTTCTGGCAAGGGTGAAGGTGGAGCCGCTACTACGGCAAGAACAGGAATCGCCGAAGGCAACGAAGAGGGCATTTCCGAAGGCACATCTGAAGCAAGCACCACAGGGCTCTGTGGACTCGACTTCTCCGAATGCGAACCTCGGCGATGCTTCAAGGTAGGCTTGAGTATTCCAACCACCAGCCCCCCAATAAGCACAAACCCGCCCAGAGTGATCCAAAGCATTGTGCGACCCTGATCCCCATCGCGGCGCTCAAAGGCGTAACCACTATGTCCGGAGTCACGATTGGGACGATCCTTGGCTTTTTGGTCAACGAAATCTCCAAAGCGCGTCAACACTTCTTGAGGGTCCAGACCGATAAACCTTACATAAGAGGTAACAAAACCCCTAACAAAAGGCTTTGCGGGAAGATCAGCATAGTCATCAGACTCCAAAGAGTGAAGCGTCTTCACTCCAATTTTTGTTGCCGAAGCGACTTGCTCAATCGTAATCCCACACCGCTCACGCTCGGTCCGAAGAAACTCACCTAAACTGGGAGAACCTTCTGCTGCCATTTTAGGGAAGTGTCCTTAGTCTTTTCATGGCCTGATCCGCACTTCGAGAGTTAGGATAGCGCTGCTCAACTTCGAGAAACTTCTTCCGAGCCTGATCAAATCTCTTGCTCTCTTCAAACGCAATTCCGATCGCAAGCTGTGCCTCAGCAAATCCTGCACAAAAACGGGTGGAGGCCTGACCATAATCTCGAATCGCCTCATCGAACTGAGAGTCTCGCAAATGCAAATGCCCTCGGTAATAGTAAGCAATACAAGCGCTGGTCGGAGAGGAGTCGATGGCTCTGGTAAAAAATTCAGAGGCTTTTTGAAAGTCGTTTTTCTTGTAATAAATGACCCCTAAAAGCGAGAGGGGTTTAAACATCTCACGATTCACGGGATCAGCAGCCGCCACATTCAGATGCGAAACCGCTTCATCCAATCTTCCCTGATCCAGCAGCAACTTTCCCAAAGTCCCTTGGGCTACTGAATAATTTGGCGCTAATTCAACCGCTTTTTCCGCTTCTTTAAGCGCCTCTAAATAGTTTTTTCTTGCGAAAAAAACCAGCGCTTTTGAATGATGAATTTCGGGTAGCTTCGGATCTTCCGCCTCTGCGCGAAACAAATTCTCGAGTGCACTCGTAGGATCTCCTTCATCCAAGAGACCATTTGCCATTTCTACATAAATCCGAGCCCGCTCTGTTTTCGTGAGTTCTTTTTTTGGCGAAGTATGTGCGCACCCTCCCAGCGCAAAAGCTGCGCCTAGGACGAGGACGAAAAAACCTACGGTGGTGGAGACAGAGGTGACTCGGAGCTGCATCTCCTTATACACTAAGAGGCAAAGCCTTCGATGTCAAAGGGCAATCTCAATGAAATACTAATCTTGCTAGCGACTCCACATGAGGCGTCTGTGGGAAAAAATCCAAAGCACCCAATCGGTGCACTTTCCACCCCATTCGCACAAAACGAGAAACGTCCCGGGCCCACGAATCTGGGTCACACCCTACAAGAATCACCTCATTGACCCCCAAGGTTTTGAGCGCCAGCTGAATCCCAGAAAAATCTTGCCCAAGCCCAATTCTTGGAGGGTCCAAAATCGCCGAACACGGCTTGCCTGAAAGCTGTTTTGTGAGATTCGGGACCTCGGCCTTTAGCCAATCCAAGACATTGCCTGAATGAAGGCGAAAATTCGCAGGTGCGTCTGCGAGGGGAACCTTTCGCTGAATGTCGACACAATGTACCGCAGGGGCATGCTCTGCCAACGCTAGCGATAAGTTTCCCGAGCCGCCGAATAGATCGAAGACTGGCTGCCCTGGAGTGATCTGCGATTGAACCCATTTTTGTAGCTTCACATTCTGAGCGTCATGAACCTGTCGAAAGCCCTTTGCACTATGTCCGGCATTCCAAGCCTTCGAAACATGCCCCCCTTCGGAGGCCGGAGAAACTTCGAGTTCAAGCTTGTAGGGCCGCGTGAGCTTCGCCCCTTCAACCTTGGCCTCGCTCCATACGGCATTAATCTCCGCGCGCGCGATGTCACAGCGCTGAACGGACACAACGTCATGGGTACCCCGTGCATAAAAACCCAAAGTATCCCGAAAGCCTCGGAGCTGAATGCGGTTTCGATACTCCCACATTTGCTCGGCCGGAAGCTCATCAAAAGGGACTGTATTCGAATCCACCTGCACGCGCGACAAAGCATGCTTTGCCCCTGATACTTTGGTCTTCCATTGCAGATCATAGGACAAATGCTGCCACTCGCAGCCCCCGCACTTTCCGAATGCCGGACAGCGGGGTGTTATACGCTGAGGGGACGGCTTCAAAACTTCGACAAGCTCCCCCTGCGCATAGCGCTTCTCCGCGGAGACAACTCGAGCCGTGATTTGATCGCCCGGGGCAGTAAAGGGGACAAAAACAACACGGCCGGCGGAGTCGCGAGCAACGCCAGCACCGCCACGAGAGAGGTCGGCAATTTCAAGGGTAATCAAATCACTCATTCAAGTGCTTATGAAGAAGAGGCTGCGAAAAGTCAATACAAGTTGGCGATCTATTCAGCGGCGCTAACTTCGACTTCAATTTCCTTATAGACGGCCTTTGTTGTGGCCGGAATCGCCGCGTAGTGATCAAAGACTTGCTGCTTAACTCTTATCAACGGCTCAGGTTCGGGCGGAAGTTCCTTCGCTGAGTTTTGCGCAATTCTTACCATGGGTCGGTTTCCTTGTGCTGCTAAAGTTTCGGAAACGCCCCAATTCGCAGTGGTAAATCGGGGATCCTTCGCAGCGATCGTGCGTAAGACATCAAGCTCTCCAGCCTGAGCCGACTGGCAGATTGCCAATCCCATCGCGAGAGCAAAACCGAATTGGGAGAGCTTTTGGGTCTTCACGGGAGGATGAAAGTGCAATCAATGTACCGGGCTCAAGAGCCTTCAAACTCCAAAGGGAGGGGTTCTGCCGACATTTTTCGAACAGTCCCCGAAGAGCTGACCAAACTTTAGACAGTCACAATACTACTTAAGCGCCGGCAAATAGCCCTTCATCTTCTCCCGACCATAAACCTGAACGGCAGCCAGTCCATTGTGAGTACGGCAGATAAGTCTGAGATTCTCGCTCGAACTCGATCCGCCCTGCCCAAACGGGACAACGTGATCGCGCTCCAAACCCCATTTAGATTCACACCGTTTATTTGTTTCAGGATCGACGTATTCACATCGGCCACCGGCTCGTCGCCAGAGCTCGCGATTTACTTTCCTCGGTATGTATCGCGCTCTTCGAACAACGCCCCGCTCCCTCGCCGGCGAGGTGGGATTTTCGGCCGGAGACTCTTCCGAGACTTTCCCCTGCGGATCCACTTCTTCAATCACGATCTCCGCCATGACTTCGAAGAGTTTTGCATAAGTGGAATTCCCTTTCGTTCGATGCGCCAAGAGTCCTTTCAACTTCGCCAGTTTTGCAGCCAGCTCCGGGGACATTACAAACCTCACTTCGATTGCCTTAGGCGATAACACGCGCTCACGCTCCTGGGTTTCAAACAAGGGCGAAATCGCCCGCAGAGCCCGCTCGCAGTCCCTTTTGCTTTTTCCCTCCATTTTTCTAACGAGCGCCAGTTTATCTTCCATCGCGTAAGTTTTCTTTTCTCTTTTTTCCGCGCGGAAAAAATCCTGCATCATACTAGCAACGGTAAGCGAGATCGTTCCACCCTCAACTGCCTCCGCAATCTCGGGCAAATCTCGCACGAGCCGCATCGCCGAAATTCTTCGGTGTGCGGATCCTTCACTCAGCCCAAAATGTTTCGTCGCCATCTCATAAAGACTTGAATATCCAAATTCAGCGTAGAGCATTCGCGATTCGATCTCCCGAAAGCAGCGCAAAATTCGCGTCGTGGCCTTTCGTTCGTCGATAATTGCGGTTTGCGTTTCTAAAATTAATTCCTGTTTAGAGAGCTTTTTTAATTCATGCATAGCGGGCTAATGTATCACGAAAAACAAGGGACCTATAGCGAAAAATCGCGCAAAACAGTCCGAAATCACGACGCGTTAATGTGTCCGGAAACCGGACCAATTGCGCGCGCAATGCGAACATATCTGTGATAGCCAGGAATAAATGAAACCAAAAAGGCTCGGCCCGACGCTTGGGTGGAAAACGAATTCGTCAAAACTCTTGTTCGAAAGTAAATGGTATAATCTCAGGCAGGATTCGGTTAACTTCAAATCAAAGAACTTCACTTACACTTACGTCGAACATCCTGGATCCGTTTTCGTCGTCCCCATCACGGAAAATAACGAGATTGTTCTCTTGCGCACTTATCGCCACACCGCCGACGATTGGTGTTGGGAGGTTCCTGCCGGCGGGATCGGTGATAGGGCGAACAAAACCCTTGAAGAAGTCGCCCGCGCTGAAATGCTCGAAGAGGCCGGCTGCAGCGGAGGCGAACTGGAAAACCTTGGGTCGTTCTACGCCGCCAATGGAGTCATGGACTCTAGAGCTACCTATTTTCTCGCAAGGGACGTTGCCCTCGCGAAGCCTAGGCCTGAGGAAACCGAACTGATAGACCGAATCGCCCTCATTCCGATCAAAGACGCCCTTAGTGAAGTGCAAAGTGGCAGGATTAACGACGGCGAAAGTGCCTTTGCGATCATGCTTGCATTAGCCAGGCTCTCACATTTTACTGATTAAGAAGGAGCACACGAATGAATTCATCCCTAAGACTCGAACGCCTGAGCGAGAAGAACTTTGGCGATTTTGAAACCCTTACTCAGCACGAAAGTGGGAATCCCGAGCGCAATGGGATCAGCAATGTATAAACGCGCCTGAAAAAAATCGCGCGACCGTCTTCGAAAAAGTACGTTCAGGCTTTCATGTCGGCGTACTCGCCTACAAAGAAGATCACTTGATCGGATGGATCTCGGTGGGACCGGTCACGGATTTCTACTGGTCCTGGCGGAGAGTTGGAAAGCTCGAAGAAGCCTCTGCCAAAACCGCGGGAATCATGTGCATCACGATCGCTCCCGAGTGTCGCGGCCAGCATCTCCAAACCGAATTGCTTGAAGCCTTAAAAGAATACGGCCGTGCTCAAGGTTGGGATTCCATTGAAGGCTACCCCTTTGATGCGAGCGCACGGGAAAAGCACGGCAACGGCGTACTGTGGCCAGGCCTCACGAAGGCATTTGAGGCAGCAGGGTATCAGCGCATGGAGCCGCATTGGCTGAATAACCCGGAGGCGGAGCGGTCGATATTCGTGGCTAAGCTTTAGAAGTTAAATAACGCCCCGCACCCTCGCCGGCGAGGTGGCAATCCACGCGCATATGGAAAACATTCCCCATTAACTCACCGCAACACCCCCCACTTGCCCCTTTTTAACCCCCCCCAGTTCTGCTACCTTCCGACAAAACCATGTCTAAAAATATCCGTAACTTCTGTATCATCGCCCACATCGATCACGGCAAATCCACGCTTGCCGACCGCCTTCTTGAGAAGACGGGAACTGTCCATTCCCGCGACATGGAATCCCAATATCTCGACAACATGGACATTGAGCGCGAACGCGGCATCACGATCAAAGCTCAAAGCGTGCGACTCAAATACAAAGCCAAAAACGGAAACGACTACATCCTAAATCTCATCGACACTCCCGGCCACGTCGACTTCACCTATGAGGTCTCCCGCTCTCTTGCCGCTTGCGAAGGTGCCATCCTCGTTGTCGACGCTTCTCAAGGCGTTGAAGCGCAAACGCTTGCCAATGTTTTCTTGGCGCTTGATAGCAACTTAGAAATTCTGCCCGTCATCAACAAAATCGATCTCCCTTCTGCTGATCCGGATCGGGTCATCAAGGAGGTTGACGAATACATCGGCCTTGTCGACACCACTCGCGCAATTAAAGCGAGTGCAAAAACGGGAATTGGAATTGAGGAAATTCTAGAAGGAATCGTCGAGCACTTTCCCTCACCCAAAGACGCCGATGAAGATCCTCTTCGCGCTCTGATTTTCGATAGCTGGTTTGATCCCTATCAGGGCGTCATCGCCCTTTGCCGGGTATTTGAAGGCAAAATCACCAAAGGCACACGCATCCGCCTGTTCCACGTCGGAAAAGAATACGAAGTCCTGCGCGTGGGCGTGTACACTCCTAAATTTGCGGACGTCAACGCGATCACCAGCGGCGAAGTCGGAGCCGTCATTTGCGGCATCCGAGACGTGCGCGACATGAAGGTCGGCGATACGATCATGGACATTGGGCATCTGGCGACCGAACCTCTGCACGGTTTCAAAGAAGCAAAACCGATGGTTTTTTGCGGAATTTATCCCATCGAAGCCACTGAGTATAACAAACTCAAAGATGCTTTGGATAAACTCAAGCTCAACGACTCTTCGATTAGCTGGGAGCCGGAGACTTCGACTGCACTGGGCTTTGGGTTTCGCTGCGGATTCTTGGGACTCCTGCACATGGATGTCGTTCAAGAGCGGCTCGAGCGAGAATACGACCTAGCGTTGATCACCACCGCGCCTTCTGTTCTTTATAAAGTCACACTCACCAATGGGGATGTCGTGATGGTCGACAACCCTTCGAAACTTCCCGAAACCACTCGGATCGTGACCATCGAAGAACCCTACATCAATTTGTCGCTGCACATGCCCACCGAATTTGTGGGAGCCATCATGACGTTATGTAACGAGCGCCGAGGCATCCAAAAGAAACTTGATTACCCCACGAAAGAGCGTGTGACGCTGGTCTACGAAATGCCGTTAAACGAAATGGTTTTTGACTTCTACGACCGACTCAAAAGTATTTCCAGAGGCTACGCCTCGATGGATTATGAGCTCTCGGATTATCGCATCGCAGACATGGTGAAACTGGATATTCTCATTAACGGAGAATCCGTGGACGCCCTCTCGCTGATCACTCATCGCGACAAAGCCGCCAACCGGGGACGCGACCTGACGAAGAAGATGAAGGAACTCATTGATCGACAAATGTTTGAAATCGCCATTCAAGCCGCGATCGGTGCAAAGATCGTGGCCCGCGAAAGCATCTCGGCGCTACGCAAGAACGTAACGGCCAAGTGCTATGGCGGTGATATTTCTCGTAAGCGCAAATTATTGGAAAAACAAAAAGAAGGGAAAAAACGGATGAAAACGATTGGCTCCGTGGAGATTCCGCAGGAGGCCTTTCTCGCCGTTTTGAAGGTGGATTGATTTGAAGGAGTCAACTCGCAGGCTCGTAAAGTCCTACGGAATAACGATCGCCATTTCTGTTGCGATCGCGTTGGGCATTCGTTTCTTTTTATTCGAAGCCTATCGCATTCCCACTCTTGCGATGAAACCGACCTTAGAGCCCGGCGACACAATTTTCGTCGCCAAATGGCCCTTCGGATTAAAAATCCCCGGCACGGAAACCTCTCTCACTCAAGGCCGCATCCCCGTCCGCGGCGAAGTTGTTATTTATTCCCCCGCCCATGACCCCAAACGCCAATATATCAAGCGGGTGATTGGCCTTCCCGGTGACTCCATTGCAATCAAAAATGCCCGCTTGATTCTGAACGGAAAACCTCTCGTCGTTGATGCGAGCAAGAACTCTTTGTGTGGCAAAGAATATCTTCCGGAGGGTCCCTCCTATCTGGTTTGTTGGGAGCCCCCACTGATGGAAGATCGCGTGCCGCTGATCGTGCCACAGGGGTCTGTCTTCTTGATCGGCGATTATCGCAGCCAACCCGCCCACACCCTGCGCAAAGCAAGGGCCGCGACCCCCTGGAGCGTAGTCCCCATAACAGCGCTGGATGGGAAAGCACTTTGGATTTGGCTCAGTGTGGAACCCAACCTGTCCCCCCAAAGTGGAACGACTTCTTTTCCCCAATTTCGTTTTGAACGTTTTTTCAGGAGGATCGAATAAAATGGAACCCGGTCTTCGACATCTACTCTCCGCTGGAGATCTCAGTACTGCCCAAATTCAATCCCTGCTCCAAATCGCCCGCGCTTTTTCTAAGCCAATTAATGACGGCGAATCTATTCCCATCCTCCAGGGAAAAACGATCGTAAATCTATTCTTTGAGAACTCAACTCGCACTCGAATTTCGTTTGAAGTCGCAACCCGGAAACTTCAAGGCAATGTGCTTAATTTTGCAGCCTCAACCTCAAGTCTCACCAAGGGTGAAACGCTCGTCGATACGGCAAAGAACATCGAAGCGATGCGACCCCATTGTCTGGTGGTCAGGCACTCTTCAGCCGGCAGTCCGAATTTCCTGGCGAAATGTCTCTCCCTTCCCGTTGTGAACGCAGGAGATGGATTTCACGAACATCCGACGCAAGGATTGTTAGACGCTTTCACGATTCAAGAGAAGTTAGGTGAAATCAAAGGCAAGCGCGTGGTGATCCTGGGCGATATTGCCCATAGCCGTGTCGCGAGATCTAACATTCATATTTTGAAGAAACTGGGGGCAAGTGTTGCCGTATGCGCACCTCCGACTCTGCTGCCACCCAAGCCTGAAGTTTTAGGCGTCGATTATGCGTATCGCCCTGAAGAGCTGCTCCCAGATGCTGACGTGGTAATGGCGCTTAGAATTCAAATGGAGCGACAGGAGCAAAGGCAATTTCCGTCACTTTCCGAATACGCGAAGTTCTGGGGGCTCAATAAAGAGCGCGCGAAACTTCTAAAACCGCACGCCATCATCTTGCATCCGGGCCCCATCAATCGTGGCGTGGAGTTGGATGCCGAGATCGCGGACGGACCGCGTTCCGTGATCCTGGATCAAGTTTTCAACGGTGTACTGGTCCGAATGGCAGTGCTAGCCGCCGTCTGCGCACCCGAAGCACTCTCGGCTTGGCTCAAGACCGCTAATACCGCCACCGTTAATAAAGGAGGCGCTCATGCCTAACACCCAAAAGCTCCTCATTCAAGGCGGGCGAGTCATTGATCCGTCTTCAAACTTCGATCAGGATGCAGACATCCTTGTTGAAAACGGTGTGATTGCCGCGATCGACAAACCCGGATCCTTCGCCAACACGCCTGGGATTGCAGAAATTCTAAACGCAAAAGGCGCCTGGGTCATGCCCGGATTTATCGACATCCATGTTCATCTTCGGGAACCCGGATTTGAGTATAAAGAGACGATTGAAACCGGAACCAAAGCCGCGGTCGCCGGGGGCTTCACTTCGATTGCTTGCATGGCCAACACTCAACCCGTTAATGACAACGCGGCCGTTACCTCGTTCATTCGCGAGCGCGCACGCCAATATGGCGCTTGTCGAGTCTATCCCATCGGCGCGGTGACCCGGGGTCTTAAAGGAACAGAGCTCGCAGAGATTGGCGGAATGGTCGAAGAGGGCGTTCGCGCCCTAAGCGATGACGGCCTGCCGGTCATGAATTCCTATGTCATGCGCAAAGCGATGGACTACGCCAAGGCTTTCGCAATCCCAATCATCAGTCACGCAGAAGACGCATCACTCGTTGGACAAGGCGTGATGAACGAGAGCGCGCTCTCCACAGAGCTTGGACTCAGAGGCAACCCCGCAGCTGCCGAGGAGATCATGGTTGCCCGAGATATCGCCCTTTGCCGGCTCACTCGATGTCCCGTGCACTTTGCGCATATTTCAACGGCGCTCGCCATTGACCATATTAAACGAGCCAAAGAGGCAGGACTCCCCATCACGGCTGAAGCCTCACCTCATCATTTAACGCTCACCGAAGAGAATATTCGCGGCTACGACACCCGTTTCAAAGTGTGTCCACCCCTGCGCTCTCACGAAGACATGCTCGCAGTCAGAAAAGCGCTCGCCGACGGAACGCTTGATCTCATTGCGAGCGACCACGCGCCCCACGGGGTCATTGATAAATTCGTGGAATTTGACCAAGCCTCCAACGGACTCATCGGGCTGCAAACCACGATCCCCCTTACGCTTTTTCTCGTCAAAGAAGGACAGCTCAGTCTGTCACGATGGATTGAGAGTTTAACTTCAAAACCCGCGAAGCTCCTGGGCTTGCCGCTAGGTACCCTAAAAAAAGGCGCTCCCGCTGACATCACGATTATCGATCCTGAGCGCAAATGGATTTTCACCGAAGAGCGGATTGTTTCCAAAAGCCGCAACTCTCCCTACGTAGGCCACTCACTTCAAGGCGAAGTGGTCGCCACAGTGGTCGAGGGGAAAATTCGATTCAAGAGTGAAGACTCAGGCCGGCATTCCCCGAATCCAAGGAAGCACTCATGAAAAAAGGGGTTCTTATTCTTGAAGACGGCGCTGAGTTTCCTGGAACCCTGCGGGGCGCGCCCATCCAACTCGCTTCAATGAAATCCGATCGCGGCTACGGCGAGGTCGTCTTCAACACTTCACTGACCGGCTATCAAGAGATTCTCACGGACCCTTCTTATTATGGGCAAATCATTTGCATGACAGCCGCTCATATTGGAAACACGGGAGTTAATCTCGACGATCCCGAGAGTGCGAAGATCTGGTGCGCGGGATTTGTGGTTCAATCGCTTACGGATTCCCCTTCGAGTTGGCGCGCAACGGGTAACCTCGAGTCCTATTTACGCGAGGCAGGAGTTCCTGTCTTAGCCGATGTGGACACCCGGAAACTGACCAAGCATTTAAGGTCCCGCGGAGCCTTGCGGGGATTGATCCTGTGTGATGAGGATCGGGCGAGTGCAGGAGAATATTTTAAAAAACTGCCTGCGTTTGAAGGCCGCGATTTAATCAGAGAAGTCACGACTGACAAAGCCTACGCCTGGACGAAGCCGAAAAATCCTGCCTTTCACGTCGTCGCCGTTGATTTTGGCGTTAAATGGAACCTTCTCAGGGAGCTCGAAGAGCGCGGTTGCTCCATTGATGTCGTGCCGGCTTCGACCTCTGCCGAAGCGATCTTAGATCGTAAGCCTGATGGCGTGTTTCTCTCCAACGGCCCCGGCGACCCGGCGGCGGCACCCTATGCCGCTGAGATGGTTCGCAAACTGGTGGGACGCGTACCGATCTTTGGTGTTTGCATGGGGCACCAGATTCTGGCTCTGGCTATGGGAGCTAAAACTTACAAACTCAAATTTGGCCATCGCGGAGGCAACCAACCCGTGATCGATCGACAGACCCAAAGAGTCGAGATCAGCTCCCACAATCATGGCTACTCAGTGGATGCGGCGTCACTACCTGCGGGAGTCGAGATCAGCCACGTGAATTTGAACGATCAGACCGTCGAAGGTTTGACGGTGGCGGGGAGTCGAGCCTTTTCCGTTCAATATCACCCCGAAGCTTGTCCCGGACCTCACGATTCGATGATGCTGTTTGATCGATTTGTGGATAGTATGAAAAAAGGCTGAGACTAAATGTATCAAAAATACCTTGAACCCATCATCGAAGAATTCACCACGGGCGAATATTACCGCGAGGTTTATCAGGCCAAGCAGGAGTATTTTGACAAAGCCGGAATCGTCTACGAAGAAGACTCCGAGTTCGAACAACGCATGTGCATCTTCATGGACTGGTTTCTCTTTGATCGAGATTTGCCAGGCGTTGATCTCCCTCCGATTAAGTACTATTTTCGAAAAAACAAAGACCGCTTCTCCAGCGAAGAACTCAACATTTATCGGGATTTTTGCTCAACCATTCACTCCGTCTTCAGACTCAAGCGCCTCACCTGGAACAAAAAAGGCTTAGTCGTCTATGACTTGTTTTCGGAAAAAACCCACACCGTGGTCGATGCGGAAATCAATCGCGGCTTTGACCGCGGCGATATTTTTGAAGCCCGAATTATTCCGTTTAAAGACGGCTTTGAATTTTCGCGAGGGTTTTGTTTTCATCCCAATGAGATGGAATCCTTTATTTTGGGCGAAATCAAAAAAGTCCGCTACCAGGACAAAAGTCGACAAACGAAACTCATTCTTCAACTTGCCGCAATGAAACTTAAACACCTCCGGTTTCACCATATCGATATTCGGCATATCTATACGTTTGATTCTCGGTTCTAGGTAAAAGGCGGGAAAAGTGGCGACGCATTTTTTCTTCTCACTTTTATTAGGTCTTATTGGAACCCCTCTTTCGTGGGCAGCTCCGGGCGATCACGTCCCATTAAGTTATACGGAAATCTTGTTCTCGTCTTCCAGCTCGCAAGACGCCTTGCCCCGAATTGCTAACGCCATTCATAACCTAAAAGAACTTATTGAAAGGCTCCATCCGGCTGAGATTGAGAACCCCGAAGTTTTTTTCTACCCCGATGGCCCTAGGGGCCTTCCTCAATTTGAAATTCGAGGAGCCGTCCTGATCGCGCATTTACCCCTTCACACTTTCCTTAAAGGCGACATAAGCGTAAACGCTGCCGAATGCAGGTCACCCTGGAACTCAGAAGGGTACCAGTTCGACATGAGCTTTAGCGACTCACCTGATTGGATCAAAGAATCCGCGGCGGCCGTTTCAGGGCTTATTTGTTTGAGGTCTGATGAAGCGCATAGCGATGCCTATCGAGTAAGCTTTGACACTGTTATGATCGAAGGACCGAACTTTTCCTCAATTACAGGGAAAAAGCTCAAGGGCCTGCTCGCTCTACAACCCGAACGGATTCTTCAGTCGATTCATGAAGGGTTTGAAAAAAATGGGATGGGTCGGTGAAGAATCTCACTCTCAAGGGGTTTTTATTTTTCGCAGCATTAAACTCCTCGTGCACTTCCATCCCCAAAAACCCCTGGAGCGAGCAAACGACGCCATTTGCCGGTGACGCGCGCGCCGTCGGCAGCACAAGCTCTGGCTGCCTTTCAGGCGGAATTTCTCTCCCTCCCCTAGGAGAAGGTTTTCAAGTCATGCGTCCCTCTCGCAAACATTACTATGGCCATCCCGAGCTGATTCATTTTCTTGAAGACATGGGCCACACGATTCACAAGAACAAGCTTTTGCCACTTTTGATTGGCGATCTTTCGCAAGCCCGCGGAGGTCCGATGCCTCCCGGCGCGCACCGAAGTCACCAAACCGGAATCGATGTCGATCTTTGGTATTGGCAGCCCTCAGGTCCTAGCGTCCTAACCTTGGAGCAGACTGAAAACCTGCCGGCACCGATGTTGGTTTCTTCGAATCCACAAAACGTGGAGTGGAGTTCAGAGAAGACGCGACTTCTCGGTTTGGTCGCGACAGACTCCCGCGTCGATCGCGTTTTTGTAAATCCTGCCATTAAGCGCGAGTTGTGCAAAAATGCGAAGGGAGCGGAGTGGCTTCCGCGAATTCGTCCCTGGTGGGGACACGCGGAACATTTTCATGTGCGACTTAAATGCCCAAAAGACAATCCCTTATGCGTAGAGACCCCACCGATTCCTGCGGGGGATGGCTGCGATGCTACGCTCGATTGGTGGTTTACAGAAGAGGCAATGAATCCGAAGAAGGCCGAGAGTGCTGCAGCGGAATCAGGGCCGAAGGTGCCTGAAGCGTGCCTGCCACTTCTGCATGAGTGAAGTTGGAACCGTCAAGGGTTAAGCCTTGGGAGGGGAGCTAAATAGTTGTTTGCGCACGCGGCGCATCACTAAAGTCCTACACCCAAAAGCCGATGTGTTTCTATGCGGTTTGCCCTTTTTTTCATTTTTTGCAGCCTCTCCATGAGCCCTTCCTTTGCCGAGGCGCCCGCTCCGATTTCTGATCGCTTACGAGAGGCGTTGTCTGATCAAAACACGTGCACCAGTTTCTATGTGAACAAAGCCGCGACTCTAAATCGGTTTGAAGCCGAATGTACGGACACCCTAAAAATCAAGCGAAACCACGTTCCAAAAAAGGGAATCTACTACCCTCTTTGGCCCGATTATATTCAGAGCAGCGACCCCAACCCGGAGGACCCGGAGCGGCGCGCGCGCGATGTGATGTTTGCGGAATTAAATCGCGAGGCGAACTACGCGCTTCCTCCGGGCGCGGAGTCAAAGAAGTTTAAATGGATCGAAAAAGTAGTTGAGGTCTCATTCCTCTTCTTCACGCCAAAGCCGTCCCGCTTTTCCTCTCCTCAAAAATCTGAAAATCACGCTTCACACTCCAAGCTGTAGCGAAACTTGCATAGGCAAGACGAGCAAGTTCTGTCGGAGTCAACTCTCTGTTTCGACTAAGCAGTGCCCATAGATCGGCTCGATAAGAGGGACCGATCATCAAACGAAAGTGATAGAATGGATTCATGCGCGCGAGAGACTGGGGTGGCTGAATATCGCCTAGCCGTCGTCTTAGGGTTAAGTTGGGGACTTGCAGTGCGGTTCCCCGAAACCGTTCATCTTCACCATTCTTCTTAATAAGGAAATCCCCACCCACTTCTATCAAAGGCTGGCGGCCCTTGGTTTTTGCCAGTTTTCCAAGTTTTTTAAAGCGAGAGTCACGAACTTGCCACTGGGATATTGCTTTCCAAAATCTGCGAACTTTTCCGTTATCAACGAGTGAAATCAATTTGGCCAAACGATCCAAATTAATAAGTCTTCCGTGAACCTCGATCCAATCCGTAAGCAGTCCAAGCACCCGATAATCTTCATCACAAATCCCTTCGATTGAGGCGGACAAAAGGACGTCCTCGATATTAAAAATAGCTTTTGAAGGCTCGGTCGCGAGTCTAATGCCAATCGAGACGAGCGCTTGGTCAAGCTCCAAACCCGTAAGACTTTTCGAAGGTGTGATTTTACGTTTAAAGCTCATATCCGAGCTTTCTAGCGAGTTTATTGAAACTGTTTGTTACATGCGTTGGCCAATCAGGATTCATATCTCGATCACACACCCATTGAAGGCATTCGCTCGATTCTGTTTCTGTGGGAGCCCTCGCCACGCAATCCTTAAAGTCGGTTGCACGATCGCAAAAGGCAAAAAGTTTTGAACGCAAAAGATCGGGCCGCCCTAGCGTGTGGAGAACCAGGGCTTTTCCACGATAAACCTCGACAAGCCTTAAACGCCATCCCGGTGGAAGGTCACGGATTAAACTTTCAGGTCCATTATTAAACCAAGAGTCTTTGATCTGTTCTTGTGGAATGTTCTCAAGTGCTGCAAATTTTACTGAAGCCGCGAGTATCTCTGTGGGAATTTTTGGATCAAGAACGTCACAATCCACCGTTTCTCGTGTGACAACTCCAATGAGATTTAGTGCTGTGGCCCCAATCACGACGCATTCAAAATAGAGTTTCTGTTCCAATAAAAACAGATCAAATCTTGGGATAAATTCCTGGGGTTTCATGGTATCAGTATATCAGATACACACCCAAACTGTCAAACGGCGCACTAGTCCCCTAAGCCGCGTAACTTCATCATCTCTGAAGTGGCTTTGGTTTGCGCAGCGTGCAACACCTGTGGTCACAAAAATATCCACACTGGTCACAAAACATTTGACTCCTCACCCTCCCCCCTGTATTCCCGCCTCCAATGTTTTCCATCTTCAACTACGCAAGCCCTCGCCAGTTCTTGCTCGACACTTTGAGCTCCAAGCAAAAGCTCGATCCCGAGTTCTCCGTCCGCAAATGGGCCAAAGAGATGGATCTCAAATCCCACACGCTTCTCGTCATGCTCCTTCAGGGCACTCGCCCCCTGCGAGTCAAACACGCCGCGTTTTTGGCCAAAGGCCTTCGACTCAGTTCTCAGGAAAAACTTTATCTTCAA
The DNA here is from genome assembly GCA_903881565.1 of Oligoflexia bacterium. Taxonomy (GTDB): domain Bacteria; phylum Bdellovibrionota; class UBA1018; order UBA1018; family UBA1018; genus CAIRTR01. The sequence goes on along the minus strand of CAIRTR010000224.1, from coordinate 2,484 downwards.
GCCCTCATTCAGTTTGAAGGGGCGGAGGATCCTGAGGAGAAATCTCTTTACGAGCTTTGGCTCTCAGATCTCAACCCCGGCAAAGAGTTTCGCACCAAAGAAGTCGACGAGTTCATGGTCATCTCCCACTGGGTTCACATGGCAATTCTGGCCATCACTCAGCTTCGTGATTTTGAATCCTCAGCCCAATGGATTCACGCACGTCTTAAGTCAAAAGTGGAAATCTCTGAAATCAACGCTGCTTTAACCCGACTTTTGAGCCTTGGCTTGCTCGTGAAAAACAAGGAAGGAAAACTTGAAGCAACTTTCAATCGCGTCACTACACGCGATGATGTCGCCAACGCTGGCGCCCGCAAGTATCACCAGGAAGTACTGAAGCTTGCAGGCGAAGCCATTGAGAAGAGCCCCATCACCCAGCGCGAGGCTCAATCGTTTGTACTGTCGGTGAGTAGTGACAAAATTCCATTAGCTAAAGAAATGATTCGAAAGTTTCGTGCCCAATTCGCCCAAGCCATTGGCTCGGACGCGGGAAGCGAAGTGTACCAAATGACCGTTCAGTTTTTTCAACTTACGGAGAGCCCGACATCTAAAGGTGTCGAGGACGAAGGCGTTGACACTGAGAATAACCCTGTAAGCAGTAAAAAGGAGATATTCAATGCTTAGTTCAATCACACGCGGCCTCGCAAAGGCTGTTGTTTTATCAGTGCTCGCAATCGCAACACTCAACTCACCTCGCGCCCAAGCCGTGGGCGGTGACTTCGGCGCCGGCAACGGCGGCGATGCGTTCGCTGTCGACTTCCAGCTCAAAGCCAAAGAAGTTTTGGATGACCTCAAAGCGTTCCCACAAACCAATGTCGCTGGAATTGATCTTGCGGCACTTCAAGCCAAAGTCGAAAGTAAAGACGTTAAGATCATTACGACGGAAGCGCTCATCTCTCTGCGCGGGGAGCGCAAAGACGCGATTAATTCAAACGTCTCGGGTGACGTCATTATTTTGAGCCTCACTTATTGGGGCCGATTCAATGATACCGTTAAACGAACTTTAGCACTTCATGAGTACTTGGGGCTCATTGGTTTTGAAATCGGCCATTATCAGGACTCTATCCGGACCATCCGTGCGATCGAAGTGGCCAGGAACCGTTCCGTCGGCGCAAGTACTTCTGCACAGGACAAAGACCTTGATCAGCGGTTCACGCAATTGCGTGAGGCCATGCGCTCGCCTGATGAAGTTCAAAAGGGCGGAGATGCATTAGATGAGATGTTGAACTATATCAATAATGCGATTGCGGCACGCGAACTTGCGAAGAAAGAAGAGCAGAAAAATGCGAAAAAGGCAGCGGCCGACGAAAAAGATCGCGAAACTTATTCTGTAAAAATCATCAAATGCGCTCGCAAAATTGTGCGTTCCAAGCGTGGGGGAGAGTATGGGGTTGAAGTGGCCGCGCAGTATCTCAATCTCCTGACTCAAAAAATCACTGACGTCGAAGCGCTTGAAGACTTGGCGGACTCTTGCAAAAAGAATATGGCTAAACTGACCGAGAGCGAGACAACGCGGGACGCGCAGATTGAACGACTCAAGCAAATTGCGCCGAATTACCCGGCGAAGGTCATCCAAATGGTTCATGATTTCGCGCGGCCCTTGGTCGCTTGTAAACGAGGCGGCCTTCAAGTGGGCGGCGGAGCTATTTTTGGAATTTCACTGGGTCTCCAAGCCGGGTATTGCCACAGTTCCGATGGACGCAGATGGGTGGATTTAACTCCTGAAGTGGGAGCAGGTGGAGCGGTTGGAGCCCATGTCCTGGTCATTTGGGACAAATCAGAAAAAGAAGAAGATTATTCAACAACTCCGATGACGCTCGAAGGCAGTACCGCCATCGGACTTAATCCTGGAAATCTTTTCTTCCTTAAAGGCGAGACTTCGCGCGAACATGCCGATGCGATGAATGACGGATTTGCGGAGTTTGGAAGTGATTCGATTAATTTGAGGGACTATCACGACACCGGATTTGGGCTAGGAATTGGAAACTTCCAGGGCAGAGAAGAAGCGCTCCACCTGAAACTCATCCCTTGGTTCTCCAACTGGCATTATCTTTATACCCGGATTGCGAAGTAATAATGCGGAGAGGGGCTTGGACTTGTGCTCAAGCCTCCGAACTTGTTCCGAGCAAAGCAATTGCCTGCGCAAGAATTTAGCCGGGTTTTAGATCGGGTATTAATGTTGCTTAGCGGTTATCGCCAAATCAAGCAGCGGTAGAGGAACTACCTCCTTCCCAAGGACAAATCTGGTTAGCGCCAGATATGCCCATACAGAAAGGAGGTGATCCATATGAGACATAACATACCCTGTTATGCTTGTCGGATCGAGCTAGAAAAACTTGAATTAAAGAAAAAGACCTGGATTCTCGTCGTCTTAGCCAGGCTTTTAATTTTTCTAGGCATTCTTGTTAACTACTACTTAGGACGTTCGTGAGGAGTGACCAGGGT
>CAIRTR010000223.1 GCA_903881565.1 Oligoflexia bacterium | reverse complement strand
TCCTTTAAGCTAGATCGAGCAGGGTATGGCTTGTTCGCAGTTGTACAGTCGGCAGAACTAAAGCGTGTGCTCTCTAACCTTGTCAACAATGCTGTTGAGGCTCTTGGTGATTCAGGTGAAGTCCAACTCGAGCTTTCATTGGAATCAAAGCACGCGGTTATCAGCGTTAGCGATAATGGAAAGGGCATCCCTCCGGAAATTCTAAGCAAACTCGGATTGCGCGGTGAGACTCACGGGAAAGAGGGAGGATCGGGATTGGGACTCTATCATGCCCGCGCCACAGCAGAATCTTGGGGCGGAAACCTTTCAATAGAATCGGAGTTAGGACGCGGTACAAAGCTTCTAATTCGACTTCCAATCGCGTCACCTCCGGGTTGGTTTCTCCCGTGCCTCGAGTATAAGTCCGGCACGACCATTGTTGTCGTCGATGATGATGTCAGTATTCATCAAATCTGGCAGGGACGCTTTCAATCTCTGCAAGTCTCAAAAGATGGTGTAACCGAGATCCATTTTTCAACGCCGCAGGAACTCAAAGAATGGGTCGCAGAAAGTCAAAATCGAATTTCAACGACTCTTTTCTTAATGGACTACGAACTTTTGGGGCACGAGGAAACAGGTTTGTCCCTGATTGAGTCCCTAAATATAGCTCCACAGAGTATTTTGGTTACGAGTCGCTATGAAGAAAATGCGATTGCGGATCATGCAAGTCGCATTGGAGTGCGGCTTTTGCCAAAGGGGCTAGCGGGCTTCATTCCTATTGAACTTAAGAAGCCACTTGAGCTACCAGATGCCGTCTTGATTGATGATGACAATTTAGTGCACATGACTTGGAAAGTGAGAGCCAAGCAAGTCGGTAAGGATTTGCGCTGCTTTCTTACTGCGGATGAGTTCTTCGCAGAAGCGAAGATATTTGACCCCGCCACACCCATTTATGTAGACTCCAATCTCCAGAGCGGTATCAAGGGTGAAGTAGTTTCAAAAGATATCCATGCCCTCGGCTTTACCACGATATACTTGGCCTCAGGCTATGAGCCGGATCACTTCCCGCCGATGAGTTGGATTGCCAAGATATTAGGCAAAGAGGCACCATTTTGAAGAACGTTATCGGACATTTTGCAGTTGGTTATTGATGACGCTTCGCGCCCTCGCCGGCGAGGTGAACCTTACTTCGCCACTTCTGCACTTGAATCATCCTGGATCTCAAGGCAGCTTAGGCGGCATGAATCCCTTTGAATCCGGAGTGCGAAAACAGATTCCTGCGGTCCTCATTTATGTACGGCATCGAGGCCATGTGCTCATGTTGCACAGGATTGCCCCGGATCGGCCCGAGGATTTTCATGCAGGCCGTTGGAACGGGCTGGGCGGAAAATCTGAAGCCGATGAATCGCCGCTGGAAACCGCAGTGCGGGAGCTTAAAGAGGAATCCGCACTTGATCTCGGCAGCGATCAGTTTCAAGCGCTCGGAGTACTTCAGTTTCCGAATTTTAAACCTCATAAGTCTGAGGATTGGGTGGCTTGGGTTTTTGTCGTGGATCTTGCCTCCGAAGCACAGCCGCCTCGGCTTGGTCCTTGCCCCGAGGGGAAACTTCATTGGATCAAAGACGAAGAAGTCTTGGGTTTGAATCTTTGGCCAGGAGATCAGCTTTTTCTGCCGTATGTCTTGAAACGTGAGCCATTCTTAGGAACGGTTTGGTACGAGAGTTCGCAAGTCAAGCGGCATTGGATTACGGGGCTTAAGGGACTTAAGGCACATTAACTTCGCATATCCGAAAGCGGCGGCCCTATTTCGTTGCGGACAAACTCTCGGCAATCGAGGTCATGGCATTGAGCTCTGCCTGCATGTTGAACTTAATCATACGGGGTGACTCGCCATCCTCGATTCGGGATTGCAGGGATGCGAGCTGCGTTCTGAAGCTTTCCGCGTCTGTGTCTGTATTTGTATCGAGAAGTGCTGAACCCTTCTTATCGGCAAAGGCAAACAGGTCCGCTACCAGCTTTGAGTTATCGGCGTAGCCGGAGGACATCGTGGCGGTTCTCAGAACCTCGAGGTTCTGCTTGAGGAGGGTCACTTTGGCGGATGAAAAGGCCGTTTTTGTCCTAAAACAACCGTGGTAGGCCGCGCAGTTTGCAAGCCATGCCGTCTGGAGTAGCTTTACTTCGTCGGTCAAGGCGGTGAAGGTAGCGGCGTCTTTTTTTTGTGCGTCCGTGGTCGTACTCGAGCCAAGCTTCTTGGCGATAGCCCCTAATTGAGAGGCGCTCGGGAGTTGGGTCTTTACCCAAGTTGTTGCGTGATCTGTCGATCCTAAGAGAAGCGCAAAGAGATCGATCATCCGTCCCAGGCGAGGAGAGGCTGCTTTGCTCATTTCGGCTACGAGCTCTTCAAGTTCACTTTTAACAACCGTGCGAAGGGTTTCGGCAGATTCATTATTAAACGCCCCTGCAGCTTGTGCCGAAGAGGCAGCCTGAGCAAGTGCCGTTTTGGCGGCTTCAAATGTATCGCGATCGGCGTGTGAGACAACAGCTCTCGGATGCCAGCCCTGGGCGCCTGCTGGAAAGGGAGCGTGGCTGATTGATTCAATGGAAATTTGAAGCTCGGTCAGGGTACCTTGCGGACGAAGGACGTTGGGTGAAATTTCAAGATCGGATATTTCTCGCAGTGCCGCCTGGGCCATGTCGATGATCGAAGTGTTTGCGACATCAAAGTCACTGCTAAAAACCTTCGGAGCCCAAACGCAGCCGGATCGAGTAGGACACTCGATGTGATCAGCAACAGCGGAGACAAAGCCTTTAGTAAATTTGGCAGGGAAATTGTCGGCTGCCATAAGACTTACGATGGGGGTTAAGTTCTGGTGTCTGGGTGCAGCCCGCATTCCGAGCTCTGCATAAATATTTTGATTGGAAATCGTAAAGGACTGACCTGCCGAATCCGTACTTGCACTTCCCAGCGTTTCATCAGACGTCAGGTCTTTGTCGAACGCCTCGACGCGAAGTCCCTGCATCGCAACGTGAATTCGAACAGCGGTCGTCAGTTTGAGATTCGCAAAATCACTGGAGATAAGTTCATAAGCCGGCGCCAGAGATTCGATCTCCGCTTTGCTCTGCGCGAGAAGAAACTTGGCTTTTGCACTCGCTTTGTACCAACGATAGGACTCAACAGTATCTCCGCCACTGAGCTGAGTTTTGAAAGTGGCAAGGGTGGGTGAGAGGAGTTCGGCATCAATTCCAAAGCCCTTTTGGCCTGAGATAATGAGGGTGACCGGCACTTGGCTGTTTAGGGCGGTGACTTCGGCAAACCACCATGCGGCGTCCTGGGAGTAGATGTCAGCTTTAGCGCCTCCTCCAGTTGGGAGTCCTGCAAGCGGCGTTGTGGTGGGATAAATCGTTTCGGGCGTGATTTGTTCCGATGGCGTTTCCGAAATATTGAGTTTCTCGGGAACGGCCGTTTTGGAAACTCCACAGGCAGTGGAGCCCAGTAACAAGACCGTACCGAAAACAATCGCACTTTTATTAAGATTGGTTTTGCCCATACTGTTTTTCTCTCTCTCAACACAGGTTATTCAAGTGGGGTGCCAGCTTTGAGAGAACAGGGCGCAGCTTCGCAAGAAGCGCCTTAACTCCACGATTAAAGGGAGAAAAAACACACGAAAATCTTCAACTAACCGTTGAGTATTGCGAACGGGGCTTGAGGGTCGCTGTCTAAGGTTTAGCCATCTGCTTATTGACCGCAGCATTGATGGCAGCGGCGTAAGGGGCGAAACCCTGCGTGAAATCTTCGTTCGTCATTTCATAAACGACGTCAGGTTGTACCCCTAGGTTTTCAATGGGGTTGCCATCCACGCGCTCCGCAATCGAAGCGGTAACGCGAAACGAAGCGATCCCGACGTTGTTCACGAGGTTCACGTCTTGAACGTATCCGCCAGCGCCTGCCGTGCGGGATCCGAAAACCGTGACCCGTTTGTTGTCCTGAAGCGTAGCAGGCATGAAGTCTCCGCCTGAGAAGTCCAGGTGATTGGTCAGAAACAAAATAGGTTTTGTATAATGGGTATCAGCAGGATTGATATGATCCACGCCACCGATCCAATAAGGGCGGGTGAGTTTGCGACCTGCGGTCCACTCACTGACGATAAACTGCGCGTAGCTTTGGTAGAAGCGCGCAAATTCGTAGGAGGCAGGGTAGCCGTTGAGTGCGCCCGCAAAAAGAGTCTGGGCTTCGGCATCGGTTTTAACTGCGGCGAGTTTTCCGAGGATATCCAAGGCTTCAGCCACATCGGCTTGGCTGACCGACATGCGATGAAGTGGAGTTTTTACGGGGCTGGAGCTCAAGAATGAAGAGAGCGCATAGAGATAAAAAACAGATCCGCCTGGGTTGTTGACCTGGTCAATGACCATGGAGTCAGTCGTCGATTCAAAGAGCGCGATCGTTTTTGCGAACTCGGCAATGGCTTTTTCGTAATCATCTTCTCCATAAGAAGAGATGCGAATATAGCCGACGAGTTTGCGCTCAGGGGTCATATAAATGTAGGAATAGTAGATTGAGTCTGCCGAGCTTTCCCAAATCTTTTTTCCCAATGCAGGAATAAATGACTTGTGCGCGCCAAGGTCAAAAGGCGTTTCAGCGTTTGAGGCGTCTTTTGCAGCGACGCTCATTTGAGGGTGAAAAAGTCCGCTCTGATTCTCAATCTTCTTGTTTGAAGTGTTGGCAAACAGGGTGCTCGAAGAAAGCGTTCCGCGAGGAGCGATTTTTTCAGAAGTGTAGTCCCAGATCAGTTGGGTCTCCGAAACGTCGGTGGAGCCTTTTTTCTTGATTCCTAAAGTGATGGGGCCTTGAGGAACGTGAATGCCACGCGAAGCTCTGCGGCGAAAAAATGTGGCTTCGGCCAGGGCTTTGTCGGTGGCTGGCACGTTAGCTGGAGTTTCAGCTTGAAGGGCGGCGAGTTCCTCCATGGCAGGTTTGCCATTGACGGAAACTAACTCATCGCCAGCGGCAAAGGGAAACGTGGCTTCAGGAAGTTTCGTGCGATCGATGTTGACGATATAAAGGTTGGTCTCGGTGCCGCGAACGAGGATCGGGAGAGTCGCGCTTTCGGTTGCGATAAACGAGATGCTCGTGTGGTAATCTTTCATCGCGTAAATGAAGTTCTTAAAGATGGTGCGCGAATCGTCTAGGCTCAATTCTGGGCGGCTTTGCACGGCTTCAATCGCAGTTTTGAATTCAGCGTCGAGATCGTAAGAGGCGAATTGTTTTTTCCAGGCCGCGGGAGCGTATTGGGTTCGATAGACGCTCTTCATTCCATAAAGGTAGGTGGTGACGTCTTCATTCAGGGTGTCGTTTGCTGCCTTTGCGCCGTAGGCTGAAAAAGCTGAAAAAACCAAACCAATTGCTAGTAATGTTTTCATAAATCCCCTCTCTTAAGGAGGCCGATACCTAGCAAAGCAAAGGAAGGTTGGCAAGCGGGGGGGGAAAGATTAGGATGATACCAAGAATGACGTTAAGTTATGACTGAGCGCGCCGTAAATCCCGTAATACAATCTTTCATCAAGCCCATCAATGACTTCGCTTACCATTTTTTAAAAAAGGGCGAGGGGACTCCTCGCTACGTCATGCTCCATGCAAACGGATTTAATGGCGGCACCTATCAGACTATGCTCAATCGCTTGGTGGAGGGCGCCGAGGGTATCTCAGAGGCACACGACGCGTGGCTTGCACCAGATTTCAGGGGGCACGGCGGCTCCTATGATCCCGGGCACATCGAGTCTTGGGAGGATTTTGCCGAGGATCTAGCGCGCTGGAAGTCGGCCGGGGTTTTTGATCGACCCATCCTCATTGGGCATTCCCTCGGAGGGATTGCGGCGCTTTTGTATGAAGCCGCCCACCCGGGTTCGTGCGAAGCCATTGTGCTTTTGGATCCTGTCATGTTCACCCCGCAAATGCAGCTCGTCTTGTGGTTTCTTGAAAACCCACTTTTTAGGCACTGGCATCCCATGGTCAAGCTGGCACTTTCGCGGCGCGAGGAGTTTCCCGATCTTGAAGCGCTTGCGAAAATCTATTCGCGAAAAGCCACTTTCAGAACTTGGAGCGCGGGCGTATTAGAAGATTACTTGAAGTGGGGAACGAAGCCGTCACCGCAAGGCGTTCGCCTGAGTTGCCGTAAAGAGATCGAAGCCGAAGTGTTTTCGAATTGGCCGGATCACGTTTGGAAGGTTTTGAAAGATATTCAGTGTCCGGTGTTAATTTTGCGCGGTGGCGATTCCCGGACATTCGTGTCCCAGGCGTTGCGTAGGGTTTTGCACAGGCTCCCTCATGCAGAAGGTTTCGACATAAAGGGGGCAGGACATTTTCTGCCCATGGAGCAGCCTCAGAAGGTCGCGCAAGCGATTCGTGATTGGGCTAAGTATTTGAAAATAAAAAGGAGCAGTTGAAATGAAATTTGAATCCCGACTTGAGCGAGGCGTATTCTGCAACCGAACCCTGAATTTTAGGGCGATCAAGGCCATTGGCTACGACATGGATTATACCCTCGTGCAGTATCGTGAAAATGAGTGGGAAGAGCGCGCTTACGAATACATCAAGCAGCAGCTGCTCTCTAGAGGGTGGCCCGTTGGGGCTTTGAAATTCGATCCTCAGATGGTTTGCCGCGGACTCATTATCGACACCGAGCAAGGCAATCTGATCAAAGCCAATCGCTTCGGTTTTGTGAAACGCGTGATGCACGGCACGCGCCTGGCGGAGTTTGATGAGCAGCGCACTTTGTATTCGCGCACGATTGTTGAGTTGGCGGATAAGCGCTGGGTGTTTCTCAATACACTCTTTTCGCTCTCTGAGGGCTGCATTTACGCGCAGCTGGTGGATTTGTTGGATCAACGCAAAATTCCCGAGGTGCTGGGTTACTCAGATCTCTATGAGCACGTTCGCGGGATTTTGGATCGCACCCACATGGAGGGGAGCCTCAAGGCCGACATCATTGCGGACCCTGAGCGTTATGTAATTTTGGATCCTGAGATTCCGCGTGCGCTTTTGGATCAGCATCAGGCGGGCAAGAAGCTCATGCTCATCACCAACTCTGAGTGGTTCTATACGGTCGCGATGATGACGTATTGTTTTGATCGATTCTTGCCTGGGGGTATGACCTGGCGCGATCTGTTTCACGTGACGATTGTCGGCGCTCGCAAGCCAAAATTCTTTATCAATCAGAATCCGTTTTTTGAAGTGGTCAATGATGCCGGACATCTTTTGCCCGTTTCGACGGTGGGGCTCAAACCCAAAACCGCCTATTTTGGTGGCAGCGCAGTTGAGCTTGAAAAGCATTTGAAGATTTCGGGGGATGAAATTTTGTACGTTGGTGATCATATGTTCGGGGACGTGCATGCGAGCAAGAACGTGTTGCGTTGGAGGACGGCGCTTATTTTGCGTGAACTCGAAGAAGAGGTCAGAGATTGCGAAGCGTTTAGAGATTCTGAATCAAAACTCGCCGCTTTGATGAATGAGAAGGAGCGCCTTGAGTCGCAGGTCTGTCACCTGAGGCTTGAATTGCAGCGCTTACGCGCCGGTGGGTTGCCTCAAACTCCGGAACAGCTGGCCTCCGATGCGGCTTTGCAAAAACAGCAGGCGGAACTTCGGGCCGCGGTGGAGAAACTTGATCATGAGATCGGGCCCTTGGCCCAAGCGTCGACTGAACTTCGCAGCCCCTTATGGGGGCTGCTCATGCGCACGGGAAACGACAAGAGTCACCTGGCGTATCAGCTCGAGCGCTATGCGGATCTTTATACTTCGAGGGTGTCCAACTTCTTGCACATCACGCCGTTTGCGTACTTGCGCTCCCCGCGCGGGAGCATGCCGCATGATCCGAGTTAAGTGGGCGCGGCGAGCTTCGCGAGTCGCGTCTTACGACGCGTCTGACTTAGAGTCTTGTCCGACCATTTGAGTTGGTTGCGGCGCCAAAAGCGCAAGCTTTTAGTCAGGTTCTATTCGAGGCTACGCGCCCTGCTCGAATGTAGATAGTTCTGATAAATCCGATTCGCTCTAAAGAAATCTCGAAACGAGCACGCGCGTTGGGAGTGCGGCAGCCCCCGAGTTTTCGCGTTCACGACCACCGAAGAAGGTCCGTCTTTGAAAATGGAAATCAAAGAGGAGCCGTCACAATATTCCACCGGGATTTTTTTAGGCCACTCCGGCATCGCCAAAAGTTTCAGGCAAAGGCTTGCTTTTTCGGCGTGGACCTTGGGGTCAGCCGACGCTTTGTAATCCTTTAAAACGTGCTTAATACTGCGACCAAAGATTTTGCCAAACTCGGTTAGGGTCGATTGAACGATGGTCTGAGATTTTTGAATGTCCCGCGAGATCAGGGTCAGATCATCAGTGCCGGCAAATCTGGAAATCTCTTTGATGATGTCGGACGAAGCGAGGAGCGCGGCCGTGGTGTCGCGGTCCAATCCTGAATGGCCACTGATAAGGAGTTCGGTGAGACTGAGTCTTACGGCCATATCGAGGCGATTGGCGAGCAGGACGGTGCCGCTATCGAGATCGGCCACTTTGAAGATTTCGTCCAGCACCACGCGCGCAGAAGCCGAGTCGATGGGGGTGGGGGAGCTTTGGGTGAGCGGTGTTTTTGATTCCTTTGAGAAGTCTTCAATCAACGTGTTGATTGTATCAAGTCTGAGAACAGTTTCCTTAAATAGTTTCTGATGAAGCGGGCTTGGCATTTTTGAAGGAGCACTTGTTTCTAAGAAGTTCTTGATGTTGAGGAGCGCTTCAACCGGATGATCCCCATATTGCGCCGGAGTCGAGGCTTCAGCGAGGATTTGAAGTGGGTCGGGATTGAGGATCGCACTTTGTTCATGAAGAACAAGATCTCTTGCATCTGCGATCCACTGTTCGAGCTGCGTTCCTAGAATCGCAAGCTCCGGCTTAAAGGGTTGTGGCGCGCTGGCTGGCCATTCCGTCAGCGGGTCGAAATTTTCAAAAGTCTTGATCACGGTCGAAATCCCATTAGAATCAGTCGGACACTGATCACGGCGAAGACCCATTAGAAAATAGGGTGCGTAGTCGGAAGGGATGATTTCACCCAGGGGAGTAGCAGGAGTGCATCCTCCGTTGGCCGAACACGTTCGAGGGACCTCGAGGAGGAGGCTCGCAAGATTCCTGATGGTCGTCCTTTCGAGATTCCAGCGTTTTGATCGCAATTTGTCGGGGTTTGGAGCTTCAATCGTGTCAAATAAACTTTGATTTTCAGCGATCAGACCTAAGCCCTGTGCTTTGGCAACTCTCACCATCTTCTCGCGCTCCAAAACGGCAGCCTGGCGATCGGCCATCGCTTTATTTGAAGCCGGGGTTCCCGATCGGACGTGATCAAGCCACTTCAAAAGTGTGGGGATATCTCGATCCAAAATCTTCATCCCGAGCAAAACGGGATTTGAATCCTGAGGAATCGGTCGGGTGGACGCTTTCAGCGTGACGACATTCAGAGCATCTTGCGCCGAACACCATTGGTTGGAGAGCGACTCCAAAACGCATTGATACGCTTGACTGGTCAGGATCGAAGAGAGGTGATTGATCTTCCATTGCAAGAGCCAGCTTTGGGCGTTTTCGATGAGAATTCCCATGAGTTTGGTGCCGGCGCTGACGCCTAAGGCTGCGCCTCCGGAAAGGGCTGCGGCACTCACGCTGCCGGCAAGAGAAGTCACTCCGGCGAGCAGTGAAGGGTATTTCATGAAACATTCTTGGTTGGCCAAGGTTTGATCAAGAAGCTGGCCGACGCCACTGACGAGGGCGCCCATCGTATTTTTTCGAAAGGCATTGTCGCGGTTCGTGTTGCTCACGCCTGAGGTGTAGTCTTGCGTGTCGGTATTTTGCGCGATTTGAAGTTGGACTTCTCTGAGCTGAGTCTTGAGTGTTGTTTCATCCGTGCTACCGGGAACTGCAAGTTGAAGCTGAAATGTAATGTCACTCTTTTGCCGCTCAAGCTTCAGATACTCAATCGTAAGAGGATCAGCCGTGGCTTCTGAAATATTTTGACTCAACGTTTGAAGTTGCGCAATCGCGCCACTAGCGCTTAGACAGGCCTGGTCACTTTGGATGTTCTTAAGCGTCGTAATTAACGCCTGCGTTTGGCTCAGTGCCGCGCGCGTCCATTCTCCTTCAGAAGGGCAGCTTGCGCCAAAGGTGGTCAGCAGCGCTTGGGCGGTCTCAGCCGTCCCGGCAGAGCTGGGGAGGGGAAGTGCGATACAGCTAAGCGTTAGAATCGCAATGAGCCGCTTTGTGTAAATTGATCCATTTATCTTGGACATTGAATCGCTCTCCCCAAGGTTTGACGCCTTTGAATGCAGAATGCAAAATTACTAATCGAGTGGACGCTTGAAGTCAAAGTCACTGTGAAATACTTGACATTTGTAAGCATATTGCTTACAATTATCATTATGAATGCCAAGAGTTTAAGAGAGTTGCAGCAAAAGGGGAGTAAGGCTATCGGCACAGAGCCGATTGTTGTCACCGCCCGAAAGGGGCCTGTGGGCCTCCTGATACCGGTTACCGCCGAGTCGTTGCCGCGCGTTCAACAAGAAGTGCAAAAAATGCTCGCATTGGAAAGTTTATCAGAAACCTGGAAACTCGCACGTGAAACGGGCCTCGACCAGATGAGCGATTTAGAGATTGAAGCCGAGGTTCGCGCCGTTCGCAAGATTGCTCATGCTAAACCGAAGCGTCGTCGTTGATACAAATGTTCTGGTTTCTGCCGCGCTCAAAGAGGGTTCGAAACCTGCGCGAATTCTCATTTCGGCATTGCGAGGGGATCTTACTCTCATCATCTGTCCTGCCATTGTAAGGGAATACCGCGATGTTCTTGCTCGGCCCAAGTTCAAACACTGGAACTTTCCACCCCTTTGGTTTGACGAATTTTTACGACAATCCGTGTACGTCGCAACCGATCCAGAGATTTTACCGTATTTCGATCTGCCTGATCGTGATGACGCTGTTTTTCTTGCACTCGCCGCTCAGCAAGGCGCATGTCTCGTCACCGGAAACCTCGGGGACTTCCCCAAGTCACTTAGGAAATCAGTTGAGGTGGTATCGGTGTCAGATTATGTCGCGTGGCTCGAAACGCGCGGCGGCGCAATTTAACTTAAGCCTTCGCAACGCAAGGGTGACCCGCCGCGCGCACTTGCTTTCTTCCCTTTTCAGGAGTTAAATCTACTCATGAAAAACTTAAATCGGCTCCGTGCCGTTCTTCTGGTTTCAGCCATGGCCGCAGCCGCGCAAGCGCCCCAGGCCTTTGCCTTTGGTTACGGTGGCGCCTCAGGATGGGATGGGCGCAACGGACATTCGGGCGAGTCGGGACGCGATTTGACGCTTTTTGCAGATGGAACACCCGGAATCTATAACCTCTCCGGCGTAAACGGCACCGATGGCGAAGACGGGATGCCCGGCCAGGATGCCTCGGGCTGCTATCCCGAATACCGACCTCGCTACAATATTTGGGGCGCTAACGGTGGCGACGGAGGTAATGGCGGCTACGGCGGCAGCGGCGGAAGCGGCGGTAATGTAACCGTGTATTTCAACAAGTTTTCAGATCTCAAAAAGTTGTTGGTGGTTTCCAATTCCGGTCACGCGGGACGATCAGGTCGTGGCGCCCAAGGGGGCAGACCCTGTATGTGTTTTGAGAGCATGTGGCAGATCGTTCAGTGCGATCAACACGGGCAGAATTGTTCAACCACAACTCAGTATTGCAGCAATGGTCGTTTGGGTTCTTATGGAATCGATGGCTTATCTGGAACCGCGGGTTCCGAAGGCGCGGCCGTTTTGATTCAGAGTGATTCGGTCTTGGAGCCGACCACGCAGAGTGGGTATTTTCCTTTGAGTACTTTGGGCAATGGTCGCGAAATCCTTTTGTCTGAAAACCTTTGGAGCACCCAAGGAGGAGCTTTGGGTTTGTTTGCGCCTGGCTCAGATCTCTCCGATGCTTACACTCTGTTTAAGGGACGTGTTGAGCGTAAAGCTCGGATCATGTGGATGGCGAACCGACCTGCGAGTGATTTTGCTGATGAAACAATCTCTTCGTATCTAGGCGGTGGCAAAATCCGCTTTAACGTGCCTTCGACTTTGTGGGCCGAAACCGCGCAGACGAATTCAGAAGATGCCAGCACTCTCCATGTGATGAAGGCTTTTAAAGAGGAAGAAATCGGGCAAGTCACCCTGACGGGGCTTGAGGGCCGCGAATCGGGTCTGCTCTTAAAATTTGAAGATCAGCAAGGCCTCTCCTCGCTTGTGAAAACGCGCGTGAAGCTTGAGATCGCCGTGAAGCACCTTCTTGTTTTTTATTCGACACGTTTTGAAGGCGAAGTCTCTGCTCAGTTCGTGAGTACCAATGGCCATGCGATTGAAGTGGCGCTTGGGAAATTGATTGCGAATGCCCCAAAATGGCTTAAACAGGGCAAGAAGCTTAGAATTCGCGCAACGCTGACTCGCTCCTTTGTGGATCGCTCACTTGAGGTTCCGTTTGAAGAAGTGAAAAAAGTAGTTCCTTAATCTGTTTGATTTAGGCTTCGCTTAGCCGCATTTGTTGGGGATTCTTGTCGATTGGCAGAGTCCTCGGCGACACATTCCAAGAAACCTTTCCCTGAGATATCCTTAGATTGTGGGGTTGATTGCGTCAACGCAATGGCGCTCAAGTTATTCTTGCCGAGCGTCGAATAGGATACGGCAGAGCGCAAAAAAGGGGGGGCAGATGGTTCTCATTCTACGTTCGTTTGGTCTTGTTGTGGGTATTACGGTTCTACTCGCGCCTGTTATCGGGGATACTTATTCGTTGGCAGCAAGCACTTCGACTCGGACGACCGTCGCCCCGGTCGTGAGCTGTTCGCCACGAGATACGGCGTGTTTAGCTAACGCGACTAGCGCATCGAGATATATTTCGAGAAGCGTTACTCCGGCACCTATCGATTCAGCCCCGTTTTACGGCGCGCGGGCTTCAGGCGATGGCGTGTTTCAGTCCGATGTGGATTATGAGACCACGGTGTTCAATAATCGGTTTCTTCCGATTGTCGATGCGACTCAAATGCTTCGAGCGACGCCGGCCACAGGTAAGTGTCTCCCCGTTACGAAGTATCTCAACCTTGATGGCAGTCAAGATGCTAACGGCAAGGCGATTTTGAAACCTTACACCATGGTGTCTTTGCTCGAGTGTCAGGGGTTCAATCACCTCAGTCATATTTCAAAGCAAGTGGGAGGAACTTGCGATGGGGAGTCCTCGACGGGGATTTTGGAGATTAAACTTTCAAAAATGCTAGCGGGCCAACGTACTCTCCTCAAGAATAGTGACACGCTTGCTTTTTCTCCTGTTCGGCTTTCGCAGCTATTTGTGGATCGACCCAACTCATCCTTGGGATATTCTAAAATGGCCGTCCAAGGAAAAGATTTTGCGATTCCTTTTGGGCAAAGTTTTCCACAATCGCTGAGCATATATCCGCGTGATCCCAATGCAGCAAGCGAGTTGCAGTACAAAATAGGAGATATTGGTTCGCTACAGAATAAGTTTGGGGGCTTGACTTCAAAATGCACTAATCTCTACACCACAGATACCAAGAACTTCAAGGCTGCCGCGGAATGCATTTTGGAGGTGGCCAGGATACAAAAACTTCCCGGAGTGTTGTTTAAAAATGATCCGGCTGTAGCGGGCTTCGATGGCAGATACGCAATATATCCTAATCCGAGCACAGGAAACCGGTGCATCAACATCGCTAACGGGCAGAGCGTTGCCTGTGACCCCAATATATATCCAAAATTTGGAGCGACCGATAACATCATTCAACCCGACTATCGAGGTCTAGAAAAACAGGTCAAATTCGCACTGGATTCGGGTGAGCCTATCAAAACCGGAATCTCTTGGGATTGGGGTGGAAAAAAGACGGTCGAAGTTCCTGTCTACAGTGATGCACAGGCGACCCAGGTAAACCCATATTATCAGTTTGAGCGCCTCTATCCACTTTCGGTTGAGGCCCAGACGGTACCCCTCACCACGCCCAGTGGTAATCCGAATCCTAAAGCCACTCCAAAGCAACTTGATCGCGTAGGGGGACCTGACAATGCGTGGTATTTTAATGGAGGCGCCGGTGGCCATGCGGTTATTATTGTGGGCTACCTTACTTCCCAAAGTGCCGATGGAAAAGAGTACTATATCATCAAGAATAGTCATGGAGCCTACACAACCGACCAGCCTGTTAAGGGCAAGGATATTTTGGATGTTGTCGAGATGCCTGGAACTTCGGGCGGGATTTTTGAGCCTGACAGCACGAAGCGAAATCTTTTTCTGGGAACTTATTACACAGACGGTAATCATGTTTCACCCGGAACCTCTTTTTCCACCACCTCAGGTCTAGCGTTCGCGAAGTATGATGGGAGCGTCCTATTACCTTCAGATTTATCCTATGTAGCTAATCTTGCTCTAAATGACTACGACACTGATGGGATCCCTGATTATCTAGACAATTGTCCTTTTAAGGCTAATCCAGGACAAGAGGATTTTGATCAAGACGGAGTGGGTGACGTTTGCGATTCGTGTCCCCAGGACTATGATCGCTTCCAATTTAACTCGGACATCAATAACGCCTACAATGATTGGAACAAGAACGGAGTTCCTGATCGCTGCGACCCTGCCGCCGTACGCGGCGTTAATACATTTGCGTTGGAGTCAGGTGTTTTAAAACCGATTGGTCCGACGCTTTTCAATGGTTGGAATGATGTGAATCAAGTCTGGATGGCTGACAAAACCTTAGGCTTAGGAACGGGGGCTCAGACATCGGGCCTTTTTCGAAAATCGGGCGACTATGGCTGGTCTTTTCTGAATCTTGAGAACATGAATGCAAAATATCATAACATAGCCAGGAAATTCGGTGAGCCACTATGGAGCACTCGCGCGCTCGCGAAAGAAGATAAGGTCGCGGCCACTGGATTTTTCTCCCAAGACTTCACAGCGGGACCCCAAGCTCTTGTTCAGGGTCCGGCAGGACTTGCGGCAATGGGCCTAAACATCAGCTTCTCTCCTGTTGGATTTTCGGGACCCCTTGCGCCGCTCAATACCTTTATCCCAGGCGGTTGGAATCATACGATCAACGATAAGATCGTTGGTGTCGGAAACTTCGCTGATGATGGGCGTGATGAAATTGTGATTGCAAGCAATTGGGGCATGGCGATTATTGCTAACAAGGGCAATCCCCAATTTGAGGTTCTTGCGATACAGCCATGGGGGGCAGGCATAAACGGTGGGAACCTTCCTTCGTCTTTTGCAAGCATTACGCAAATCAAAGTGTTGGGTGATGTGGATGGAGATAAGCATGCCGATTTGTTTATTTCCTATATCGTGAACAACTCAGGTTTTCCTTATGAAACGGGGGAGGTGTTTTCGTTGGACAGTGTCGGGAAACAATTCTTGAAGTTAGGCACGCTCTATACGGGTCAAATAGTCGGCTCCAATACCGTGGAAATGCCCATTGATTTTGATGGAAACAAAATTAACGAAATTTTGGTGCGTAATGTGAGTTTTATGAAATCTCAGGACATCAATACACCGCCCATTAATATGGGCGGTCTCTATCTGTATAAGTGGAACACCACCGCAAAAGTTTTCAAAAAAGTGTTTCTAGTTTGGGGTACTGATTTGGGAGCTTGGAAGGTGGGAGAGTTGAGTGAGCTTGTAGGAAAAGGAGACTTCTTAGGAGATGGGCGTGATGAGCTCGTATTCAGGAACTCGGATGGCGTCGGCATGGTTGGAATGGATCCTACAACCGGGGTGTTCAGTACGGTCAATATGACGACCTATAATCAAATATTGGGAGGACTGTGGTATTTCACTCCTGGTGCCGTGACCATTGGGGTTGGAAAGCACCTTGGCAAGGCCACTCTTTGGATGAGTAACTTTTAGTCCCGCAATACCGCTTGCACTGTTTGCTGAAAATTTTTCAGGCGGGTCATTGCGGACTGATTCTGGCAAAAGAAACGCTTGTCTTTCCGAGTGCTGATTTGCCAACGTTCGCGATGTTGGCAAATGGGTGCGGCAGTTGAATCTGATTTTGGCCAATCAGTGAGATCAAATGTTGGAGCCCCCCAAGCCCCCCTGAGCTCGGTTAGGATTTTCCCCCCGAATTTTTTTTTCAATCGCTTCACTTCTTGGTTCAAGCGAACAAGGATGCTCACCTCGACCGATGAGTTATCCGGGGTTGGGCTTAGCTCAATTAAGATCGATCGAGACATATCCGGAATTTCGAAACGAACGGAGAGCTCAGGCGATGCCGCGCGAGCGGGGAGGGCAAGGCCTATTAGTCCCGCGACGAGGAGAGCAAGTGATGCAATTAGAGTCCTTGGCATGTGGTGTTTCCTCCTGGTGTTTGAGGGGGCGTATTGGCAGGACACCCGAGGGCCGTGCGCAGCTCTCGACTACTCATCATCACCCGGTTCATGCGGAGAAACCCCGGAGGATGCTCATCCAAAGTATTCGAGGTGAGGCAGGTGCCGTGAATTCGAGCGTATTCTGAAGCAATCGAGACGAGCGCGTCCTCTTTGTCTTGCGGACCGGGTGCAGAAGAATTTTGCGCGTCTTTAATAATTCGCGCTAAGACTTCTCCCCCCATAAAATCAGAGAAGCTCTCTCCAATTTGGTCAAATTGTGCGCCTTCATGGCGAAAATCTGCGGCATTGCTCGGATCTTGAGTTAAATCGAAACTCCCGGATCGGCAACTGGGCGTGGCCGTCGCTAGGATCAAGCAATCGCGGGAGCCCATGCAGCGCTCAGCAATCCCTCGCTCTGTTGTACAGTGTAGAAGAGCATCAGTGCAACCATTGCTCCCGGTTCCCCCTCGCAAACACTCGATGGTCGTTGGGAAGATTTTCTGTGCGACATTGGCACTAGCAGCCTTATCAACGCCAGGAACTCTGCCCACGTATGCGTCTTCTTCAAGTTCACAAGGATCGATGGAGTGCGATATCTCGTGTCCAAGAATGCTCATGACTAAATTTTCGTTCATGTTCTCGAGGTTGTAGATCTGTCCGATGCAAAAGTGGATGACTCCGCCAGAATTATAGACAGAAGTATTCGGTGGCAGTCCGGGGAGTGAGTTGTAACAGTCTGATGAGAACAGGTCTTTTAGGAATGCGTCACGAGAAACGATGTCGAGCCACAACTCTGTGTTTTTGACTTTTTGCAGGAGAAAAGGCTTCGTTTCGACCGGAATCGTTTTCGATTCGGAGATCAGTTTGAGATAGGTGTCTTTGACTCGGTGATAGAGTCGCTTAAGTTTATCGACACGCTCCGGAGTGTAGGTAATCGCACGCTCCAGTTCTCTGTATTGGGTTTGATTGCGAGAGTTAAAGAGTCGGGCGCAATCCTCTTCACTTATTCCTTTCGAGCACTGAGTATCGTGGAAGGCCGGATATTTTTCGCTTTTGTAAACCGCCCACTTCGCCTCAAGTTCGCAAACTGCAGAAACAGCAGTAGGCGTGTTGACGGCATCGGCTGAGTCAAGAATGTCGATATTGCACTTGGAGTCCATGAGTTGCCCTTTGTGGCGACAAGCATAGCCGTTAGGATCGCGGCAGATTTGCTGATGTTGCCCATCTAGAAGCAAGGGTTCCAGAATTGAGCAGACCTGGGCGGAGCCGAGTGGCGCCCAAGTGAAGTTTGTGCGCGCGACTTTTTCGGCAGCGGCGATCAGTCGGTTGTTTGCGCAAGTTTCAAAGGCTTTGTAGGTTGGAGAATTGCGCTGTTTCTCTCCACAACGCTCATCGCTCCATGCAGAAAAGGGCAAGGCTAATAGGAAAGCAAAGGCAGGCAGGAATATCGAGCGGACCCACGGACTCATTTCACTATTATGCTTCAATCGGGCCGATTGGGGCATCGGCAAAAACTGCCGATTTACGTGCCTGTGGCCAGTTTTGTGGTGACGATATCTGCTTGTACCTTGAACCTTCGCCGGAACTCCGGTATCCGTTCCTTATATGAAAGAATCATCTTCCCTGAAGTCCCAGAAGTCCATGAAGTGGTGGAACACTCCCGCAGCCCAGCGTACGGGTATGATTTGCTTAGGAATTTCTGTATTCGGTCTCCTCCTTTGGTGGTTTCACTACCGCCCCTACGTCTCGACCGATGACGCGCGGGTTTCGATGACGCTGATTCGTGTGGCCCCCGAAGGCGCGGGCGGGCGAGTCGTGCAACTCAACGCTCAAGAGGGAGATCAGATTAAAAAGGGTTTTACGCTAGTAGAACTAGATCATCGCAATGCCGAAGCCCAGCTAAGCCGCATTCGCGCGCGCGCTAACCTTGCCCAGCACGAGTTAAAGAGGGTCGAAGAACTGGCGAAACAAAATGGGGTTCCCGCTCGCGACCTGGATAAGGCCAGAGCTGAAGCGCAAACCACAGAGGCTGAAGTTCATTTGGCCGAAGTGGCCTTGGAGAATACCTATATCAAGAGTCAGATCGATGGCGTGGTTGTGCAAAAGGTTTCCGAAGTGGGAAATCTTTTGGAGCCAGGGCAAGTCGCGTTGACCCTTGCCGATTCAGAAAACGCCTGGGTCTCGGCGAACATCGAGGAAACCTATATCAGCAACGTGAAGCTCGGTCAGAAGGTGAGCATCGGTGTTGATGAAGGCGGAGAACTTCAAGGCACGGTTTCCGAAATCCGCAGGGCAGCCGCTTCACAGTTTGCGCTCATTCCCTCTGAGAATGCCTCGGGGAACTTCACCAAGCTCGTTCAGCGGATTCCGATCAAGATCAAATTGGAACCCCATCCTGATCTGAGTCTTCGTGCCGGGCAGTCTGTTGAGATCCGGATTCGCGTGACCGGAAAATAATAAAATGAGCCCCACCGAAGATCACCTCAAAACCCACCCCCGCTACAAGTGGGAGGTCCTCGTCATCGTGATGATCGGCACGCTCATGGCGGCGCTCGATACGAGTATCGTCAATGTGTCGATTCCCTCGATCATGGCGGACTTCGGTGTGGGCGTTGATGATATCGAATGGGTCGTGACGGGTTACATGCTCGCGTTTGCCGTACTCATGCCTTTGACAGCCTGGGTACGAGATGTCATGGGGTCTCGCGCGCTCTACACGATCAGCCTTTTGGTATTTACCTTGGGTTCCGTTTTATGCGGAATGGCTTGGAACCTCCCCTCTCTTATTGTTGCGCGTATCATTCAAGCATTAGGGGGCGGCGCGCTCATGCCAGTGGGCATGTCGATGATTTCCGATGTCTTTGAACCTCACGAGCGAGGCAAAGCGATGGGCTATTGGGGCGTCGGCGTGATCATGGGCCCTGCAATGGGCCCCACTTTAGGCGGGATACTCACCAAGAGTTTTGGTTGGCGCTCGATTTTTCTAGTGAACATCCCAATCGGGATTATCGGAGTTTTTTTGGCGCTTCGAATTCTCATTCCCGATAAACCACATGCGAGCGAGAGGCGGGCTTTTGATTTTTGGGGGTTTGCGTTTCTCTCGACCTTTCTCGTCGCCTTTTTGTTGGGCGTTTCCAATGGGGAGCATGAAGGCTGGAACTCGGCTTACGTGGTAACCTGCGCAATCATTTCGTTCTTCAGTGTGATTGGTTTTTTTCTCGTGGAGTCTCTGATCCCGAATGGGATTGTCGATTTTTCACTCTTTAGATCCTCTGTGCTTTCGATTGCGACCTTGGTGACGTTTGTGCGTTCGGTCGCCCTGTATGGGGGCATATTTTTGCTCCCTCTTTTTTTGCAGCGGCAAATGGGCTTTGACGAAATCGAAAGCGGACTGCTCATGATGCCAGGGGCATTAGCCGTTGCTTTTGCGATGCCGATTGCCGGAAAACTCAGTGACCGCGTAGGCTCCCGATGGCCCGCGGTTTTCGGTCTCTGCGCGGTCTCGTATTCAATGCTGATGTATCGCAATATCGATATTACGACCTCTCTCTGGAACGTCATCGCGCCCACTTTGGTGCGCGGAGTGGGGATGGGGTTTCTCATGGCGCCCGTCATGGCCACCGCGATGAATGCCGTTCCTCGCAACAAGGCAGGGATCACTTCTTCGATGTTGAATCTCATTCAGCAAGTCGGAGGCTCTATCGGGATCGCGTTTTTGGCCACCGTCTTGGGTCATCGCATACATTTTCATATGGCGGTGGCATCGTC
>CAIRTR010000222.1 GCA_903881565.1 Oligoflexia bacterium | reverse complement strand
GTTTGCCGATGCCCAAGCCGCAGTTGATAAAGTAATAAAACAAGCCAAAGAGAATTATGCAGCCTGCGTAAAACCTCATCTTAAATTCATCAAGCCAGGCGTTGATCCCAATGCCGCCTTGGAAAAAGCTGCAAAATTTGTAGCCGATAATGATAATTGCGAATGTAAAAGTGCCTACAAAGCTTACGCAGATTTGGATGATACCATAAAAGAGGACGCAATAATGATATTGGTCTCTGGAGGATTTGATCCTTTTGCTTGGGCTACTCTTTATCGCGATATGAAAAAGAGAGACGCAGCTGAAGCAAATTATTTCGCACAAAAAACTTTATGCAAACAGATGTTACAAACTCTGGAGGACGCGATTGATTCCCAAGCTATCGTGGCAGTCAAAGCGATCAAAAACTGCGGCAAGCAATTCGACGCGGCAGTGGCTTTAGCCCCATTTGCTGCTCGCGCGGTAGCGAAGTCAGAGTTTGATGCCGCCTATCAAAAGCTAATGTCGAACTCGACCTTCAATATATTGTGCAATAAGCATGGATTGCCGGTCAAAAAACTCCTAAAGGACTTTACGCCTCAAGAGTTACAACAGGCGGCAGCGGTTCACTGAGTTGTGGGTCTGACGACAGATCCCGTCCATTGGTGAGTGCAGCAATATTCTGTGCGTACTGCTTCAACTGTTCAAACTTCAAAAGCGCCGCTTCAACGCTCTTTGAAAGAGACGCAAAGGGATTATCAGGCAGACTCACCGCCGTGCTGATGATCAGTTCTGCAAGAGGAATGGAGACAGGATGGGGACTGCAGTCTCAGTAAGGCCGAATTTCAGGTGAAAACCAGGTTCGCATAACCCCCAAGAGGCCAACCCCCGGGGTTCCCTAGGATTGCAGGGTCCCTTAACAGTAACCAGTGCCATCCAAGATCCCGGCGCGATTCGACGGATTTTGCGATCCTTGGGGTTGCCTGAGGACCCGCCGCTGGGCGTTTTCCCCTCGGTGATCCTCCCGCGCGGTACGCGTGCGTACGTACACTCGTGTACGCGCGCCCCCTTCGGCGGCCGGTTTTCGGATTGCGGGTCCGGGGATTGGATTTCAGCGGGTGAGGGGATCTAGCCAGCTAGGGCGGAAAACGGGTTTGTTTTACTTCGTAGCTAGCTACGCGACCTTAAGCGCAAATCGCGGGTTTAAGGTCTGATGATACTTCACCAAGCGATCCAATGTAATTTTCTGAATCCGGTAGTGGAGAACCTCACTCACCCGCGACTCTACGACCCCCAGAAGGTGAGCGAGCTCCCGTTGAGTGAGTTCGTGTTCACGCATATAAACGAGAAGCTTCTTGCAAAGGTCATACTTTGTCTTGTCTAATGGCGTCGCATTAGGGGAAAGCATTCCTGCTGACTTATGCTTTCCAAGTCGGCTAGCAACTTTCTGAATCTCATTCCACTCGGCGTCCGAGGGACCGTGTTTAGTATGTTGACTTGCCATGGTTCACTCCCAGGTAGCATAAATCTTCTCGATCAGAAGGGGGTAGCGTCAAGACGAGCCGTTAGGTTTTGCCATTCCAAAAAACCGGGTCGACTCTAAAGATCTCGAACCTCATAATGCGCATCAATTACAACCCGTCTCAAATTACGACCGTTCACCGTTATTTTGATGGGGTATTCTCGCCGCACATCATAAGTATAGCTAGACTTCCTAAAAAGTGGAAGTTTATTTCAACTCACAGAGCCGAAGCCAGGCTGAGCCCACTGGACATTTGACTTGGACAAAATTCCTAAAAACGCATCGAAACAGATCAAAATCTGACTGACCGAGTCTGACGAAAGACGTGGGTAAACCCACGCACGCTAACTCTCTGTTGTTTCTGCTAATTGTCTGATTTTTCGGATGAGCGGAGGATGGTGCGGGCGACTGGACTTGAACCAGCACACCTTGCGGTATACGCCCCTCAAACGTACGTGAAGTGCGTATTTTCTCCTCCGATGATCCGATGGTTTGTTTCAGATTTGAGCCTGATTTCCCTGGTTTAGAACGGTTTTAACGAATATAATTTTTCGTAAAATCCGCCCCATTTTCGAGTTACTGGACAGATCCTGGACATTTCATTTTATTTTGTCCGATATTGCTGTCCTCGTAGCGAGTGTTCCCACCGTTTGGCCTATCAGCCTGAGCCGAACATCCGTGCGGTGCATGTACCTCTTCGTCGTGCTTTCGTTTTGGTGATTCAGGACGCGTCCCACATCGGTTGATGAAGCTCCGGCTTCTACCCAAAGTTCAGAGCACGAATGCCTGAGTCCGTGGGGACTGATGATGCGGACGCCTGCTTTTCCACAAAGGCGTTTCAAGGCGTCTTCAAACGTATTGTAGGAAAGCATCTCTCCCTTGAGGTTAGGGCACACGAGAATTTTACTCGCGCTCTCCTCGTAGGGGTTGGGCTGACGCTCCAAAAGAAAGTCGTGAAGCATTGGTACTATCGGAGCTTTGGTCCAGTCCCGATGTTTGGGCTGGGGCCTGACTTCTCCGATTTTGTATTTGAAGCCTGCGCGGATATCGATTTGCGCTTGCTCTAGATTGATGGCGTCCCAGACCAACGGCGGAATCGTTTCCCACCTCAAGCCCGCCAATCCCATAATCCAGATTGCGCGTCCTAGATAATGATCTCGAACAAAATCAAAAAGTGCGAGCAATTCACAGGGCTTCAGAAATGCCGTTTCTTTTTTCGGGACGTCGGGTCTGTACCGCCTGTGCACCGGATTGGATTCGAGGTACTCGTAATGTTCGACGGCATCCTCAAACATCTTGTGCAGAAGACTGTAAACGTGAAGCTGAGTCTGTGGACTTCGGCCCAGTTTCTTCACGTAATTCGTGACGTCGCCAGCGTCTTTGCGCCTAAAACGCTGGAGTTTACGCGGCCCAATCACAGGCAAGAGGTAATCCCGGATCATTTGATCCTGACTGATTTTCCACCCGTCAGAAACATTGAATCGGCACTCGTCTTTCCATTGCTCCATGAACTCCGACATCGTCAGCTCGCGGCTTGCGCCGGTGACTGCGCCTTCGGCCCGCGCTTTTCGACAAATCATGTCGGCTTCATCTTCTTTTGCTTCGGCTTTTGTCCTGCGGCCCGATGTGGGAAACAAGTTCCCGTCTAGGTCGCGGACTCGAGCGAAGTAGGTTGTACCATTTGCTGTCGTTTGTGTTTCAATTGCCATGCGTTATCTCCTTTTTGGAGAGACAACATGCATGGTCTTTTCGTCAGATTCGGTTGTCAAAGAGCGTCTCCGTTGGAGCGGAGTAGGTCTATCCTTACTATTGTTCTCGATCTGAAAGAAGCTCAATTCGGATTTTTCAGTGACCCGTCTGGATTGGCTCCAGGTCTCAAGCTCGCTCTTGCTGAAGATGGTCCTGGCTCCATGTTTTCGGTGAGGGATAATTCGGCGGTGGACCCAGGCGTAGAGTGTGCTTATTTTTACCCTTAGAAACTCAGCGGCTTCGATCATATTTAGAAAATCAGCAGTGGATTGTAGATTCGTCATGCGTTTCATAAAAGCAACACCGGTGCCAATGCGGAACATTGCTAACTCGCTAAAATGATAGAGATCACAAAATGGGGTTGGTAAGAGATGTTCCAAAAATGGAACATTTTGTCCCGAAAATGGGACTGGAGCGCTCTAGGGCGACTCGTCATATCCGAAGGGCATCGCGAAGTTTCATCAAATGCTCAGTGTGCTTTGGTCTATTCATTTTTCGAATGTTTAGGAGTTTCCACTGGAGTGCGGGTAGCTTTTCGATCCCCGGCGTATCAAGGAGGTCCCAGCGCGGGTTTCCTTCTTTGATGGAAATCAGGAACTGGCGCTCCTCTATGGTTAATCCCGTTCTTAACTGCTTGATCATTGTATCTCGAGTTGTGATTAGTTCCTCGAGGTCGATTGGCGCGGTGGTCATGCCGACAAACTCGCGATCAAAGGTTGTGCGTATGTCTTTTAGAGTTGGTTCAATCAATTCGTGCATCGGATGATCATGGCAGGCGAGATAGATTACGAAGGCGCGACGGATTGAGTCAGTGATTCCCTCGTTTTCGAGAAGGATTTTGACGTCGAAAAGATCGCGTGGGTGCTGTCGATCTAGGGCAGCGCAGAGTTTGCCCGCATAGATATCAGGTAGCGAAAGGGTTTGGATTGTCGCTGAAGTTTCAAACATTTCCTCAACGGCTGCTGAGAGGTCTCGGAGCTCAGGTGGGTGGATAGCGCCACGGATGACTTCATTGGGTTCTATTTTGATTCGGCTTTCGCCATCTGAGACAAAGAGTTTGTGAATTCTGCCTGTTTGATCGCGGCCGTCTTGAACCTTGAGGCCGGATTTTGTGATAGCGGTCGAGATTCGTTTTAAGGCTTCGCTGATTTTTGGAAGAGAGGTTTCTCGCGGCTCGATTGGGAGATAAGTCAGATCGATATCCACTGAAAGCCTTGGCATGTCTCGGAGGAAAAAATTGATCGCAGTCCCGCCCTTGAGGGCAAAGCAGTTTTCAGTCGCGACGTAGGGTAGGGTGCGAACCATCAAATGTGCGCGTTTGAAGTAGCTGCTTTCACGATTCATGCTGCAGATTCTCCTTCATTTGATTGGTCCTTATCAACCGTGATTTGGTATTTGGAATCAAATTTTCCGCCTGGAACGATGACTCGTTTGCCGCTGCCTAGGTCGAGTTTTGATTGATCAATCTTTTTTGCCCATGCGTGATTGCAATGCTCTGCCAAGTAAAGGAGCAGGCGTTTAACTTTAATGGATCGGCAGTTTTCTAAAAGACTTTGTACCAGCTTTGGACGAAGGCCGACCAATCCCTCCATGAGCAGGCGTGCTTCTTCGAAGCTCTGCTCTTTAGGAACTAGGTGGAGTAATTCGAGAATAGCGCGCTCGGGCGCGGAGACTTCGATTTCAAAAGTTCCAAAGCCGTGTTGAGTTAGCCCAAGTTTGTGATCACGCGGAAAAAGTCGCAGCGCTCGGTAAGAAACTCGTCGGTCCCATTTGTGTTTGGCAAACCAAGAGGGTAGGCGCTGAGGGGTGTCGCTAAAAAGATAGAGGTAGGAGCCTTGAGCTGCCGTAACAAAATGCTCAAAGCCTCGCAATTCAAGCGCGGATTTGCCTCCGACGTGCACGGGAAGTTTGAGTTGTTCTTGAAGAGCGTAAACGCCGCCGGGCCAAGTCACTTTGTCGCCAGCTTTGGCGAAGGCACCTCTGCCGATTTTTGTTAGCCAAGATCCTTTTTCATATTCGTAGGCGAGCTGTTGGTAGACGCCTTGTGTTTCCAGCCAGGGGAGTGTCCCCACTGTTCCGTTTGGCCAAGAAAGCAGGAGACGGTTTAGTTTTGTGCCATTACCACCAGTCATGCTTGTTATTTTAGCTTAAGGATAAACTAAAAGCAAGGGGATGGTTTAATTATAAGTGTAAATAACAAGTATATGTTGTGATATGGTACTGTTTTTAAACCAAAATCTCAATATTTTCAAGGTGATCGATCAACCGCTTCAGTCCCATTTTCGGGACAAAATGTTCCAAATTTGGAACACGTTCCTGCTTAAGGTTTTGCACAACCGAGATGTTTCAAAGACTTAAGTTTTGCTTTGGTCTGGCACTTCAATTGCTTTAGTGGCGATAACGGAAAATCCGTTTCAAAAATGGAACACAACAAGGGGAGCGCTGAAATGCAACGAGCAGATCCGGTGATGAGTGGTGGTGATGACTATCATCTTGAGGCGGCACGAAAGTTTCTCGCGTTACGTGAAAAACTGTTCCAACAGGCCAAGCAAGCTTGGTCCGGAAAAGCAGGCGCTTCGGCCATTAGACTTACGGTAAGGGATTTTGAAATTCTTGAGTTCCTTTTCGCCCAGGGCCTAGCAACGCCATTGCAAATTCGGGAGCGCTTCTTTTGCTCACGAACGAGTTGCGATAAGAGGCTTCATTTCCTTGCGGCTGCGGGACTTGTTGAGTCCCGTTCAGTTAAAGAGTTGAAGGTGAAAGCTCCCAGATCAAGCGTGGATGTGCCAGGGATCTTGGAAATTGGAAACCCTCACTTAGCGAAGTATCGAGTATTTGGATTGGGGCCACGGTTTCGAAACCGTCGTCAAAGCAAAGAATTTGTGGCTAACCCACTGTGGTGGCAGCAGCAGATTCAGATCAACCGCCTAAAGAAGTTTTGTTCTGATTGGTTTCCGGGCGCGAAGATCCTTGCCAACATTGATGTCAGGCAAGAGCACTATAGAGTTGGAGGCGCGCAAGATGTGGTGACTCCTGTTTTGGCGATTCGGATAGGTAACTTAGAAATTGCGATTGAATGGGAGCGCAGTTTTAAGTCGCCTCGCGTCTATTTCGAGCGGTTTCGGTCGTACCAAAGCTCTGCGTACACTCATGTCGTCTATTTTTGCGAAACCGAAGATATTTTTAAGAAGGTTGCCGACCTTGCTGCGAATTTTAAAAAGATTGCAGTGACAAGTGTACTCATGAATCGGACCGTGTTTCAGGAGCGGACGGGGTTTCGGCTCTTGCAGGATTTTTTGGGGACTGCAGCTACAATCTCAACTCTTTCAAAGTAAAATTCAAACTAAATTCAGGATCCTAATGTGCACCCTCTTCGCACACGCTCCCGCAAAAATGGGTTAAAAAGTCGTAAGATGAACTCGGAAAGTGATAGTGACTCAACTTCCTAATTTCTTTCAGAAATTGCACCAGAGCACCCGCCCTCACCCTATGGGTTTTGGTTGGATGCTCTGGTGCCGGAAGTTGAGTCAGAAAGAATGAGTAGATGGTGTTGTTTTAGAAATGCGGGAGCGTGTGCGGAATTGAGTTCGAATGAGTTTGAGTTGGTTGGGGAGGAGAATGGGGAGGAGAATAGGGAAGGGCCAATTGGTCGGGGGGATAATCTGGGTGCACAGGTGACGTTGTTGTCAGAAGATATGGGTACAGAGTTTTGGAGTTGGCATAGTTGTGAGGCTGTGGAGACTGGGTAGTGGTGTGTCAATTTTATCCCTAAGCTGAGAGTTTCCCCCTCGGCGAGAAAATTTCGCGCGAACGTGCGTACTCGGACGCCCCCCTTGGGGGCTGGTTTTCGGATTGCGGGTTCGGAGATTGGATTTGAGCGGGCGAGGGGGCTTAGCTGGCTAGGGCGGAAAACGGGTTTATGTTACTTTCGAAGCGAAATCAACGCGAGTTCACAGGTTATTTATTTCCTCGCTTCAAAGTGGAAGCCCCGTCAGGCCACAAACGATCGTGCCGCAGGACTACGTTTAGAACCCTTTGTCATCAAGTTAAAATACTAAGTCGCTATTCTTTCGCGATGAGTTCGCAGCTTGCGTCCATTCCATCGTGATTTACTTCATGATGGAAAGAGTAAGCGCCACTTTGGTAGTATTTTATAAGGTATTTAGAATAAGACGAATCCTTCGGAGTCGCGACATTTACTCTAAGGATACCCTCATATTGATGACTAACGCTTACCGAGGCTCCAATCAGGCCTACCCCTTGTTTGTAACTTTCCTCGGCATCAAAAGTAAAAGTGAAATATTTTGAGTCGGCTGGATCGACG
>CAIRTR010000221.1 GCA_903881565.1 Oligoflexia bacterium | reverse complement strand
GGGAGAAAGAGGCTCGAACTCATATTAAATTTGGCTTTGCTCCAAAACTTCAAAAGAAACTATCGATCATCATCGCTTGCTACCGCGATCATCAAGCGATCCCGATCATGCACGAGCGCCTCACCGCGACCCTTCAGAAAGAAGAAATTGATTACGAAATCATTTTTATAAACGACCAGAGCCCAACCAGCGACGAAGCTGCAATCATGGCCGCTTGCGCCTCAGATCCCCACGTCATTGGAGTGTCCCACTCCAGAAACTTTGGATCACAATCCGCGTTCTTGAGCGGCATGGCGCTCGCGTCGGGCGATGGCGTGGTCCTACTCGACGGTGACCTTCAAGACCCCCCAGAAGTGATTCCTGAATTCATCAAAAAATGGAACGAGGGGTTTGATGTCGTCTACGGCATTCGAGTCAAACGCCAGGCCCCCCTCTACATGCAGGTTTTCTACAAAATATTTTACCGGATTTTCAGAAGTTTGTCTGACATCGCGATCCCACTGGATGCGGGCGATTTTTCTTTAATAGATCGCAAGGTGGTCGAACAATTGATCGCACTTCCAGAAAAAGATGTTTTCCTGCGTGGGCTGCGTGCGTGGGTTGGGTTTCGCCAAACCGGCGTCCCCTACGTTCGCCCGGAACGAATGTTTGGACGCAGCACCAACAACATGATGAAAAATATTTGGTGGGCAAAAAAGGCGATCTTTTCATTTAGCGTCAAGCCGCTTGAGTATATTCAAAAATTTGGCGCCGTACTCTTTATGGGTAGTTTAGCCCTCGCCTTGTTCTATGGCATCTATTACTTCATCAGCCCGCCGATCAATGCCAAGGGCACTACAACCATCATCTTGTTAACGCTTGGACTCGGCGGTGCTCAACTCTTATCGATCAGCCTACTTGGCGATTATTTGGGCAAAATTCTCGAGGAAGTCAAGAATCGGCCCCGTTACATTCGCTCTCGGATTTTGAAAAACGATCAAGTTTTTTCTGATCAAGCCGAAATCTACGATTTCATTCAATCGCAAAGAAAGACTCATTATGGCAAGTATCGTTGATGAACAGGGATTTAATCAAGGATTTCGCCCGAGTCCGGCGCTGACACTGCGAACCGCCAGACGCTGTGACGCTATCGTGCGTGAAATGAAGCCGCACAGCAATACGCGAGTGCTCGAGCTCGGCTGCGGCACTGGCGACCTTGCCTTTGATTTAGCCTCAATTATCTCAGGTGAAGTCATCGGCACTGACATCAGCCCCTCCTTTATCGCAGAGGCCAATCGAACCCATCAGAGAGAAAACCTAAAATTTGTGGCCGCAGATCTTCGAGAATCGGACATCGAAAAGCGACTAGGGGGGAAGTTTCATTACATTGTGGGCAATGGCATTCTCCATCACCTTTATGCCCAGCTTGATGATTTTCTTCCTAGAATGCGACGGCTACTTGAACCCTCAGGTAAAATTGTTTTCTGGGAACCCAACATTCTAAATCCCTATGTTTTTGCGATATTTTCAATCGGTCCATTGCGAAAAGTTGCAAAGCTTGATCCTGAAGAAATGGCCTTCGGATCAGGATTCATTCGAGCGGCGCTCGAAAAAGCTGGATTTAGCGCAATCAGCGTGAAGCACAAAGATTTTCTTTTGCCGAATACACCTGAGTCACTTATCCCTCTCGTCGTCCGAATGGGAGACATTTTAGAAGAGACCCCTGTTTTATCGCTTTCGGCCCAATCGCTATTTATAGCCGCAGAAAATAGTCCCTAGTAGAGAAAACTATGGGAGATTTAGTTGACTATCGCATTAAACACCATGCCGTTTGCTTCGTCTCCCCCGGTTTCGACGATTAACTGACTTTTTTTGCCACTAAGAAAAATTGTTTACCTAAGAAAGGCCAAACCCAAGGACATCTTAGATAAGTCCGTACAAGCCATGGAGCCTGAGGCAATCTCGATTTTGTTGTATAGGGAAGAAACCTGGCCACTAAGAATTCTATTTCAAATCCGTGAGACTCAAAGGCTTCCCTGGCTGAAATGTGAGTCAGAGGAAGCTGGTGGTCAAAAAAATCCCAGTAAGCTTCCTTCACGTATTTGAGATTTGGCTGCAAAGAAAGATAACGCCCCCCCTCCCGCAACACACTATGAGCCTGTTTCAATACTCTGCCCATTTCGTCCTTCGATTTTAGATGCTCAAAAAAGTTACTTGAAAAAACTACATCGACGCTTTCAGCCGAAACTCCGGCCAATTCCAGCGCTGATGTCTGATGAAACTCAACGTCTGAATTTAGGGCGCGTTTTGCCTCTGGATTCAAATCAACAGCGATCTTTTTACCTGCTCGGATATTATTTGTGAATTCACCATATCCAGAAGCAATGTCCAACACGGTAGCTCCTGGCAAAACCCACTTTTGAAAAAAGTCATGGCAAAGCACCTGCCAAATCAAATTCTTTTTTTTGCGCTCGAGCTCTGAGAATCGAACATGGTAAAGTTTTTCCAGTTGCTTGCCTTGATCTAGGATCTTTATTGCCATTTTTCTCGTCTCCATGATTAATCCGCTGAATGCCCTTTTTTATCTAGAGTTGCTCGATAAATGAAAAATGGTTTTCAATCGCGTAATCAATTGAGCCACTGATATTCCAGGGATACATCGTTTTACATTCTGCTATCGCATTCTTGTCTGTCGCCTTGCG
>CAIRTR010000220.1 GCA_903881565.1 Oligoflexia bacterium | reverse complement strand
TCTGTACGCAGAACATGTGGGCGCACGGTGACGCCTCTCAGTTGGAGCAGGTCTGGATCAATATGCTGGGAAACGCTCGCGACGCGCTTGACGAGATGGCAAATGAATCAAGAGCCTCTCAAACCCCTTATACCATGAAGCTCTCGATCAGCTCCAAAATACAGGGCGAGAGTATTCTCGTTGAAGTATCCGATAACGGCATTGGCATGACCGAAGAGATTCAAAAAAAAATATTTGAACCGTTCTTCACGACTAAACCCGTGGGTAAAGGAACAGGCCTGGGGATGTCAATCCTCTATGGGATTCTAACGGCCCATCGTGCGGCCATTGACGTTCAAAGTGAGCCCAAAAGAGGGACGACGATCACGGTGAGGATCCCTCTCCTGCCGGAAGCGAAGAAGAGTCCAGGATCTTCTTAATCTTCTGCAGAAGCTCCGCAAACCGAAAAGGTTTTTCCAACCAATCGACTGCCTCGACCTCCCTTGCCCTTTGTTCAGCATCGGCAGCAGCGGTCATGACCACCATAGGAACCTGCTTGCCATATTTAGCGCGAAACGCCGCCGCAAATTCCCAACCATTCATGATCGGCATTTTCATGTCAAGCAGGATGAGACTCGGGAACTCACACGTGCATAGGAGTTCTAAGGCCACTAAGCCGTTATTCGCAAGAACCACTTCATAGGCTTCTGTTTCGAGAAAAATTTTCAGCGTGGCGCCAATGCCTTCGTCATCCTCGACAATAAGAATTGTTTTCTTTCCTGAAGGGGTCATCCCTTAGCCGTGACCCTTTCTTGGCAATTCAAAATAAAAGATACTGCCTTGGCCCATTCTGCTGCTCACCCCGATCGTCCCCCCGTGAAGTCTCATGACCTCCCGACAAACAAACAGACCAAGCCCCAGACCACTGGAGCGCACCACTTCATCCGAAACGCCCCTAAACATGGGTTTAAAAAGCTCAGCTTGCTCTTTTTCTGAAATCCCCGCGCCGTGATCTTTTACGGACACCCGAATTCGCTCTTCGTTAGTTTCGAGAGACACCTCAATTGCCACATTCTCTTTAGTGTATCGGATCGCGTTTTCAAGAAGATTGGAAAGCACCTGACTGATTCGTACAGGGTCGAGCTCAATTTTGAGAGGCTGCGCGGGTTTTACGAATGCGATGGGCCGAGTGGGCGCAAGCAGCGCAAAAGTATTCAGCGACTCACTCACCAAGGCGATCAGATCAGTAGGTTCTCTCCTTAATGTTACGCTGCCGCGCTCAAGGCGCGAGACATCCAACAAATCAACGACAAGACAAGCAAGACGATCCATCTGCCGGGAAAGCTGCAGCAAGATAGGAGCCTCCACCGCGCGGCCTTGATCAAACTGTTTTTGGGCCAATTGCAGCAAGAGCGACATCGCGGTAACCGGCGTCCGCAACTCATGGGCCGCGATATCCAAGAACTGGCTCTTGGCGCGATAGGCTTGTTCAGAGGTTTCTTGGGCGATTCGCAGTTCCTGTTCCATCAAAACTCTTGCCGTGATATCGCTAAAAACCGTGAAGACTTGATGAGGGACCTTCGCTTGCTCCAAGAAAAGAGGAACGGCGGTCACATTGATCCACCGATACTCTTTTACACGCGGATTATAGACTTGCATGACGACGTCACGCACAACTTTTCCCGTTTTAAGGGCGACCATCGACGGATGCTCAGCCCCCGGAAACGGCTCGCCGTTTTCTTTGCGAGTAACCGTTTCCAGATTCTCCGAAGTTTTGCCCAAGAACTCTGCTGGACTGAACCCGAGAATACCGACCGCAGCCGGGTTCATGGAGCTGATCGGCCCCTCTTGTTCTTGAAACACCACCCCTTGTTGCATTGTCCCGAAGAGAAGGGCGTATTGCTCTGTGGTCTTTTTCAGCGCAATCTCGGCACTTTTTCGTTCACTGATGTCCACAGAGACCCCAACGAGCCCTGAGACTTCTCCTTTAGGGTCACGAATAGGAACGTAATGGTTGATCCAATAACGCCCCCTCAGATAGCATTCGTCACTAAACTCTTTCCCCGCGAGGCCACGAGAGATACTTGCAAGAACCTCCGCGTTGTCGTTATGCAACTCAAATAGGGACTGCCCTACCCCATCTCCCAACTTCAGCCCGAGCTGCGCAAATGCCCGACCTTCTGCCAGAAGCAAGGTTGCGTCTCGATCGATCTCCCACAAAGCGATGGGGCTTGCCAGGATCACGGTGCGCAAATGCCGTTCGCTCTCCACCACGCGACCCAGGGTCTCTTTGAGACGTTTTCGCATTTCGTTAAAGGAGTCCGAAAGGGCCAAAATCTCGCGCGTACTAGCAGAAGGCATGGGGCCATCGAGATCCCCTTCGGCAATCCGCTGAGCGGCCAAAGTTAACAGCGCAATCGGAGCCGTCAAGGAACGCACCCAGAGCAGCACCAGCAGGCACGCCACCCCGAAGATCGCCAGGGCGATGCCAGCAGTCGTGAGAACACTCCTTAGAATCAAGCTATTGAACTCGCGCAGTTGGACACTCGCGCCGAAAATATAAGTTCGTCCATGGACGTCTTTTCTAGCAACAAGGACCATCCGTCCTTCGCCCCACTCATTCTTAAAAGAACTGAACGAGGGTTTAAGGAGCGCATGAATCGCCCCCGCAAAGGCATCGGGGTCTTGGTGCGGCTCAAAAAAAGAGGCCACATGCGATTGAGGATTGCGGACATCCGAATGGGTGGCGGAGGTAAAAACGATGCGATCCCCCACCAGCAGAACACTCCAGAGGTACTGTAGATTCAAGCGTCGACAAAGCTCGTCGTTTCTGGCCACCAGGTCCGCAAACTCTTTTTTGGAAATCGATTTTTCATCAACGATCCGGTCATGATAATCCGCCCCAAAGATCTCGCGGGTCAGCTCGGCTGCAATCAGGAGCTTTTCGTCCGCAGCTTTGATTAAGTCCTTGGTTCGATGATCAACAAGGAGCACGCCAAAAAACAAAGTGAACACCGCAAACACTGCCAAAATCCCGAGCATCAGACTAAACATGATGCTGTATTTTTGCGTCCCCTTGGCTTTAAGCATTACTTCTAATATAGGCGGTCCGGTGTTTTTCACCAAGCTCGCATTTGCGGCTGGATGCAAAATGGAAGATCATCCCTGGGGGCAAGTCCGGCATTCCGGCTATTTTGAAGTGGGGACCGGTAACCGGATCGAGAAGGTCGTTCCCTTCTTCGGCTGACTTTTGACTTCGATACTTGCTTTATGGGATTCAAGAATTCCGTGCACGATCGACATCCCTAAACCCGTACCTTTTCCGGGCGCTTTCGTGGTGAAGAACGGCTGAAAAATTTTCTTCCGCACGGCTTCGGACATCCCAATGCCGTTATCCGTAAACTCCACAAGGACAGTGTCCCCCTCGACTTTTGAGGTGATGGCAAGCCTCTTGCGATAGTGAACGTCGCCGCTCGCAAGCGCCCTTTCGTCCAGTGCATCTTTGGCGTTAGACAAGGAATTGATCCAGACTTGTTCGAGCTGGAAAGGTTCTCCGCTGATCTCGGGCAGAACCACACTTAAGTCTTGCACGACTTCGATTCCGGAGAGTTTCAGCGATTGTTTCATTAACATCAGCGCTGAGGAGAGCGTTTCGTTGACATTGATAAGTGCGAAGTTTTGAGTTTCCTGCCTCGCAAACGCGCGCACGTGATTGATCACTTTGGTACATCGTTTAACGGAGGCCAGAATGTCCGTGAGGGCACTCTCCAGTTCCGCATCCGTCAAAAGGTTTTTTTCCTTTAGTTTCTTGATCGTCGCCACCGCGAGCGTGATGCCCGCCATCGGTTGATTCATCTCGTGGGCCATGCCGGCAGACATCTCGCCCAGGCTGGCCAACTTCGAGGTCTCAAAGAGCTGATCTCGATTTTTTTTGAGCGCAAGTTCCGCGCTCTTGATTTCTGAGATATCCATCACCATAAAGATCGAACCCAGGAACTCGGAGCGCTTGCCAAACATCGGGTTCATTCCCATCATCACCCAAAGGGCGGTGCCGCCCTTCTGACAGAGTTGAATATCCACGCGCCTTTGCGCATCCAGGGTCGTCGGGCTAAGAAACATCTCGGCCGGGGTCTTGTCATCAAACAAAATGACTTCGACCAAATGTTTTTGAGAGAGTTCGTTGAGGGGCGTTTTGAGCATTTTTGAAAAATTGCTATTGGCGTAAACCGTGTTGCCTTCGGCGTTCGTCACCCAGATCCCCTCGGACATGCCGTCCACCACAAATTTGTGGAGTTTGTCTATAGGGAAACCGAGGTCATTCAGGAGCACTTCAAGGTCTTTGTTTTCGCTATTGGTCATAAGCTGAATGGCTTCATCCTCATTAGCCTTTTCGGCATTTGGAAGTTTCTCTTTAGGGGTTCTCCCTATATCATTGAGGATGAGGGTCCCGCTTTATGTTTGCACCCGATTCTAAATTTCTCGTCGTTGAAGACAGCGCCTCCATGCGCGCGTTGCTTTTGATGATTTTGCAGCAATTAGGCTTTAAAAACGTGGTGGCAGCGGCGAACGGTGTCCTCGCCTGGGAGGAGCTGCAAAAGGGCGGTCATGGTTTTGACGCTATTCTTTGCGATTGGATGATGCCCGAAATGAATGGGCTTGAACTCCTGAGAAAAATTAGAGCGGATGAAAAACTCTCGAAAATCCCCGTCGTGATGTTGACGGCTGAAGTGGCAGACGAGCAAAGGGCCCTCGCTTTTGATTGCGGAGTTGATGGTTTTGTCGGCAAGCCGTTTAATGCGGCTCAAATTCGAGAGGTTCTCACTGAAGTATCTAAACAAAAAGCATCTGCCGGAGCGAACCACAATAAGGCTAAAGCCCTTATTATAGACGACAATCAAGTAGACCGAGAATTATTGTCAGCGATGCTGACGAAGAGCGGATTTGAGGTCGTTGCATTAAGTAGCGCCGTATCTTGCCTCGAGACGATCGCCGCCGAACACCCTCATCTGATTTTGCTCGACAACCTGATGCCTGATATGGGCGGCAATCAAGCCCTACAGCTGATTCGCAGCAAGTACTCAGAAGTGGCGTTACCGGTCATCATGGTAAGCTCAAAATCGGATGGCTCGGATGTAGTGGAGTCGCTCAGCTTTCGCGCAAATGACTACATCACCAAGCCGATTCAATTCGATGTGGCGGCCCACCGAATTCAGACTCAACTCACCATATCCCGTCAAGCAGAAACCTTGGCAAGAGGCCGAGAAATGGGTGTAGTTCACGCCATGATCGAGATGTACAATCATCAGATCAACAATCCCTTGGCGATTGCCGTCCTCAACTTGGACCTGCTCAAAGCTAAACACCCGACTGATCCCGAGATCCCAGAAATCGCGGCGATGCACACGCGCATTGCAGAAGTGGTCAAAAAAACGGCGCTGGTCCTCAAAAATAAATCTGCCGAATACGAGAACTACGTGAAAACTTTTCTAGCGACTAACCTTGAGCCCAAAAACGAGTAGACCCGAATCTCGTAAGCCGGGATCAAAGACGCCCAAGATGGGCAACGCCATATTAACATATCCGAAAATAGCGCCATCCCTACTTTGCGAGGAGCGACTCCAGAGCCTCTCGCATCGCTCCTCGCCCGCAGCCCGAATGCTTTAGACGAACAAGGCCGCGCGCGATATGATCCTCAACCGGCTCGCTCAAGCGCCTGGCTACTCGCTCTGAAAAAGGCACACCGGAGGCATCTCCTTCTGCAAGAGCTTCTTTGACAATGTTGTAGCCGCGGACAATCTTGTTACGCTCGCGATGATATTCGGCCTGATCTGGAGGGGTAAAAAGATCACTCGGGTTTGCTTTGCGAAACGCCTCAGCCTCTGCGTAGGTATCATAGTCACGGTAGGTTTTCCCGAGAAACAAAACGTTCCTTCGTTGATTGGGCATCGTAAAAGTCGGGATATCTTCAAAAATAATGACGTTCTCAATATGGGGTGAGATCCGACTCAGATCCTTTTTGAACCGTTCCGAATATTTGAGACTCTTCCTGGCTTCTTCAGGCACCGTATCAACCATCTGCGGGCTGGAAAGCACCCGGTAGGCAACATCATACAAGCTTCGTCCGTCTCGTAGCTTGATTTGCTTTAAGACAGAAACATTGCGCACATCACTTGCCGCACTGAAAAATGAAACGCGAACGTTGGGATCTTTTATCAGATCCTCAATCACCTCCGTCGTATGATCGGAGACGCGATAGGTATGACCCGAAGCGCTTATGGCTTTGGGTGAATGGCTGGCGGGGGTGCCCGTCACATCATAAAGAAGGGTCCAATCCAGATCAAAAACAACGTGTTTCAGGTAAGGATCAGGAGGTGGCCCCCGAATGCTTAAGGCCTCCCTCACCGGCCCACTCGGAATCGGCACACGAGTACCTTGTTGTAAAAAATATTGAATTTCACTCCCAAGCTGAATCGATTTGAGAACCGGATGGACGTTGTTTTCAACCGTGATGACAGAGTCCACCTGGTCGGCCACATGCCGTCCGGTTTCCTGAGCCCTCTGCATAGTTCTTAATTGGGCGATTGTGGCGTGAGTTTCGACCATCAGGATGGTTTGGGCGTACTCGGGGAACTCTTTCCTCACTTTTTGCATCAACCGTATGAAAAAGTCGGTCTTAGCTAAAGTCGTATCCAGGATAATGTTTTTGCGCATTTTTAAGGCTTCGATGAAGGCGACACGAGAGAGATAAGCCGACTCTTCGTGAACCGAATCAGCCGCTCCGCCATCCCCTGCTTTGAGGCCGTGATGGTAGAGCGGCATGAGTTCCTTAATGGCGTCAGGATCAATCACCAGGAAGTCGCTTTTGGGGATAAGGCCCTGCTCTTGCAACATTCTTAGGACACGGGATTTGCCGGAACCGGTTCCTCCACTTGAATACACAATCCGGGGTTGCGCTGCGGATTTTCCGTGGGATAAAACTTCGTCCAAAATTCGATTTTGTTCGGCTCGCACCGCAGGGGAGAAGTTATTTGCATAGTCCGGTACCAGCGCTTCGCGGCTCTCGGCGTATTTGTCTGTTTTGTCGGTTTTATCAGGGGTAATTTCAGCGCGCAATCCGAAGGGAGAGGCAATGGCGAGCAGAACTGCTATCGCAAAAAGGCTCGATTTTGTTGTGAGTTTTGAAGTGCGCTTCACATCAGCGTATCGGAACAATGAAACGCCAGCATGAGAGTCAAACTATTGACCAAGAGGAAACGGTCACAACGAATTTCCGATGATGTAACACTGCCCCATCATTTCTTCATAACTCTGCTCGATTTTCCGAAACTCCGGCACCGTTTTCTCGCCTGCGCACAGACTGCAGGCCATCGCTTGGAGACTCCCCTTCCCCTTCGTATTGCAGACCGGGCGAATACGCTGCCGCTCTTTGAGGCCCTCTGGGAAACAGCAAACTTGACAGGCAGAAAACAAGGGAAGCGTCGCGTGCGTTTCGGGTTCTGCCGATTGGAGATCACGATGGTTATACCCCAGAAGGTGCATCATCTCATGAAGCAAGATCGACTTGATGGCTGGGGGTGACCCGCTCTTCATGGAATAGCCGACAGGATGAAGATTAATCGATGGCCAGAGCGGCATTCCAGGGCTGGAGGCTTCGGCCGCGGTTCCAAAAGTGGGAAGAACCTCGATGGGTTCCGTGATGAACACTTTGCCTAATTTTCGCGAATAACTAAATTTAGTACCAAGCGGAAAGCAGGAGATCCTCAAGGGAGAGGGATCTTGAAGGGAGTTCTTTATAAACGCTTTATCCGCGTTCGTAACCCGCATGACAGGAGGAATGACCGCTGCCCAGTTTTGCCCATTCTCATTAAAAACATCGGCAAATCGTGAATCCAGCCGGTTAATAGCCTGAAGTTGAAGAGCGGTTCTCGCCGGAACTGATTGTCGAATTTGTTCGATCTCATCCGACGCCAGGTCCTTGCCACGAATCTTCTTTTCAACAAGCCTCTGTAACTTCTCCGAGGTTAGGTTTTTGATGCAACTCATTGACTCTTGAATCGTTTCTTTAAGATGCACATCTATTTTCGGATCGACAGCAAAACAGCGCGTATCATAGCAAATATTTCCGCTTAACTGATACTGGGTTTCCGGAACGCTGCCTTCAATTTGCACATTTCCGGGATCGGGCTTAATTTGACAGTCCGAAGGCTTCCACTCTATATCGATTTTAGAGGCTGCGGTGAGCATTGCAGCGTTTTGCTTATCGAGCTGAGTATGAGGGTCACAATCTTGCGCCAAGGCTATAAGCGGCTGCAGGGCGGCGAGCAAAATAAACAGCCACTTCATTCTAAAAGGCGTATCGGTTTTTTGACGGGCGACCTGAAGTTTTCTTTTTACTTCTTTTTACTTCCAGATCGTCTGAATCGGTGAAGCTTCTTTGTCTTCGTTACCCAAATTTCCGATCCCAAAATTTTCTTCAAAGGTCCGCAAAACAGAATAATGGCTGGTTTTCGCGGTTTCAATAAAGCCCGGTTTTACCATGGGCCCCAGAAAAACAGTGTAGATATGATTGTTGAGGTAAGTCTTCGATTCGTCAAAAGTGATCTCAATGAGAGTGCGCTCCATGAATTTCTCATCGTTCAATAACGGTTCTAAAAAACCTTTAAGCCAACTTGAAGCGGTTGCAAGGTCCGTGTCGTGGGCATCGTTGATGAGATTAGGTGAATAGAAGGCATAATTGGGGACTTTGCCTTCACTTACATCGATTGGAAACTGATCGGCTGAGACGACGTTTGCGCAACGAGCGGGCGAGGTTTGAATGTTTTTGAAACTCAAAAATGGCACATGCTTACGAGCATAATTGCCCTGAGACGCGTCTAAAAAACAATTTCCGGGATAGTCTTGCGCGTAGTTTTTCCAAGTGAGGCCCCTGGCCTCAAGCAGATCGGCAATGGTCGGTGCATCGATATCTTTTTGCTTGTCGAAAACGGTACCAAAATATTTTCCTCCAACCATCGCAAGATAGTTAGCGTAAGAAGGATGAAAGTTTCCGCGAAAATTAGAAAAAGAAGCGCCTTGGGCGGCCAGGGAACTCAGATAGGGATCGGCGCTAGCAGCGCTGTAGTCCGTGTTTTCAAGTACGATGATCAGGACGCGATCAAAGGCGAGTCCGTGAGTCCAGGGGCCAGAGTTCTTGAGGCACCCGCTTAGCCCAGCGAGTAGCGAGATCAAGATTGCGAAAGTTATAATGCGGAATTTGAACATGTGACGATCCCCCAGAAAATGACATTAGCCCCCTTTGAGCCGGCGGCTTGCGTCAGATCTTGTTGGGAATCAGCGTATTTGTCAAATCTTTTGAGGCTTCCCCTCATGAATCCAATCGTGGTGCAAACGACATAGGGTTGTGAGGTTTTCCAGCGTGTTTTGTCCTCCTTGGCTGACGGGGATTTTATGATGGATTTCAATAAAACGGCTCTGATTGCAGCGCTGCCCTTTTTTGGGGGTGTGTGTACACCTACCCTGGTCCCGCAGCCGCACTTGATGGAGAAGATTCGCCTGTATCGCTACAGGTTTTGCCTGTTTTCCTTTCTTTATGATCTCCCGTCATGTGTACAATCACCTCTTCAAGTGTCACAGACTTTCCCTTCGCCTGACTCAAAAGATCCTGCACGCGCCTCAGGTTTAGCATGTCCGTTTCAAAGAGCCCCACTTCCAGGCGAACGCGATCCTCAGTGACGTAACTCGCGCCTTCGGGGGTGGCTTCTTGCGGTCTTACCTTTATAATCTCTTTTTCGAGCGCACGTTGAGAGAGCGACGCCGCTTTTTCCAGCCACAGGGCTTTGTTTTGAACCGTTATAACAGGCGCAATTTTTCGGGCATTCGATAGCGTGATCGCGCCCTGGCCAATGAGGGCTCTGAGTTCGGGCACTTCACGCGCTTTGCGGCAGACCGTGATGAGGTTATACGCCACGCTCTCGGAGAGTCCCAACTCACGCACGACATAAAGAAAAAGGCATGAGTGCCCGTGCTTGAGATAAATACGATGCCGATCGACTTGTTCGAGGACCTCGAGCAGATCCCCTTCAGTTTTTTTGTAAGTGGCACTGAGTTCCAGCGCACGAATGTGGATTTGGTGGGCGAGCGTAGTATTGGACATCGATTTTCCTTTCATGATTTTGGGCGCGACAAAGGACAACAACGTGAATCATGAAAGTGCGCGGCAAGTGTAATAAGTGAAAAACGGTGTAAATAAAGTGCGCACTTTATTAGCGAATTTAGGCTTCTTTATGGCGCTTTACACGAGTTTTCGCAAGCAAATTTTTGCAAAAAACCAAACACCCCAAACACCTCAACCCGCGACCCAACCCGCGGCTCACAAATGAGATTGCTGTGCCCCCTCCGTCCTGCTATTGAAACACTCCAATGCCAACCCACAAAAAAACCGAACTCCTAAAAGGAATCTTTTACGAAATCGCCCATCGCTCCGGGCGCATGATTGGCCACGGAAAACGCGCAGCCGATCAGTTGGGCAAGATCCGAAAAACACTCGCCAGTGCCCTCACCCAAGGTCTCACCTTTTATTGTTTTCTCACGTTCAGCGTCTATCTCCTGCGCCTAAGCACTCCTGACCACAAGTTGCCGAGTGCTGAAAAAATCAAAAGACGATTCAAGAACGTTCTCCCCGAAGACATCGCCGACAAACTCTCTGAGATCATCACGAGCCAAAAACGGCTTTCAGATGCGCTGCAAGCTCAGCAAATCGAGCAGATGTGCAAACTCGTACGTCGCACGCTTCCCTTAGAGAGTAAGCAGGAGTTGTTAAAATTACTCATCGTCTTTTTCCATGTCGACGGAGTGATTGAGAGCGACGAGATCGCAGGACTTCGTTGGATTGCCGCTCAAATGGGGGTCACGCCCCAGGCTTTTGATCGACTGTTTAGCACGATTGCGCCCAACGCATCTATCATAGACAAAAACAGTTTTTACGAGATTCTCGGCATCGACAAATCAGCGACGTCCGAGCAAATCCACAAAGCTTATCGCAAGATGGCAGGTCTTTATCATCCGGACCGATTTGCGACACAAACGGCTGAAGTTCAGCAGAAGGCGCATAATCACTTCCTCGAAATCAATAAAGCGTTTCGCCGCCTAAAAACCTAACAGATCGGACCCACCATCATCGAGCGTCTTCGCGGAAGCGCTCTACGGCCATGAATCCCCGCTTTGGCGAGGGTAACCAAAGGCCGCGTTTCCCCCTCGCTTGTCTCGGCCTTGCTCTTCTCAGCTTGATTCTTTTTTGCCTTGTTCTTATTGGCCAAAATCTTTGCAGGTATCGCGCACGCAAATACGACTAAAACTCCAACACCCATGATGCCCCTCTCTCTCAGGGCATTGACTTACTATTAACGCGCTAATTTTCACACAAAAATTATAATGCCCGCTTATGCGTGTTCTCAGGCAGCTTCAAAGCAGCCAAAAGATTGAGTCCCGAGAGCAAAACCAGATAGAGCGCAGGCGCGTAAACGGTATGATAAGTTTTGACAAGCCACGTCGCAAACAGGGGCGCGGTCCCCCCGAAAATACATAGCGAAATATTGTAGCCCAACCCGATCGCACTATAACGAATGCGTGCAGGAAACATCTCAACCAAAGTTGCAGGAATCGGCCCCAGGAAAAACGCCATTATCACCGTAAAACACAATTGGGCGATCAGAACGGGAACAAACCCTCCCTGTTCCACGAGCATGAAAAGAGGTAGACTCAGCAGCGCCATCGCAGCAGAGCTCAGCACCAGAAGATGCTTTCGCCCCAACCGATCTGAGAGTCGCCCCGTTAAAGGGATCATGAGAATGAGTAGCATCATGCAAAAAGTATTGAGCGCCATCGCGTACGGCACATGCGGATGAACGTAACGACTCAGCAGCGTCGGCCACCAGACAAACAGCAGGTAAAACCCACCGCCCACTAGAATAACGAGCATCGAAGCGTGAAAAATTCCGCCAGGCGCAAGCTCAAGCGCATCACGCAAGGGATTGCCGCCCAATTTGCCTTCGGCCTTCATCTTTTCAAAC
The DNA here is from genome assembly GCA_903881565.1 of Oligoflexia bacterium. GTDB lineage: Bacteria > Bdellovibrionota > UBA1018 > UBA1018 > UBA1018 > CAIRTR01. Next base: position 27,402 of record CAIRTR010000220.1, on the reverse strand, counting down.
ACGGGTGTTTCTTCAAGTTCCGTGCGCATCCAGATGCCTACAAACCCAATAACGATCCCAAAAAGAAACGGCAAGCGCCAACCCCAGTCCGACATCACTTCGGGACCCAAGAGAGCGCCAAGGGCCACGGCACTCAAGGAACCCAACATGATCCCGGTGTAGCAGCTCGCAAAAGTCCAACTGCTGAAATATCCTCGCTGCCCCGCCGGCGCAGTTTCAGCAACATAGGCGATCGAGCCAATCAATTCTCCGCCCACCGAAAGGCCCTGCAAAATTCGAAGCAAGATAAGAAGAACAGGCGCAAGCGAACCGATCTCGGCATGAGTGGGTAAACAACCAATGAGAAAAGTCGGAATCGCCATCATCATCACTGAGATCTGAAGCGCCTTCTGGCGCCCCAATTGATCTCCGATGTAACCAAAAATAATTCCCCCGATAGGGCGCACGAGAAACGCAGCCGCGAAAACGCTGAACGCGCTCAGCAGTGAATCCATAGGGTCGTCTGAAGGGAAAAACTTCTCCCCAATGATCGGAGCGAAGAATCCGAAAACTGCGAAATCAAACCACTCAAGAACATTCCCCACGATCCCGCCAAACAGATTTTTGTTCATCGCGGCCGTTTGTTTTTTGCTCATGACTTTGACGCTTCGAGTAGCCTTGGCCTTGCGGTTGGCCATGATTTGAGCAAGCAGATCAGACACTTCATCGCCTGGTGCGACTTCTTTAATATCGGGGGGCTTAAGTTCCATAACCTATTGTAACCCTGACATGCCATGGCTGACAATTGCTATTGCTTTCAATCGGGCGAGAGCTATCATAAGTAACCATGTTTCCAAGCACGACTCGCATCTTATTAGTCGATGACATGTCTACAGAGCGTCGCATCTCAGAACTTCACCTCAAACAGCTGGGGTTCACGACCTTCTTTGAGGCCCCCAATGGCGCCGTGGCCTATGACTCGTTATGTTCCCAATTGGAGGCAGGAAAACCGATCGAGCTCGTTATCTGCGATTGGAACATGCCCGTTTTGGATGGTCTGGAGTTACTCAGAAAAATCCGCGCAAGCGCTAGCTTCAATGGTCTCCCCTTTTTGATGTTGACCGGCAACGAAGATGCTCCTCAAATAATAAAGGCGCTAAAATCTGGCGCAAATAACTATATTGTAAAACCGGCCACCGCTGAATCGTTTGATAAAAAATTAAAGGAAATCTGGGCGAAGATTCACCCTTGATTGGCGATTAATCTTTCCTGAATTTTAAAATCCACGACGTTCCCGCCTCGGACTTTTCGAGCATAGAGAGATATTCCAGCACGCGGCCGTCTTTGAGCTTCACTTTGCTAAAGTCCTCAGCCCCCATTGCCGAGCCTGCGGATTCGATTTGCTTCAAAAACGCCTCTGGATCCCCTATTTGACTGGTGATCCATTTTAGGACAGGCGCATATTCTTTTTGGGTGAGCAAATCGAGCGGAACATTCCACAAAGCTACAAATTCGGGGTTGCATTCAACGATCTCCCCTTTGGCGCTTATGATGAGAAGCGCGAATTTTTCCGTGTCAACTGCGGCAGGCGCCGCAGCTTCAAGGCGCTCCGGTGCACTCATAGGTTCCGGGGTTTCAACTCGAGCGCCGGCAATAAGCTGCTCCTCTACCGCCGCGCGCGCGGGTCGCTGCACGATCCAGAATAAGGCCACGAGCAGCAGCGCAAAAAAGAGGGTCACACCCTTGGCGATCCAACGCGCGACCTGCACTCCGTGCCGCCAAGCCGTGGCATCGACTTCGAGGCCCACAACGATACCGGTGGGTGCAGCGGCTCCCATGAGGGGAGCAAAGCCTGAAACCTTGGCCTCACCCTTGTCCATTGAAACAAGTGTTTTCACCTTACTTTCGGCAAAAGCCTGCTGAAGGCCCAAAGGCGCATCAGGATAAGGAGCGCCTAACTTACTTCCGTCATTCGCATGACGACCTGAGGCCGCATCCAGAACAACAAGAATCTCGCCTTTCGGCGGTTTCGCAAAAAAACGAACACGTAGAATGTCTGCGTCAGCATCACAGATTGCGCTGGCGAGCTTGGTCAATCGTTTATGATAATCCAAAAGCGCCATATCGGGTGCGGCACCGGCCCGAGGAAAAACCAATCTTTTTAAATTCTCCGCGCTGCCCATGGCTGCGACGACTTTTGCCAAGCCCGCCACTCGATCCCGAAGCGCAGCCTCATGTGCGCGCTCCTGGTGACCACTCACGTACCAGCCGGCAATCACCACCGCGAGCAGCGAGAGTGCAAAGCCCGCGCGAATTGCGTTCTTAGATTTCGAATTCAAGGAGTGCTCTATCGGCATGGTTTGGTTGCTCCAATGTATAGTTAATAGAGATTATACATGGTTTTTCCGAAAACAGCGCATTTTCTTGCCCTATAACTTCAAAAGCGTATCTCGATGACGCAACTCCTGCAAAGCGAGGTCAGCAACTGCCTTAGCAATTTTATCATAGGATAACGCCTGCACTTTGGCGAACTCCGCTAATGCAGAATAAATATGAGAAACGCCCTCCTCGACCTTCGCAAGCTCTGCCGTCAACTCATGATCATCAAGACCCGGACGAATTTTTGAAATCAAAATCTCTTTTAAATTTTTGTGAACTCCTAAAATAGCCTGAGAGTTCAACGTCTTTTCTTGAATCAGATCGGCCATCTTTTGAATCGCTGCGGCGTGCCCTTCGGTCTCTAGGCGAAGCCTTTCGAAGATCTCGGTCGAGCTCAAAGTTTGCTGCTTTAGCCCGAGCGTGCGATAGCATTCAGCCAAGTCGTTTTCCAAAAATACGATCAAATCGAGAATGGGTTTCATAAATCCTCCGAGCAAGCTCCTCTAGCGTAATTGAAATGAAATCCAAGTTGCAAACAATAAGACCTAAACCTGCAGGGTCTACACCCTTTTTCGCCCTTATCGCACCGGCCCGCAAAAATAGGTTGACTTTGGCCACCCCAATAATGATAAGCGTTCTCATTATCAACGCCAAAACAAAACACTTTGATGCCACCCATGACTAGAAAGGATCAAATGCCCAATCTAAAATTCATCTCAAGCTGTCTCCTCATCGCATCAATACATGCGAACGCCGATGCAATAATGGAGACCGCCACCGCTGCGAGTGACAAGCCCTACGCTTTGAGCCTCTCGTATGCCTTCGAAACCAGTGGCGCGCTCCAAGGAGGGCTTGATCGCAAATTGAATTTCACGGGAAACCTGCTCATCGATGCCCGCTTTGATCTCAGTTCACTCCCCCACCTCAGCGGCTTGAGCGCTTATGTACAAGGGGTCGGCATACACGGCGATTCTTTAAGTGAATCCGTGGGCGACACGCAGGTGTCTAGCAACATCGACGCGCCCAAGGCCGCCAGAGTCTACCAGGCTTGGCTCCAAAAGGAGTTTGCCGATGGCGCATTCTCTCTGCTTGCCGGCATCCACGATCTGAATTCAGAGTTCTATTCAACAGATGCTTCAAGAATATTCTTAAACAGCTCCTTTGGCGTCGGACCCGACCTCTCACACACGGGCGTAAACGGACCTTCGATTTTTCCAGAACCCGGAATGGCCGTTCGCGCGCGGGTTCGCCCCATCAGTGATTGGGAAATCTCCACCGCGATGTATGACGGCAATCCTGGAGGCACGCCTTGGGTCTCCGAAGATGGCGGCTTAGGAATCCTCGAACTCGCTCATGCTCAAAAAATCCATGACCTCGACGGCCGTTACGCTTTGGCGGCCTGGGGGTACACCGCGCAGAATCGCACGCGCGGCGCCTATTTTCTGGCCAATCAAAAGATCTACTCCCCCACTTCGATCGCCCCTCGAGGCTTGAGCGCCTTTGTCAGAGCCGGACTCAGTGATCGTGGATCCGTTTCCAGTTCTTGGGCTACGGGCTTGAACTACACGGGCGCCATTGCGATGCGCGATGAAGATCAACTGGGTTTTGCTATTGCGCAGGCCAAGGGCGTTGGCGAAGAAGGCGAAGAGTTGGCACGCGAAACGGCCCTCGAACTCACTTATCTCGTAAAACTCAAACCCTGGTTTAGTGTACAACCCGATGTCCAATGGATCCTCAATCCGGGAATGGATTCAACAGCCGCAACCGCACTCGTCAGAGCCGTACGCTTGCAGGTGGTGTTCTAGTCATGAAGCAATTCAAATTTCGAGCAATTACCCGGTGTTTTGCAGTTTTATCTGCCGCTTGTCTTGTGCCAACCCTGGCTCTCGCCAGCGAACTTCATCTTGTGGGTTTGGATAAAAACAAGCAAACAACCAGTGTGAGCGTACCGGAAACGGTTTATCGTGATGCGCTCAAGCAAGTGATTGGCTCCGTGCATGGATCAGCGCTCAAATCCTTGAGCGCTAAATCCTCCGGCGATTGGATGTTAAGAACAGTGGGAATTGGGATCTCAGTAACTCTCGCGGCAGGCTTGGGTGAGATCGCAAGTGTGAGTGCGCAAAAGACGATTCGCTTGATCTACTCAAACAGCTGCAGCCCGATTTTGCCTTAGCCTTTTTTAATAGCCTTTTTAATAAGGAGTTGCCCATGAAAACCAGAAATCTATTAATTGTACTCACACTCGTGTCTTCAGGCCTTGCCGGGTGCCGCCCCTCAAAGCCTTCGTCTTTGATCCCATCGGATTGGTATAACTTGCCCAACAACGAGAGCTCCGAGACTCCCTCGGCTGCAAGCAAAGACCTCACAGATAACGTTAAAGGGAATTTTGATCTCCACTCAGATATTCTTGATGAAGCCACCCAAGACGGCTCGGGTGCCGCCTCTTCTGTTGAAGATCAGGTCCCATGGCGTTTAAGTGCCGTGCAAATGCGACTAGGCCTCACTGCGGATGGACTTTTGGGTCCTCTCCTTTTTGCAGGCACAGCAGCCGTGCAGACGCTTTGGATGCCTGCGCAAGAGCAAAACCAAAATAACTCGACCGACTCAATTACTGCACAACAAGATAAACCATCAGCCCTCATCCTCAAGGGAAACCCCAGCTCTGCTGACCTGGATCACCAATTGGAGCCCATGATTCAAAGTGCCCTGTCCTCGAAACTCATCCGAAATGAACCAAAATTCAGAAGAAACGTCCTTCGCATTGGCGAGCGCTTCAAAGCCGTCGCAGCCCGTCTTTATGACCTCCATAGTTTAAAATCAAAGTGGGTCGCCCAGAAGTTCAGGCTCGAAATGGGTTTTGACGGCTCCGGCGATGTTCTGCCCTTTGGGGCCTTGGGAGCGACGATCAGCTTAAGATTTGACTGGGATAAAAACTCTACGGACAGCGATCCAGCAGCTCAAGATCCGGCCCCCTCTTCGGATCCACTAAGTGAAAATCTCGAACAGTTCGTGACCACTGTCGCCCACGATCTCAATGCGATTCAACCCGCCATTGATGAAGTTCAAGCCAGCGGATTCAGTCTTGGGGGAATCCGCATTGGACTGGCCATTACCAGCGGCGGCGAAGTCGGTATCGCCAAAGCCCTGACCTCCGTTGCGGGCAGCATTGAATTTGCGCGCCAAGAGGGCGTCCAAGAGGCAGTTCAAGGCAACCCTCTGCAGACTTTTGCCGCCAACCTGAACTCCTCGCTGACAAAGCTGGGCCCAATCACGCCAAATTTTGTAAAAGCACAAACGCTCCCTACCGAAAACTCAGACACGAATGACAATGCCCCCATTCTGATGATCGACAATGCGCCGGCGGCACACACCCTCGATACGGTAAAAAGGTTGGGAATCCCATTCAACGTCATCGCCTCAAACTCTCAAGCGATTCCTGATAAGGTCGTTTACAAGATTGACCGCTCACGTCTCCGAAAGGGCTTGAGCAAAGCCGTTCGAATCGGCGCCTTCTTTGCTAAAGGTGCGGCTCAAGCCAAAGTGGGCAAATGGAAAATCTCCGAAATCTCTACCGAATACGATGCCTCCATTTCTGGCGCCCTAGGACTCGTCACGGCAAGCGGACAAGGCATTGTCGAGCTTGTTTTTGCGAACAATAGTTTTTAGTTGGGAAAGGAAATTTTCAAATGCGCACTCCTCTGATTCTGATTCTTTTTTCACTCTTTACTCCTGCCCTCTCGCAAGCAGAGAGCCTCCCAGCCTTGAGCCACCACTTCAAGGAGCTCATCGAGAATGCCGATCATGCGTTTTCGGCCCAGACGGCCTCCCCGGAAGCTTGTGAGTGGGAATTCAAAGAGTTCTTTCTGAATATCGCACCCCATGTCTCCTTTGGAATCTCAGGGGGAATCTCAGGGGTTTTGGATCTTACCATTTCCCCAGATGTCGTGCTGATTTGGGAAAAAGTCCAATTATGATACCGGTTCTCATTATCCTTGTCTTTTGGCGACGATTCCGCTACAATTAACTCACCTATTCGGAGGTCCTATTTCACATGAATGCCACCCAAAACACTGAAGCCACACCACTGCCAAGCGGTCTTGAAGATACGCTGGAAACCCTTTTCTTGCTTTTGCGCGACGGCCAAGCGGCAAGCACCAAAGACATTGCGCGCGCGCGCGAAGCGAACCTAAAAGACGTTTCAGCTGCTTTGGCTCAGCTCAAGGACCTAGGCCTAATTCAAGTTACGCCTTCCGACGCTCTAGCCCTCACCGCTGAAGGCGAAAAAACCGCGATCCGCACCTTCTCGCGCCACCGCTTACTTTTGAGACTTTTTGAAGAGATCCTCGCGATGCCCCCTGCGATCGCTGAAGCCAATGCCTGCGCCATGGAGCACTCACTTAACGCCGAAGGGATGGATCACGTGGAAAAATTTATTGAGTTCGTTCGAAACACTCCCGAAGGCAGCAAGATTGCCGTAGACTTTCGCAAATTCGTAGACGCCAAACAAACAGGCAATGATTTAACGGTTGCAGATTTGAAAGCCGGACAACGTGCGATTGTAAAAGAAGTTCGGGGGCGCGGCGCTATCAGACAACGACTCCTGGATATGGGCATTATGCCGGACACCCTCATCAAAGTAGAGCGCCGAGCGCCGGCTGGCGATCCGATCTGGGTTAGACTTCAAGGCGGCCAGATCTCGTTACGTCGCAAAGAATCTGAAGCCATCATTGTCACCCACGAAAAACTCCAATAAGAAAAATAGATCAAGAAACTAGGCAAGAAACTAGAAAGAAGTCGAACATGGAACAAGATCTCAATAAATCCCCCTCCCCCAAGCCCATTAAAATCGCCCTTGCGGGGAATCCCAATTCTGGAAAAACCTCTATTTTTAACGCCCTCACAGGCTTGCGCCAGCACGTGGGCAATTATCCTGGCGTCACGGTTGAAAAGCGTGAAGGCGAATACAAAGTGGGTTCAACTTCGTGCAGTGTTCTGGATCTACCGGGCACCTATAGTCTGAATGGCTACTCGCCCGAAGAACAGATTGCGCAAGTCGAGCTGCTCAAGGGTGGGTTTGACGTCGTGATCGCGGTCATTGATTCAACGACCCTTAATCGAAGTCTTGTTTTTGTGTGTCAGCTCATGCAGCTGGGAGCGAATATCGTTCTTTGTCTCAACATGTCCGATGAAGCAAAAAAATCGGGACAGGAACTGGACCTCAAACAGTTTGCGAAGCTCTTGGGTTTCCCCATTATTGAAACCGTCGCCCATCGGGGTATCGGGATGGACGCGCTCAAAGCGGCCGTCGTGAAGGCCGCTGCTAATCGCGCTCCTCAGTCTCGCCTTGTACTGGGCGATCGCTTAACGATCGCCATTAAACGCATCACTGAAAAACTTTCGGTCACCCAGCAAACGAATTCTGAAGTAAACGCCTGGCTCGCAATGCGATTATTGCTCGATGACCCCGCAACCGTCCAAAGTCTGCGAGCGCAGGGAGCAGAGGCCGCTCTTACATTAGCCGTTAAACTTCGGGCCGATATCGAGTCTGAAACAGGTCAGGATATTGCACTTTTTGTAATGGCCCAATACTACGGCTTCGTCGATGGACTTCTTCGCGAAGTCATCACCCGTCAACCTGTCGAAAATGCCCGAATCGTTTCCGACCGCATTGATTCAGTGCTGAGTCACCGCCTCCTGGGGCTCCCCTTCTTTGCCATCATCATGTACGCCGTATTTTGGATTACGTTTAAAGGCGGCGAATTACCGATGGATTGGATTAAAGCGGGCGCCGATCTGCTCGGAAAATCGATCTCAGGCTTATGGCCTGTGGGCTCTGATTCCATTCTACGATCCTTGCTCGTTGACGGAATTATCGCAGGCGTCGGCGGCGTGATTACATTCTTGCCCAACATTCTCTTACTTTTCATGTGCCTCGCGTTCCTTGAAGACACGGGCTACATGGCGAGAGCGGCCTTCCTTATGGATCGCATGATGCACCTTTTTGGCTTACATGGGCGCAGCTTTATTCCGCTCATGAGTGGTTTCGGGTGCAGCGTTCCCGCCATCATGGCCACACGAACGTTGGAGAACGAGCGCGACCGATTGACCACCATGCTGGTACTACCGCTGATGTCTTGTGGCGCAAGGCTCCCCATCTGGATGTTGCTTGTGCCTGCTTTTTTCGCGGCTCCCCATCGGGCAGGCGTTCTCTGGCTGATCTACATGATCGGAATCGCGTTAGCCTTCGTGCTCGCATTTCTGCTTCGCAACACCGTTCTCAAGGGCGAAGATGCTCCTTTTGTCATGGAGCTACCCCCTTATCGATTGCCCACGCTCAAGGCTGTGTTCAACCGCATGGTCGAGCGCGCCTGGCTGTATCTGCAAAAAGCTGGAACAATCATCTTAGCCGTCTCAATTCTGATGTGGGTGCTCACGCGCTACCCGCAAAAACATGAATTTGATATTGATGCAGCCGTAGCCAAGGGCCAAATTCACACGCTTGCAACGGGTGCCACTATCCCTGCCACAGTTTCCGAAGCTGACAAAGCGAATTGGCTCACGCCTGAGCAAATCGAATTACGGCGGAATTCTGAATCACTCGTTTTCTCCGCCTCGGGCCGCGTAGGTCACTTTATCGAACCCTTGATTAAGCCTTTGGGTTTTGATTGGAAAATTGGCGTGGGGATTTTGGGCGCCTTTGCGGCAAAAGAAGTTTTTGTAGCGCAAATGGGCGTCATGTATGCGTTGGGCGGTGACACGAAAGATACGGCCGACTTACAAACCGCCTTAAAAGGAATGTATTCAACGCGGGTTGGATTCTCGCTGATTCTCTTCATGCTGATTGCCACTCCTTGTATGGCTACCGTTGCCATCACCCGCCGAGAATCGGGCCGTTGGGGGTGGGCGTTTCTTCAATTTGGAGGGCTCACGGCCATCGCCTATTTCATTTCATTCTCATTTTATACGATTTCGGGGTTCTTTGTATGACTGGGAACATATTTGAATCCGCTATTGTCATCGTTCTTTTGGGAGGAACCACCTTCTTTTTTGGAAAGAAGTTCTTGGGAATTCTAAATGGGATGTTCTCAAAAAATCAGGGTAACGCCAAGCCCGGCTGCGGTGGCTGTAGCGGCTGCGGTCCGGCTCAAGCGATCGCATCCCAGAAGCTAAAGTCGCAATGTCACTAACCTCAACCCAAACCTCTTGGATTCGCTGGACCCTCTACTTGGCTTGCTTCACCATTGGGTACAACCTGCTCGAAGGAGCTGTATCGATTGGTTTTGGCATTAACGATGAGTCCGTTGCGTTAGCAGGCTTTGGTGCCGATAGCCTCATTGAAGTTGCATCAGCAGCTTTAGTTTTGTGGCGCTTCAGGGGCGAAGCAGAGCAAAAAGAAGGACTATCCATCTTATCAATCAAGCGCGAACGCCAAGCCACGTTGGGCATCGGTGCCTTATTTATTCTCTTGGCACTTCTTACCGCCCTGGCCTCCGCACTGCAGCTCAAGAGTGGATCCCATCCTTCGACCACGCTTTCGGGCCTGGTGATTTCAGTCGTGAGTTTGAGTTTTATGTTTTTTCTTTGGAAGGCCAAAACAAAAGCCGCGCGCATTTTAAACAGTGCCACGGTCATGAAAGACGCGGCATGCTCCCTGGCTTGCATTAAACTCTCGATCATCTTGTTCTTTGGGAGTTTGGTTTTTCTCGAGTTTCCGGCGCTTTGGTGGATAGATTCGATTGCGGGACTTGGTTTGGCGCTGCTCATTGCAAAAGAAGGTTGGGAGACGGTGCGTGCCGCAAGACGCCCTGATTTTTCAGGGGGCTGTGGGTGCGCTTGCGGCGATCAGCCGTCAACCGAGCCAAGCTCATCTTTGATCGCCGACAGCAACTCCTCATAGGCTACGGGCTTTTCAAAATAATCTCGAGCACCCAACTTCAAAACCAAATCATGGAAACCATCATCCCCATACCCTGTGATCATAATCACGATCGTCGCAGGTGCGCTTTCCATTATCCTGGTCAGTACCTCTATGCCGTCGAATATGGGCATCCGGATATCTGAGACGACGACTTGAGGAGCCAACTGTTTAAACGCGTCCAGGCCTTCAGCGCCATTGACGGCGCCGCTTACTTCATAACCCTCCAATGACAAAAGCTTCATCAAGGGGATACGAACAGAATCCTCATCGTCGATGACCAAGATTTTAACGGGACTCATTTCTTTTTCTCAGCGTGCAAAGCGCGTTCTTTAAACAGACATTTTGCATAAATCACATGCCGATGCTGAACCACTTCAAACCCCATCTCCTTGGCGAGCGACTCCTGCAACACTTCAAGTTTTTCGCTGTTGAATTCAAAAATCTCACCACAGTCTTTGCAGACAATATGATCGTGATGATCTTCGCCGGTGTTCAGCTCATAGACCATGTGACCGCTGGGATCGCGCATGGACTCATGAAGAATTTCGGCGTCACAAAGAGTCTTGATGTTTCGGTAAACGGTCGCGGCGCCGATTTCGGGATACTTTTTCCGAACCCGCTCCAAGATGCCCTTGGCATCCAAGTGAACCCCTGATGAGACAATGAGTTCCGCGATCTGGAACCGCTGCTTGGAGTGTTTCAAGTCCGCTTTAGCGATGTAGGCTTCTAAAGTCTCTCGCCACTTGGATTGCTTGGCCTTCTCCTGCCCCTCACAACGGGTTTTTTTTCGCCCGCAAGGCAACATGCAGGCGCACTTCTCGGTGCTGCATTTCATTTTATTTTTCGGAGATCCCGCCATGATTAAGCTCATCAAGCTCCTTCAAGGAGCCTGATATTAAGCAAAATGTACAGAGCGCTTACGGCGTGATTTGTCTTTGCGATTATCCGAAATTCCCTTGGATAACCCGACTCCGCCGCCTGCGATTGCGCCCGCAACTTTTGCAAGCACGGTAGGAATAATTGTCGCCTCAAGCAAAGCGCCCACGCCTGTTGCGCCAAGAGTTACCACGACAAAGCCAATCCCGATGCCGGCCATGGTCTTGGCCCCGAGCAGAAGCGCGTCTTCAGTGTTGATCGACTTCTCTAAATCGATTTCTGCGCCTGCCGTGCCGTTGCCTTTATTGGATTTAATTTCAAAATTTTCGGTCTCAAATGTACTTCCGCTCATTGAATACTCCCCTTGTTAGTCTTCTGTTACTACCCACATCACTTCAATAATTTTCTAGCTGAACCTCAGGAACCCGCTTTTTCCCACACGAACCAAAAACGGATGACAAAGAGCAGTCCCCTTCGCAAGATGCGACCGCAGTTCCTTTTTTCGATCGCTTCCCTAATTGCATCGCAGTGGCAATCCCCGCGCCCGCAATCGCAGCCCCCACCATCAGCGGTGAAGCAATGGCCGCCAGGGCCCCCCCTGCCAACGCCACGCCTGCAAACCCACTGCTCGATCCAATAACGGCGCCCACGGCTGCAGAATAGCTAGCGTCACGAAACAGCTTTTCTCGCGCTTCACGCTCAAGAATGGCAATGGCTTCTTTTTTATCAAACGTCGCGAGCCTGCGTTTTTTGGTCTTGGCAAGCTTATCGGCAACCGCCATATGACGCCGATGCATCTTGCAGAGTTCAGGGCTGTAGCCACGAAATTCGCAGACTTTGCAATCTCTGATAAATGCCATTGCCGCTCCAAATAGGTAAATTCGCTAAACGCCGACAAACCCAACTGTGATATCGCCGATTCGTTGTTCCTTGGCCCGAATCAGCCGACACACTTTCTGCTCCAACTGCCCCGTCTCCTCCGCCGTCAACTCCGGCGCCACTTTAAGTTCAAGGTCAATTTTGCAAACTTGACCCATCGAACGGGTTTTCAAACTTGGTATGTCTATAATCTCTGGGATCTGTTTTAGCAAGATTTTAATGCGCAATGGCAAACCATCGTCCAACGAATAATCCATTAACCCCTGCACCGCGTGAATAAGATTTTCGCCGACAATCTTAAATAAAATCAATATGATACAAATTGCCACCACTGGGTCCAGGTGTTGAATGCCCAGGCTGGTACCAATGATGGCCAGAAGCACAACCAACGATGTCAGGGCATCCGTTCGAACCGCCCAGGCGGCGGACATGATCGTGGGAGAGTTCATCTCAGAGCCCACACACCTAAAATACCGAAACAGAAATTCATTTGCGATCACCGAAGTCGCCGCCACCACCGCCGCGGTCACGTGGGGAACATGATGCAACTCTTCTAAAAGCGCTCTCACATTGGAGACCAAGAAAAGTGACATCACGACCAGGATTGAAGTGTTCACCAAAGCAGAGGCTACAAACTCGATTTTTCCATAACCGTAGGGATAACGCTCATCGGGTTTCCGGCCCGCAAAATATTGGGTAAAAAGAATCGAGGCTGATGAAACCAGACATACCGTCGAATGAATCGCGGCGGCCATGACGCCTGCTGATCCTCCAACCCACCCGATATAGTATTTCATCAGTGCTAAAACAAAACTGATGCCCACCCCAATCCAGGCGGCTTTGACTGCACATTCTTGACATTGCGGCTGTTTCATACGGTTTCCCTCGCAAAATAACGAATCGCACGACGACCGACACTATCGGCCGCGTAAATGTTCATTCCACTTCCAATGGCGAGCCCCAGTAGCGGGAGCCGTTTGACGACCCCCTTGAGCAAAGTGCTCGAAACCAGAGTTCGTCTAATTACCCCTTCTTCAACCCCGGCCACTAATCTCCCTGCCAAAACCTTCGATACCATGCGGTCCGCCGTCTTCGTCGCGGTTTTTCGCAGCATTGAAGTTCCAAGCGAGGTCCTCATTGTTTTTCCAAGATCAGGATTGGCCAATTCTTCGCGCCCCACCAAGGCAAGCGCGACTTCAAACCCCACCGCTTCAGGCGAAAAACCATAAATGTTTCCGATCCGAAGAACCATGACAAATAACGAGCGCAGCACATACAATTCTTCGGGGATGATGCTCCCATAGGCGATGCCCACGCCAATACCGGGAATCATCGAAACACTGGCGGCGGTCAAACCCGCGCCCCCACACTGCTTGATGCAGGTATTGACCACACTCTTAGCCCGCTTGCGCTGACTCCACTCGGGATTTTTAGCGCTCACCGTGAGCGTTTCTGAAACAATCTCATCATGTGAAATCCCGCGGTAGACGCCACGCACGCTGGCGGCGAGTTTCTCATTCAGCCCAGAGAGAAAACCTGTGTCCTGATCCTCAAGGCTCTCACTCATTCGTCATTCCACTTCTGGCCGCTTCTGGTTCTTGCGTCGCTCTTTTTCCAAGAGTTTTTTGAGGTGACGAATCCGTTCAAAAAACACCTCTTCTTTGCGAAACACAAAATAGTAACCAGACAAAAATCCGGCGGCAAAACACGAGAAGATTAAGAAGATGCTCCTAAAGTGTGCCTTCCCGGTGAGAAACACCACCGGAACGTGCGAGGAGTTCTGCACGACAAAAAGAATGAGGAGAAATATGCCGATAATGTAGAAAACTTTTTTTACCATCTAAGTCATCTCCTCTAATCTTCCAAAATGTTCACGGTTTAGCCACTGAATGCATTAGCTCTCCACACACAGGACAAATGGGGAGGCCGATTTTTCCACATTCCGGGCAAACAAATAAGCCGTTACCAAGGGGTTGCATGATCTTCTTACAGCTCCCACACACGGGATAGCCGTGGGTATGATCTTTGTCACAGACCACAGAGCCTTCGACAGAGCGCTGGGGGATGATGTTTTGCGTGAACGCGACTTTGTCACCTCTTGGATCCCCTAGTGGATCCCCTTTACCATCAGCGGGGCCATCCACGGGGTGATGCCCTTTTCGCAAATCATCGGCGTTTATGGTTCTCTTGCTTCCCGAAAGCACAAAGCTCACGGCCAACACGACCACAAGACCGATGAGGCCTAAGATGCCCCAGATCTTTGTGCTATCGGAGCCGCTATTTGGCCCATTATCTAGGCCATTATTTGACCCGCTATTTGACATAAATGACTTCCATTTTATGTCGGCAAACCTGGCAGACCGGATCGCCATTGACGGCATAATCCGGTAAACCCGTTGCACCACAGACCGGACAGACATATTGCCCCGCCTGCTTTGTAACGACGTTCTTCTTGGCAACGGGAACAGGCTGAAGAATTTGCAAAACACGATCTACGGTATTCGCCTGGGGCGCTCCAGCAGGAGCGGGTGCGGGTGCGCCGGCCGCGGCCTGCAAGTAAACGGCCGCATCCTTCATATCGCCTTTCCACTTATCGTAGCCATTGATCGTGACATAAAGCCCGGTACTCAAGAGAGTAACGACGAAAACCACGATCAACCACAGTCCAGTTTTACCCTTCACGGCTAATAGCGAATCCGACGGTGTTGTTGATTCATCTTGTTTCATGCTCTGTCTCCCTCATATTTCACAAATTTCTCACAACTTTCCCATAAATTTTAAGGAGCCGTTCCCCAAGCCTCTTTGGCAAAGTTAATGGGAACCGCAAAACCAATCCCTGTAAAATTCCCGCCCTGCACATAAGAAGCGAATGTGATCCCGACCACTTCACCATCTACATTCACGAGCGGCCCGCCCGAATTGCCATCGTTAATCGTGGCATCGGTTTGAATGGCCCCTTGCACCAGCAGGCCATTTACGGTCACATCCTTTTTGCCACTGACAATCCCGGAGGTGACCGTGCCGGAGAGTGAAAAAGGATTACCGACTGCCATCACGACATCGCCCGTGCGCAGACGATCAGAATTCGCCATTCGGGCAAACGGAAACTTTTCAGTAGAACGAATCTTTCCAATCACCAGCGGTGAATCAGGATCTCGCGCCACAATGCGCGCCGTAAATTGATTTTGACCCGCGCGGTAGAGAACCACCTGCAAATTATTATTATCGCCAACCACATGCTTCGTGGTGATGAACAAACCCTTCGAATCGATGATCACGCCGGAGCCCACGGCCAGATTCGAATTCATCACGAAGGGATCACCCATCTTGATGCCGGTATTGGGGTCGGTCCCAGTTCTTTGATTAGGCACCACAATAATCTTGATTACGGCAGGCCGAACCAGGCTCACAACCTGGTGCAGGCTTTCGTCAATCGCGCCGCCGTCACCGGGTTGCGGCACTTGCAGCGCAACACCTTGGGGTTCCACGGCGGGCTCCATTCGAGGTTCCAGCCTCGGTTCCATACGAGGTTCCATTTGCGGCTCCAGCTGCGGTTCCAGCTGCTGCTCCCCCTCGCCGACCACAACCGGCATCCGGGCACTCGAGCGCGGAACAGGCTTAGCCGGCCACATCGCTCTTACGAAAAATCCTGCCACGAACGCGACCACAAGAAACTTGAGTAAGAAAACCCAAGTCGCGGATTGCGCGATGTTCTCTTTCGTAAGTCGAAAGTCTTTTATCTTATCAAATCCCGCCACGCATCACCTCGGCCGCAAAGCCCATTGCCACATCCATTGGAATCGCAAATCCCTGCCCTGAAAACGCTCCACTCTCCGTATTCACCGCTAAAATCGCGGTATTGATTCCTACAACTTCGCCGCGCAGGTTAACCAAAGGTCCCCCGCTGTTTCCCTGATTGATCGGCGCATCCGTTTGAATCAGGCCTTCATAATTTAATGTCCCGACCGAAAGCGATCTGGACGTGTTCCCCACGATCCCACTCGTAACGGTGTGCCCCAGACCAAAGGGGTTGCCGATCGCGAGAACCCGATCGCCGGTGCGTACTCTCAACGGCTCATTAAGCTTGGCAAACTTGGCCATTGCGAACCGCTCGCCATTACGCGGCCTGATTCGAATCAACGCCAGATCGCGTTTCTTATCTGAATGCACGAGGCGCCCGATGTATTTTTGTTCCTTCGCTTTCCAAACCGTTACCTCAATACTTTGCGAATCGCCCACCACATGATCATTAGTCAAAATATAGCCATCCTCTGAAACCAAAACTCCTGAACCGATACTTTGATAAAAAGCGCCCCCATTGCCACGAAGGGCCCTGATACTGACCGTGGCAGGCCTAATCGCCGCAACCGCTTCTTTGGTCTTGATCCCCACGGCTTTCGGCCCCGCATAAACGGAGGACGCGCCAAATTGCGAAGACAAACTCAAAATCAGCAAAAATGCGCGACTCCATCCACGAATCAAAAGATCACCTCTTTTCAGCCGAACCCAACACCGCCACGCTTGGCTTTAACTTTCCTTCGCGAAACGCTTGCACCACATCTGCTAATGATCCAAAGGTTCCCGCATAAATCGCAACTTTTGCTCCCGCCAAGGCATCAAAAGCCCTGGGCCCAATACGGCCTGCAATCACCGCGTCGACATGATTCTTCAAAAGCCACTTAGCTGTAATAATCCCGGTGGCATCCGTGTTTGGATTAAGAAGCGTCGTGATGGCATTGGATTTTAAATCAACGATCTGAAAATAAGGACTCTTTGAAAACATGGGAGACACCTGAGACGAAGCTCCGGAGCTCATCGACGCAACAGCCACGTATTTCATGCCGTTATCCACGGGCAGCATCTGCGCCACCTGAGAGGCCGCCGCAGAATTCGGCAACTGATTGCCCTGACGATCCAATCCCGGAGTCGCGATCGTCACGAAGCGATGCCGGCCTCCGCGCCAAACATCAACCATCGCACCCTTGGCACCTTCGGTCGCTTCTGCAAACTGTCTTAAGGTCGTGGTTGGCATTCCGTTGACCGCGACTATGATGTCGCCCGCCTGAAAGCCCGCATTAAATGCAGGGCCAATCGAAATTCCATCCACCGCAATACCCTTCGTGCCCGAGGGCAATCCCAATTCTTTAGCTTCTAAAGGATCCAGTGGAACCACGGTTAGGCCCAACCAACTCGCTTCAACCTCAATGTCCGCACCGGGCAACGCCGGGGGTTCGCCCACAGCCGCAACCGGCATACTCGACGCCGTTACGAGCACTTCGAGTGCATTGCCGTTTCGATAAACGTCAAGCTTGAGGCTATCTCCTGGTTTCTTATTGAGCAAAAACTCGGACAAGGCAATCCGGTCATTGACCGGAGTCTTGTCGATATTACGAATAATGTCGCCCCGAACTAACCCACTTTGTCCCGCAGGCCCCCCCGGAAAAACATGCGAGACAATCACGCCGCGCGAATCCGGAAGTTTCAGCTGACGTATCATTACGGTATCCAAAGACTGCACATCGATCCCGATCCAGGCGTCCGCATCCATGTTCGCGGCCACGACTTTTGCGGTCATTTTTTGTTTAATTTTGTCTTGGGTGATCTTTAGGGACAGTTTGACGTTGAGCGACTGCTTGGCATCGTTACGCATGACCCTGATCTTGATTCGATCCCCGTCTTTTTTTGCTTCAAGCAAGGCAGCCAATTCTGCAACGCTCGTGATTTTGGTCGCGTCCACACTCGTGATCACATCGTCTCTTTTAAGGCCCGCCATCTCTGCGGGAGAGTCTCGCTGCACTTTTTGAACGTACACGCCTTGAGCGGCATGCAGTTCAAGCTTCGTCACCATGTCCGGCGTGATGTCTTCAACATCGGCGCCCAACCAAATCGGGCCTCCGTTGACCGCACCGACAGGCTGATTCGCGGCAATCTGAATCGGAGTCTCTTCGTTTCTTTTGGCGTTGGGCTTATCGACAAAATACAGGAGCGACCCAATCACAACCGTGATTGAGAGCGTGACGATCAGAAGGGTTCGTACGTCGAGATTTTTCCAAACACTATTTGATTCATTACTGTTTTGGTTACTCAAAGTGTTCTCCTTCTCCCGGGACCGACGGGAGCAATAGGAGCGGTACCCAGCCCGCCTTGAGCATTACTCGTCGTTGCTTCCCTCAAGGTTCCTTGCTTGAAAGCACCTATGGCACCCTTCACATCGCCGCTCACGCCTGGATACATTTTGATCCCCAAGGAGGTGAGACTGGCCGCGGCCCCTTGCCCGATATAGCCGCAAATGACTGCTTCAACCCCCATATCCATCAAATCCTGAACCACTTGAGGTCCGGTTCCACCCGCATTCTGCACGACTTTGTACGAATTGCGCTTGAGATCCACGATCACAAAATAAGGTGAAGTTCCCAGATCATTAGCCACAACCGCATTCACATCTTTGCCGACCGCCGCGATTGCAACGATTGTTGAATCCGGCGTCGGATCCGCCACTGCCGTATTAGGATCCACTTGGGCAACGGTCATCGCAGCGATGGGCTGGCCAGGCAGCGCGCCATTGGGAACGCCTTCAGCCGCTTGGGCTGCGATATCAGGGATTGCCAATCTAAAGATCTTCTCGCGCCGCTCGCGCCATACACTCAGGCGAACCACATCGCCTGCCGCAAATGCGCCCAGTGCGCGCTCAAGCTCGGCAATCGTTTCCACTTTGCGATTATCCACGGTGAAGAACATGTCACCATTTTGCATTCCGAGATCTTCGGCTAAACTTCCGGGAAGCACTTTGGTGATGATCGGACCCTTTTTATCGGGAAGATTCAGTTTCGTGGTCAAAGTCGCATCTGCTTCAATTAACTCCAGGCCGAAAATACTTCGGGGATCAATTGTCTTCAGTGCAACGGGTTTTCCTGCGGCATCAACGACCTTATGGCACACATTGCAAGGTCCCCAATAAGGATGGGGCATATTCGCCGTAATCGGAATCGTCCCCCCCTCAATCGGCGCGCGACTCTTGGGCCCGATCACCTGGTGACATTTGGCGCAGTCTTGTCCGAAGTTTGGATGGGTTACGACATCACTTAATTTAATCGGAGGAATTCCCCCATTGGCTGCCGCCACCACTTGGCCTTGCACGGCAACGGGAGTTCCCACGGCCACTTGCGCGCCCGCCTCCTTCGTTTTCGGATGATGAAGCGCCCGATGATACCGGGCCGCATAGGCCGGGTCTCGCTTCATTTGAATCTCGTGGTAGGTGATCCACCCCACGGTGAGAAGAACCACTGCGACCAGGGTTACCAACAGCGGTCGCAGCTCCTGCTGACAAAACTTTTTATTCAGGTCTTTGCTCATGATTCAGCCCCTAAGAATGGTTTGAGTCGCACACTGATTTCGCCGTCAAATTCAAGTTTTGATCGCACGGCTTGCGATACGGCCTTTTTAAGTTCATCGAACTGGGCCACTTTAAGTGTCTTATCCACAAATACGATCACATCGACTTCGGCTTTCGAACCCAGCTCCCGAGTCCGCACATGCTCAACACCTGAGACGCCCGGAATCCCCATCACAACTTCTCGAATCGTCTCGATCTTCTCGCCATCCATCGAAACATCCATAAGCTTGGTGACGGATTCAACCAACATATCCGCGGCTGACTTCAAAATAATCACCGCCACGATCACGGCAAAAATCGAATCGATCACCGGAAACGAAACTTTTGCGCCAATAATCCCTACCAAAACCGCTGCAGAAGAATACGTATCGACTCGACTCTCCAAGGCCACGGCCGCGACTGAGGGTTTATTGAACCGCACGTCCACGCATTGCCCCTGGCGCGCCATGATCTCGTTGACGATAATCGAAATCAACGCCCCCCACGCCGTCACAAAGTGCGGTGCTACATAGCGGCCACTGACCAGATCGCGGATACCATCGATTAAAATGAAAACACCCAAGACCACCAAAAATGCGGCAATCAAAAGAGCCGCAATGTATTCGACTTTACCGCGTCCATAGGGGTAGTCCTTGCCTTGCGGCCGATCGGCCACCTTCAGCGCAATAAACATCATGAAACTTGCGAGCAAATCGCCCAAAGAGTGAATGGCATCAGCAAAAAGGGCCTTGGATCCCCCGACAATCCCGAGATAAGCCTTGATCGCAACGAGAAAAATATTTCCGGCCACGTTGACCGTGGCAACATAACTCAAACACTTATGGCACTTCTGAGGCGGAATATACCGGCCGTCCGCATCATAGTGACCGGCTTTCTGGCCGCAATCTTTTTGACAGGTCTTCTCACAACCCGCTTTTTGATGCTGACAGCACTCACCTGCCGCTGGCGCTTCGCTCGTTTCGGACAATTCAGCCGATTCGATCAGCGCGTCGTTCTCGGTCTCGTCTTGAGTATCTTTTGGGGATCCATCCATGGTCTTATTCCCGTCTATTTCTGCTTCTTATAAGGATCATCCGACTCACGCGTCTCACGATCCTGCGCATTAAGCCGCTCTTCTAAAGCGACCTGTTTTTTATAAACCAAGAAAATCCCTACAAAAACCGCGATCAATAACAGCAAAGCTAACATTCCGAGCTCTCCTTCTTCTTAGAATACTTCTTAGAAAACATAGTGCCCCTTCAACAGCGCAAAACACAAAGCGATGAACATGAACATCTGGGTATGAAGAAAATAAAGACCTTTGCGAACATTGGGTGGGTATTTAAATCGCAAAATCGCACCCCCGAAAGTCAGCCACCCCATAATAATCAGGCCGACCCACAGCCAGTTGTTATGCCAATGAGTGACATAGCAATGGATGCACATGGCGATGAACCCCGCGACGTTCAGCCAACAGTGAACACGCAGGAACTTTGCAAAAAAGATATCGTCCTTGAGCATGAACCACAGGCGCAGATGCTTGGCAGGGAGATAGGATTGGGCCGCGATAAAGAGCAGCATGCAAAGGTTTCCCGACCCAGTCGCTAGGTTGTAGTCGCTCCAAAAGGCGAACAAAACGCAAAACACGACAAAAGCGATCAAAAGAATCACTTTGAGTCTCATGTCTGAGGTTTTGAAGACTGCTTTCACGTTTCGAGCTCCCTCTCTCCACAGCTTTTCGAGCTGTATCTATTTCGGGTTAAAATCCAAGGGCGCAAATTCAGTCGCACTGGTCGAAGGTTCAAAGTACGGCAACGGTTTAAAACGAAAGGCCACCGCAAAAAAGTTACCCGGTACCGTCGCCAGCGCCGTGGTATAATTATCAACGCTCACGTTGTACCTTACCCGCGCCGCTGCGAGTTCTTTTTCCGCACTCTCAATGGTCGCGATCAGAAAATGAAACTCAGCACTGAGCTTGAGATCCGGGTACTGCTCGGCGATCCCGAAAAACTTACCCATAAGCTCGCTGGATTTTTTATCACTCTTTTCGACTAAGGCCTTTTTCATATCCGGGCTCATCCCGACCATCATCGTGCGGAATTCCATTACGTTTTTGAAAATATCCCTTTCATGTTGGGCATAGGCCATGACGGATTTTTCCAGATTGGCCGAAAGATCCCGTCTCATTTGCATATAGACGTTCACCGAAGCGGCGTCTCTATGGGCATAAGAGCGAAGAAACCAAAAATTATTGTAATAGTAGACCGAGATCGCGAGGATAAAGGTACACGAAACCAGCACCCACCATTTTCGCAAGACATAGCCCAGCCGCCAGGCGACGGCATAAATGCCTTCGCGCGGGTTTCCATGCTCGTCGTATGCTTCTGAGTCCACAGATCCCTGGGATTCATCGTCAGAATCCTCGAGATCTATTTTATCCTCTTTATCCCGCGAAATCTTCCGAATGATGTGCCTTACTCGCCCGGGCATTAATCGAGCTCCTCGCTGCTCTCAAGCTCTAGAACCTTCTTGAAGCACTTGCCGGCTTCTGTCGCGTCCCCTGACGCTTGAAGCACGAAT
Organism: Oligoflexia bacterium; assembly: GCA_903881565.1. Lineage (GTDB taxonomy): Bacteria > Bdellovibrionota > UBA1018 > UBA1018 > UBA1018 > CAIRTR01. The sequence goes on along the minus strand of CAIRTR010000220.1, from coordinate 5,419 downwards.
CCAAGATGCTGATAATACTTTGCGACATCGGGCTTCAGCTCAATGGCTTTCCTAAACTCCGGAATCGCCTTATCGAGCTCACCTTTTTTGTCATGGGCGATCCCCATCTTGTAAAAGAGCTCGCTATCCCCAGGATTTACCTCTGCTGCCTCACCTAAAACTTTAAGGCATTTGTCATAATCTTTGGCGCGCAGGTAGGTTGAACCCAACTGCGAAAGCGCATCCTTATTGTTAGGAACCAGAACCAGGGTCTTCTCAAAGCATTCAATCGCTTTTTCAAGCTGATTGTTTTTGAAATAGGCTTTGCCCGCTAAATAGAAAATCTGCGGCGATTTGGTCCCCTGCTTCATGACATTCTCAAACGCATCGATGGCTTTTTCGTACTCGCCACGCTTCAGATATTTTTTGCCAAGATTCTCGTGAATCTGCGTTTTGTCTTTTTGATCGATGGAGAAAATATTGTTATAACCCTCAACCGTCTTCGCCAACAGTTTTCCGGCCATCAACATCGTCACGTGCACAAAGTAGTCGAATCCAACGACAAAAGAGGTCTTATCCATGCTTTTTTCGGACTTGCCTTCAGACTTACCCTCTGTGTCCCGCTTCTTTTTAGACTTTGGCTCGGGTTGATCCAGGTCAATTTTCTTTTCGTTTTCGTTCATCTTTGAATCATTCGTCGTCATGTTTTGCTGTCTCCGTTTCTAAGTTGTCTCCAATAATCGCTACCCATATTGCAATGAGCCCAAACAAAATCATCGCAACAGGGGCCGCGCCACTAATCAAATCTTTGAGGTAATACCACTCATCAACAACCCCCCAAAGTCCCAAGCCAATAAATGTAGAACCAATTACTATTTGAATCATATATTCAGTGAATCTTCTTGGTCAGCCCTGCCACCAGCGCCACCACACCCACGGCGATAAAAATAAGAGGTGAAGCGCCCTTCAAAAAATCGATGACGTTAAAATATTCGTCATACACGCCATAGACGCCCAAGACCAGGGCCACGATCCCTACAATAAGGTGGACCTTGCGTTTGATACTCATGCCCATCACGTTATCAATCATCTCCATGTGTCAGCCCCTTCTTCTTGTAGCGGTTTTCATCTAGGCGCGCCGTTCTTAGCCCAATCAATAATCACCGGCGCATCTTTTCCAGCAAAACGATTCATCGGTCCACCCAGGCGAACCAACATCGACAAAAGGTTATTATCCACGTAAACTTTTACGTTTTCGTAGGTCATCAAATTACGAAGTGGCCCGCTATGACATTTCGAACAACTCACTTCGATAATTCCTGCGATGGTATTGGTATAAGTGATCGTATTAACCGCATTGGGCTTGTCCGCAGCGGGCGGCGCTACCGCAATCGGAAGTGCTGCAGGAAGCGGCTGTTGTTCCACGATGCCGGGCACACCTAGAATTCCCGCGGGTTGCTCGATATTATTTTTATTTTGAAAAACTCCGTCTGGTTTTCCACCCACATAAAGTGCGCGCACCATGAGATGCCCGCAAGCGGGACAGCTGATCTGGCCACAACTTTGTGTGCCGGGACTTGCGAGAATCGTTTCGTCATAGGGGCAAATACAATCGTGCGGAGTTTCGGCAAAAGCGATTGGCGCAAAGCCGGCAGCGAAAATTAGAAATAAATAACTCACCACAGCCAACATTTTCGTGTTCAGCCGCTTGTTTTTTCCGCCGTGCAAGAATGGCAATTTGCCTCCCTTTATTCAACCATCAACCCTTGGGGTCAATGCCGACTCAACAGCTTCGGATGGTACTTCGTTATATAGATGATACTTCGACATTTTTTGTTTATCTATAAAGGAGTATTTATATTTGTCTTATTATTTTCAGCGCCGGATTTAGGACGAAGCAAGGCGTCATACCCCCCCCTATTTAACGCGTAGCACGACGCTCGATCGGATAAATCTCGCCATTTTTTGCGCAACGCGATTTGCCAATAAGCAAAAGAGTATGGTAAATTCTTAATCATAGAACTCACAGGAGGATTCATATGAACACTTTAGGTTTTGTAGCTGGGGTTGTGGTTATTGCAGGTGGCGCTTATCTTCTTCACAAGAAGGGCTGGCTTGATCTCGGAAAGCTCGGCGAAAAGATTGAAACTGTAGGCGAGAAGATGAAAGAATCCTTCTTGGAAGGCTATCAAGAAGCCGCCAAAGCTACGGGTTAAGCCGAGAGGTTCGCAGCACCTCCCCTCATTGTTCTCAAATCCGCCCAATCCCATGGTACTTTATAGACAGTGGCGAGGGAAGATCCGAGAATGACCCATCGAAAAGTTCTAGCAGTAATTACCGCAGTGACGGGCGACCGTGTCGTTGTATGTGAAGACGAGCTTGAAATTCACACAAAGAAACATTTTCCAAATATCCCTACCGACATCCTTTTGGAGCTGATTGAGCATCTCAAAAAGGTGAAGTTATGAAAAATCCAGAAATATTTTTTCGCCCACTTGATGGCTCAGCCCCCCTCTCAATCTATTGGTACCCAGGCCCATATGGAAATGCGATCGAGGCCGACAATGAAGATGGGGTTGGTTTTTTTTCCGCCACAGGGGAACTCTTGGCAGTCCAATTCGATGATGTTGACGAGAAAAAAGATGATCAGTTTCTAGTATTCTCAAACATTCGGGTTGATCTAGCGGTGAGAAACGGCAGGGTCTCTTGTCATCTTAAGAAGAACTGGGAAAACTTAGGATTGGAATCCCGAAAGAAAACCCCCAAAAAGAGGAAGAAAAATAGCGAAGAAGAGGCGGCTTAGGTTTCGCATTGCCCCACTTTTCTTCTCGCAAATTCGCGCCGCCACCGCGAGAATGTCAAACAAAACGGCACCGCTAGCACTGATTCGCTGATCCCTCGTAAGAAAAAATCAGTGCATATCAAGACTTTATCACCCACCGTTCGAAAGGGAGCATCTAACTTCTCAGATAACGAAGTTATGGGGCTATCCTGGGGTAGGGTGAGGTCGTAACTTCGGTATCTGAGAAGTTGTAACTCACATGTTAAGTCGCAACCGGAGCTAAGGCCCCAATGGCGCACTATGCTGCGACAACCTCACAACGACCATAGCCATACCCGCTGCGCGGTCACACATCGCCCACACATCGTTCCCCTACCAATTTCTTTTCACTCCTCCCCCATTGGCCCTTGCGGAAATTTTTGCCTACGATACAATTTTGACAAGAAGTTAATTCACGCATGGAGGCGAGAATCAAAATGACCGACACAAGAAGGCCAACCGTTATCTCAGTGCTTTGCCATAAGGGCGGAGTCGCCAAAACCACGACGGCCGTTGCGCTAGCCGACAGCCTGGCCGCGGATAATCCTACCGCCAAAGTGCTCATCTTAGATTGCGATGAGCAAGCCAACGTCAAAACCCTCTTCGGAATCAAGTCAACCGATGCCGACGGCGGGATCGCTTCGATCCTCATCGAAAACGCCCCTCCCTCAAAGGTGAAACTGACGGTAAGACCTCAGATTGATGTCATTTTATCGGGTGGCCGGATGATGCGTGACTTTGAAAAAACATTTTCAAATGATGCGGACAGCGAACTCATTTTAAGTAAAATGATGAAACCCTTTGATGAGGACTACGACTACGTCATCATCGACTCCCCCCCTGCCCTCTCCCTGATCTCCGCAAATATCGCGATGTATGCCGATTATTGCGTGATCCCCTGCACGACCGATCTTTTGTCGGTCGTGGGAGTGAAGAACACGATGTTCTTTTTAGAGAACCTTCGAAACCATTTCCGGGCAAAAAACCTCAGCCCCTGCAAAGTGCTTGGTGTGGTCCCGACGATGTACGACCAACGTCGAAACCTTGACATGACCATCCTTGATGATCTTCAGCGCATGGCCGATGCGGATCTGATGAGTGGCGGAATCGTTTTTGATCCCATCCGAGTTGATTCGAAGATCAAGACTGCGCAGGTTAAGCGCAAGCTGATTACGGAGGCTTTCCCAAAGACCAAAGCGCGAGAAGACTATCGAAAACTTGCGAGCGACATTCAAGCCCTTGTCACAAAGATCGCCGCCACTTCGGCGCGCCCGATCGCACAAATGTCTTATGCACCCTCACCTGCAAGGGAGATGAGTCTATGAAAAACGAAACGATCACGAGACCACGAAAAACCCGGGTAAAAGCCGAGCTCTCCATTTTTGACGAAGAAATGACGGCGAAGTTCAATCCCAATGATTTTATTCCAGATGCACCCGCCCACGCCCGGGTCACCGAAACGCGCGAGGTGCTCGAAGTGCGCCCCGCAGCGCCCCCCGCGGCTCGGAGGGTACCCGCCCCAATCGAAGCCATGCCTACTTTTGTTGCTCCGACTCCCGCACCCAAAGCGGCTGCGCCTGCTTTTGAATGCACCTTGGAACCCGCCGAAATGGTACTCAGTCTCGTCGAGCAGAACAAAGACAACGCCAGCGCCAAAGTTCGTTTCTACAATCCAACCTCAAAGGAGCTTTGCGCCGTTTTGCGGACACCCTTGCCACCAAACCAGGCCTATCTGCTGACCTTGTCTGGAAAGCGCTTGCAGCCTGTTCTCATCTCCAAGGGGGCGGTTACGATTGCGGTCAAGCCCGGCTCTTTATTGAGTGTCGAGCTGCTTTTCGCGAATTGCTAGGAGTACAAAGAAGAAACGGAGACCAATGATGGCGCTTTTTTCTTGGAGTGAAAAGTACAGTCTCGGAATTCCATCTATCGATGCGCAACATCAGAAGCTCGTGGGGATGATCAACACCCTTCATGAGGCAATGAAGGCAGAAAAATCCGAAGAGGTGCTCGCGGGGATTCTGGACGGGATGGCACAATACGCCCAAGAGCATTTTACCTACGAAGAAGGCCTGCTTGCACAAGCTCAGTATCCTGAGCTCGAGAGCCACAAGGTTATTCACGATAGTTTTGTCAAAAAGGCTCTCGCTTTGGCTGAGCAATTCAAAGAGGGCAACAAAGTCCTGACCATTGAAACTCGGAACTTTTTGAAGGACTGGCTTCAAGGCCACATTCTTGGCGAGGACAAAAAATATGTGGCCCACTTGAAGGCTAAGGGGATAACTTAGGCTATTCTGCCCTGGGAAAAAGCCGGCGCGGCTCGTAGACGGTTTCGATTTCAATCGCGCCCTTTTTCACCCGATAAACAATCCGATAACCCGCTTCAATTAATTCCCTGAATTCTTCAGCGGCAAACTCAGGCACAATGCGCCCAGAGTCGGGGAAACCTCTCGCGGGCCTCGTCTGTCCAAACGATTTTCATTTTTTTGATTTGCGTCTTTGAAACTGGTCCCTCACAGTGTGCTTACCGAGTAAGGGCGTCAGCCTTTAAGGGATACTTATTCTAGTGGCAATATTAAGATCAGAATAGAAGTGTTAGGAAACTCCTCATGCGCGTCGTGA
>CAIRTR010000219.1 GCA_903881565.1 Oligoflexia bacterium | reverse complement strand
TTTGCGCTCTTTGCCTGCACACTTGCCGTCAAATACGTCATTGAAGAGCGTAACAAGAAATTCATTCGCGGCGCCTTTTCAAAGTACGTTTCACCGGCCGTCGTTGACGAAATCCTCAAAGATCCCACGAAGCTTTCGTTGGGCGGCGAGAAGCGCGATTTAACGATTATGTTCTCCGATATTCGAGGATTCACCACTTTTTCAGAGAGACTTGATGCGAAGACCTTGGCCTCGTTTCTCAATCACTATTTGGGGATCATGACGAATCTGGTTTTTGCCAATCAAGGCACTTTGGATAAATACATTGGCGACGCTGTGATGGCTTTTTGGGGAGCGCCACTGGGGGTTCCTCTTCACGCGCAGCGCGGGGTGGAGTCAGCGATCGTGATGATGAAGGCCTTGCGCGAGAATCAGAAGGTGTTTTTCGATAAGTTTGGCGTGCAAGTCGACATCGGGATTGGGATTAATTCAGGTGTGGTGAACGTGGGCAACATGGGCTCTGAAACGAATTTCGAGTACACGGTGATTGGCGATAGCGTGAATCTGGCTTCAAGGGTCGAAGGGCTGACAAAGTATTATGGGGCTCATATCTTGACGACACGCTACACGATGGAGCGCATTGAGCAAGGCGGGGCGCCGCTGCCACCTCATCGGGTTTTGGATTTTGCTAAAGTGAAGGGCAAGGATCACGCAGTGGAGTTGATTCAGGTATTAGATGAGGACTTGCCAGCCGAAGCGCTTACCGCGTTTTCGGAGGGCCGCAAGGCGTATTGCGAGCGGCGTTTTAGCGATGCCATAAACTGTTTTGTGAAGTCTAATTTTTTGATTGTTCAAGAGACAAACCACGAAGATGCGCCGAGCATCTTGTATCGCGAGCGGTGTGAAGAGTTTATGATTCATCCGCCTGAGCCGGATTGGGATGGCAGCTGGAAGATGACCTCGAAGTAGGGACTCTAGCCCTAAGGCGCGTCCAAGATCTTTTGAGTCAAGCAAGGCGGCGCGCGGTTTCACTTGAGGAAACCATAACGACGATGACCCAGGCGCACCTAAAACGTTTTGATCCTGTACGTAGGGCAAAGAGACAAATCGCGAAAAAAGGCGTGTCTGGGGGAGGGCTCAAAAGCACACAGCCTGACTCGATACAAGTTAAGCGCGTCCCGATCCCTGCTCAGCTCCTTCATCAAGTCAGATTACGAGATGAAGGTCGCTGTACTTATATTTCCAGTACCCCCAACTCTGAAAAACGAAGCAACCAAAGCAGGTGGGTCGAGATCCATCACAAGATCCCTGTATCCGAGGGGGGAGAAAACACACTTGAGAATCTAACGACCCTTTTGCTCCCCTCATCACGCTTGGAGTCACTCCCTGACGTCTGCCGAAACTTAAATAGTTAGGTCTATGGGCCCTCAAGCCAATTGTATTGTCGCACTGGAAAAGTTGCATCTGGGAATAAATAACGGAGGAGCAGTCCCAGGCACAAAACCTAGCCTTCAAATTCAGAGGTGTATACAACTCTCAACTGACAAAACCTTGGACACCCTGGCCTCTGACAATGGGCAAATCCTCCAAAAGTCCTGCAAATATCGACCAAAAACCTCCCGCTTGAAACTCTCGGAAAGCCCTCATCTATACGGTTTGCCGGCAGATTTTTGAGCCATTCCCGAAGCGAACTTCAGGCCTTTTCGCAACTGGCCCCCAGGTTGCACTAACAAGCCACAAGAGAAGAGAGGATTTTATGAACATTAAAAAATTAGCGACTTTTGGTCTTGTTTTTGCCCCGATATTCTTGAACGTTACGAGCGCCCACGCGCAGTCCAATTCGATTCCGAGTAGTTCAATGGCCCGACCTCCGAGTAACGACTATATTTATTCAACCCGGCCTCCGAAAATCGAAGATTTCGACGGCATCAATTTCACTCCCGCCTTTCGCCAAGCGAATCTTATATCCTTAAACAACGTTCCGCTGATTGATCATCTTGGAAACTGGGTCGGCCCTAAAGCCGGTCTCCAAGGCGCCGCTGGTGCTGCAGGGGTCGCTGGCCCTGCTGGTGCACAAGGCCTCAAAGGTGATGCCGGTTCTGCCGGAGCCGCTGGCCCCGCAGGCCCACAAGGTGCAGCTGGCGCAATCGGCGCAGCTGGCGCAGCCGGTCCCGCTGGTCCTCAAGGTGCAACAGGGCTTCCTGGTCCTGCTGGAATGGCCGGCCCCGCTGGTCCCGCTGGAGCACAAGGTGCACAAGGTCTCAAAGGTGATGCTGGAACCCCAGGTGTAGATGGTTCTGCTGGCCCTGCTGGCCCACAAGGCTTCGTTGGAATGGCAGGCCCTGCCGGTCCCGCTGGAGCACAAGGAGCACAAGGCCTCAAAGGTGATGCTGGAGCTGCTGGCCCAATTGGAGCACAAGGTATGGCTGGCCCTGCTGGCCCTCAAGGCCCAAGTTGCTTTGGTGGAACTTGCTCAGGCTCGACGACTTTTTCAGGGTCAAACACGTTCTCTGGAACTCAAACCTTTAAAAATGGATTTGCCGGAATCGATATCTCTGCAGGCTACATCGTAACCAACGCGATCGCGGCACCGACGATCCTTTCGGACTCCCTCGTTGTTATCCAAGGCGCTTTTGCTCAGAAGCCAACGATGATCACGACTCCAAGTGCGAACTATTCAATGACGATGCACGAGTCATTCGTACTGGTAAAAAACGGTGGATTTAGCGATGTCTCGACGATTACTTTGCCAAACGCTGGCGGGTCTAACTTCAACATCACGATCAAGAATTCTGGATACGGCACTGTTAAAGTTGTTCCAGCCGCTCCAAATCAAGTCATTGATGGCTCGATGTCAGTCTACTCTCTCGCAGGCTTACTCAATGCCCAAGGACAAATGGATGTCGGCGAAAGTGTGACGCTTATTTCGGATGGAAACTGGTGGTCCGTCGTATCACGAGTCAAGCACTAGTATCTTGATCCTCTAGTAGAATCTTTGCCGGGAGTTGCGGGCCTCAAACTCTGAGACCCACAGCTTCCGGCAAATTTCATTTTGAAAACTGCTGACTTAGAAATTCATTAATATCCCCCGACTCAAACATCCACTGCCCCGGCCCATCCAGAGAAGGTATCTGCAAACATGGAACTTGATAAAGGCCTGTTCCGTCTTTGAGTTCTTTTTCAAATTCTTTGTTTCGAAGTACATCCCGCATCTCAATCTTAAGCCCAAGTTTCGTGACCTGATGCCGGACCCGAACGCAAAACGGACACGACTGAAAATGATACAGAATCCAGGTCTTTGTTTCCGCGTCGACTGCGGCTTGCCGTTCCGGCGCGCGAGTCACGGCAACGCCTGGTGATCCAAAGCGATCATAGAACCAAACCAAGGTGCGAAAAAATAGACGAACGGGGGTAAACAGGATTTTTAGAAAAGTTTCCATATCCTCGAAATACTACACCATCGGCCCCGCGAAAATCTTTGAGATCTTAACACGATCGGGCCCTAAGCCATCCCCGATCGTCAGCTGACAGGGTCTTGCTTTAAAAGCTTTTGGATTTCGGCTTTTGTATAAAGTCGGCCCTTCCCCACCCCGGGACAAAAAGAAACGACGTCGTGGTTCCAAGCCCGAGCGTTCATGTTCTCCGGCCAAAACGGCCAGGTTCGACACTGAGTCGGACGCGCATCATAAACCGTGCAGCCCGTTCCCTTCAAATAATCGCAAGTCCTCTTAAAATCTTTGAGGTGAAAATGGCCATTCGTTTTGGTGCAGTGCTTTTTTGTGAATGACACCGTCGGGATCTTGAAGTGTTTCGCAAGTCGACGCCGATCGGCAAGAGTCAGATAAACGTAGCCGTAAGTCCCCCGCGCCGTGCAGCAACGGCCCGTGCCTTGGCACTGAAAACGGATTCCTTCATCCCAAAAAGGTTTAGTCATGACATAAAAGTCATAGCGGAAAACAGGTTGCATACGCAACCCTTGAGTGATTTGCCTCCTTCAAATTTTCATGAGAATCTACACGGTATGTTGACCCTAGAATTTGATTCCGAAATCCCAGCCTTTTTATCCGCCGTCACGCCTGCGCTGGAAACAAAACCCGCGATTCACTCGTTCATGCTGAGCCTGGCAAAGGGAGTCCATGATCGGGGGCAAAAGGCGTCATTGCTTGTGCGCGGATTAGGAAACGGTGGTTTGCTCGAGATAGCGGGACTACAGACTGATCCGCTGCGCCCGATGAGTGTATCACTCGCAAATCCAGATACCGCAAAAAGTTTAGCGCAGGAGCTTCAAAGCCACATCCCTTCGCTTTCCGGAGTCATCGGCCCCCTTCCAACCGTCGAGGCTTTCGCGGAAACGTGGAGCAAACACAGGAATTGCGGCACGAAGCTTATTACGAATCTGCGACTTTTCTTGCTGGAGTCCGTTACTCCACCTCGCGCGCCTTCAGGCTCATGGAGAGAAGCAAACTCAAACGACGAGAATCTCATCGTTCAATGGTTCATCGAATTCGGGATCGTGCGCTTGCGGACTTTAAGCATCTTGAATTCTGCGGGTGACCTCTGGGCGTGACCCTTGCGCCTCGAATTTCCGAAATGGTGAAATTAGTGGCCTTAGGGGTGCACCCTTCAGGCACTTTTTTCGCGATTTCGGAAATTCGGCGCGGTAGGCCAGAATCCCCCTGCCTCTTCCACAAACTCAACCCTTACCAATCCAGCGGGGCGCAGCCGAAAAACACCCACAACATCGAACACTTACACCTCAACATCCCCCTCCCCAAAAACATCCCGACCTCCCCTCATTTTTTAGACCTTTTTTTTTGACTTCGCCCCTTTCTCGTATATAATGCAGCGCGAGGTAAGTTTTGCGCATGAAAACCATTACACAGACAGTTACGAAGACATTGTTGATCGCATTTGCGTTGAGCGCCACGAGCTTGGTGACCGCCGCATTTGCCGCAGAAGAAGCGCGAATTAAGTTCCTGCACTTTCCTTACGTCAATCAAATGTGTGATGTGTGCCACGATTCGACGCCAGTACCCGGCAGCAAAGGCACAACGGACCCCGACAAAACCTGTTACATGTGCCACGAACGCAAAGACAATCTCCCCAACGTTCACCCCGCCCTTCAAGCTGAAGCCCACTGCGTGGGTTGCCACGATCCTCATGGATCGAACTTCAGGGGATTTCTCAAAAAAGAAAAACAAGAACTTTGTCTGAGCTGCCACAGCGAATTGCAGCACACCGGACTCTCGGTTCACGGCCCCATCAACTCTGAGCAATCCTGCTTGAGTTGCCACGGACCCCACTCAACTGCCGAGAAGAAACTTCTCTCCATGAAGCCCCAGGCGCTTTGCTTTAGCTGCCATGACAAAGCAATCAAAGTCGCAGGCTCGGATCCACGCACGATCCCCAACATCAAACAAAAAGTTATCGATAGCCCTTACGTTCACTCTGCAGTTGATGAGAATTGCACCAGCAGCTGCCACGCGCCCCACGCGAGCAACAATATCAGATTACTCACAAGCCCATTTCCCCGCGGTGAATTGAATGAGTATCAAGAAAAGCCAAACACCTACGCCTTGTGCTTTGAGTGCCATGACACCTCGATGCTGGGCGCTTCAATCACGAAGAACGATACGGGCTTTCGCAAAGACGAAATGGTCAATGGGGTTTTACGACGGAAAAACCTGCACTGGTACCATGTCGTGGATGCCACCGGAAATCCTAATAAGGACATGGGCCGTTCGTGCCTAGCCTGCCACGATCCGCATGGAAGTACCCAGCCTTTCAATATACGCACGACCTTGTTCCGATTCAAGAAACCCTTCCCTCTGACCTATACGCAGACTGCTGATGGCGGATCGTGTGCGAAATCCTGTCACCTGACAAAGTCTTACCAGCGAATCGCAAAATAACTCGGTTCAGCAAAGTTCTGAATTGAGTTTCAAAAACCTTAGTGTATAAGAGCCCCAAGAATCAATAATCAGGGGGATCTTATGAGAAATATTCGTTTTGGATTTTTGGCAATTACTTCGGTTATCTTGGCTGTTTCATTTTCATCTTGCGGAAGCAAGACTCTGACTGAAGCGCAAACAACGGATGCCGCAAAAGGGGTTTCAAGCATCAAGAATCTTCTTTCAACGTCCAGCATGAGTGGCATGTTGAAGAACTCTCAAAAAAGCAAGCTCACCGCCATCGCCCTTCGCCAGAGCGAAAACTATGCTTGGGTTTACAAAAGCGGCATCACCCTTGATGACGCCTCCTGCAAAGAACTCGCGGCGACAAAAACCCCCATTCAAGATGGCGGCGAATGTAGCTTATCTTGTGCGGGCTCGAACACGAGCTTTAAAATGACTTGCACGATTGGCAACACGATCACCTCCACCTGCAAAGACAAAACCTACAAATTCTCAAACGGCAGCATCACGCTTCTCATCGACATGGCCGGAATCACCCAATCAAGCACTGCAAACACAGGAACGATGGAAATCACGATGGGCATCGGCGGAACGCTTGAAGGCTCTGACATCGGTTCAGGGACCGTCGCTTGCAGCTTCAAGAGCAAATTCAACGCCGATGGAACCACGACAACCTCACAACAAAATCTTTCGTGTGCAAGCTCCACTGATTTCAGCTGCTCGTTTGATGGCAAGGCGATCCCTTGCGATGCTCTTGAGCAGAATCAAGACTCCTGCGCTGCAGACGTTCCTGCTCCTTCACCTACTGCAACGCCCACCACGACTCCTACTGCGACTCCGACTGCCACCCCAACAACGACTCCAACACCAGGAGCACCAACGGCCATCGCAGGAGCATGCACGGTGGCATCCAGTGGCTACTGCATCAACTATCAAGGCTCCTTCTATAACGCCTCAGATGCGAACACCCAGTCCAACTGTGTGACCTATATGAGCGGGACTTTTTCTGCGGCGTGCTCTGCAACAAACGCGGTAGGAACCTGTACGATTTCCTCGGGTGACGAATTCGAAATGGCTTATGTTTACTATTCTTCTGTTCACACCGCTTCATCAGCACAAAGCTTTTGCTCGGCTTCTGGCGGCGTTTGGAAGGCGAACTGATTTCTCAGCCTAGACTTTTCGAACTTCCAGGCTGCAATCCTGATTGCCGTGCCTGTCATTATAAAGAGTTCGATTATGCTACTCAGCTGGTAAAAAAACAGCAATGGGCGCAACGACAGCTCGAACCTTGGGGTTCATGTCTTGCGCCCATTGTTCCCGCACCACTTCAAGAGCGACTTCATTATCGCACCAAAAGCTGGCTCAGGGCACAGCTCACCCCCCAATCAGGCGAATCGCCCTTCAACCTCTCATTCGGGATGCTCCGAAGCATCCGCACCCCTGATGGAAAATGGGACGAAGAGCTCGTTTCTTGGAACGAATGCCCGATTCACCACCTTGCAATTCAAAAGGCCATTCAAGGCATCCGTAAAGGCTTGAGCGCCCATGCGCCCGAGTTTGCACGACGGCTTGCCGGGATTTGGATTGGAATTCCACATCTTGTTTTTGTTTCCAGCGCCCCGGATTCAGCGGCAATCGCCGCCCTTCAGAAACTTAATTGGGCGGAGATTTTAACGCCCCCGTTTGAGCAGGTCTGGTATCATTGCAACCCACAAGTAGGCCGAAAGATTTTTGGCCATCACGACATTCATCCTGTTTTTCCATTTAACCCCGAAGTCACTCCCACGGCCAGCCTCCCCCCGGCATCTCATCACCCGATACGTGCGTTTCGCCAGGTCGCGACCACCCTTCTCAAACAAGCCCGAGACAAGGCGATCACGGCCCTCGCTGCGGCTCAGCCTGCAGCTGTCTTGGATCTCTACTGCGGCACGGGCGAGCTCTCAACCCTTTTGCCCGACACGGTCGGATGGATCGGTATCGAATGCGCCAAAGACGCTATCAGCTTCGCTCGCTCCTTGAAGCCCATTGGCCGCAAACTTCATGAAGGTTTTGTCGGAACCGTCGAGGATCGATTACGGGATCCAAAGGTCGCGGAATTAATTCCTCCCGACTTCGCGTTCTATATAAACCCCCCAAGGCCTGGAATGGGACCAGCGGTTCTGTCAGAGATTGAGCAACTCACTGTAGCCAAAAAGCCCAAAACCTTAGTCTACTTATCATGCAGTGCTTCGAGCCTGGCTCGCGATCTCAAAGTCCTCGAATCATCCGGATGGCGAATCACAGATCTCTCAAGCTATGATTTTTTTCCCCAGACGGAACACTTTGAAACACTCGCGATTCTGAAGCGATAATTTAGAGGTAGTTCTGAATCTGGGTCGTACCCTCGGGAAGGGCGCCTGCCTTAATCATCGCGCCCAGAACGAATACTCGCAGCGATTCAGGAAAATGACTCGCAAGCGCCATCATATTTTCGGGTTCATTCTCAAAAACCGCCAAGACGGCTGCTGGTGTGGCAGAGCTCAAGATTTCTCGCTGGATCGAATCATAAGTTTTTTGTTTGAAGTCGATGGAACTCTGCCCGCGAGTCCGAAGATAGAGCTGGGCGAGCTCAGGCGGATTCATATAACCCAAGTCCGTAAGCGAGCGACGAGTGGGTACGCCCTGAACATCTTCAAATCGCGAGGTCACATAGACTACCTTTGCGCCTAAAGAATGAAGTTCGTCGATAAAGTGATCGGCGCCCGGAACCGCGCGATCCAACTCA
>CAIRTR010000218.1 GCA_903881565.1 Oligoflexia bacterium | reverse complement strand
GCAGTGCGGCCTTAAGCGTGGAGCCTGGCTCGTAGCCATCGGTGATTGCGCGATTACGTTTGTGATCGGGAGATTGAGATTTTTCGTTGGGATCAAAAACAGGATAACTAGCCATGGAGAGAATTTCTCCACTGGTGGCGTTCATGACGACGACGGTTCCGCTTCGGGATCTTGTTTTTAGCACCGAGTTACGCAGTTCTTCTTCAACGGCGTACTGGAGTGAAGCGTCGAGCGTGAGCTGAACGGGCTCGCCATCCTGCACATGCCCAGCGGCCACGGCATCAATAAAGGTAGGGCGGCCGAGAGCGTCTTTGATTGCGGAGACCGAGACGACTTTCCCTCGCATGCGCTCATTTTGCCAAAGTTCGATCCCTTCGAGACCCTCAGAGTCCACGTTGACTCCGCCTAGGATTTGGCCGGCAAGCTCTTTGTGAGGATAGACGCGTTTGCTTTCGCGCACGAGCCAGAGGCCCGAGACGAGATCGCCTGAGGCATCTTGAATATGCCACTTTTTAAGGGATAAAAGCTCGGCCTCGGTGAGGTGGCGCTTAAGCCAGACGAAGTCTCGTTTTTCGCCCAAGCGAGCCAAGACCTTGGCGTACGGCAGATCCATCGCCTTCGCAATCAATCGCGCAAGCACCGCTTTGTTTTGGGCCTTCGCAGGGTTTGCAGCTAAGCTGTGAATCTCGACGTTAATGGCGAGAGGCTCGCCGTTGCGATCGACGATTGCGCCCCTGCGGGGGCGAGTGAGCATTTTGGATTGAAACTGGCGCTTAGCCATGTTCGCAAGCCTTGGATCAGAATGGATTTGAATCATCGCCGAACGCGTGATGATGGCCGCCGCGAGAAGACACACACAAACGCCCAGCGCGATCATGCGGCGCTTTTGGGCGTCCGTACTTTTAGGGCTTTTGGGGTGCAGCTTGGTGCGTGCGAACTTCATCGGTTTCCTTCATGTAAATGACTTGATCAGAAGAGGGTTGAGAGAGTCCAAATTTTGTCTTGGCGATGTTTTCGAGTCGACGGGGGGATCTGAGCGCAGTGACTTTGAGGTGAACTTGTTCCAGTTCCTGGTGCACGTTTCGCGTGGTTCGATCCGCTTGGTTGATCGTGTAGGTTGTTCTGACGATGGCGAGTCTGAGCCAGACGGTGCCGACCGCGAAGAGGGCGAAGACGGGGAAAACCCAGATGGGAATTCCGAGGTAGGTGCGCTGGGCGAGGTTCGCCGTAGTATTCTGTGTGGGCTTCACGGTGTCCCCTCTTGCACGAGCTGAACTTGCGCGATTCTTAGTTTTGCGCTGCGGGACCGAGGGTTGATCTCAATCTCGGCGTCATCCGCGATGATCGGCTTCTTGGTGAGCTGCTGAAAACGAGGGTTTTCCTTAAAGCAGTGCTTCACCTTGCGATCCTCCAAGGAATGAAAACTCAATATCGCCACATGTCCCCCCGGCCTGACTCTGAGGATTACATTTTCTAGCAAACTATCGAGTTCGTCCATTTCTTTATTCACCGCAATTCTTAGCGCCTGGAAGGTTCTCGTTGCCGGGTGAATCCGACCCTGGGGCTTGCGGGCAAATAGAGGCAGTGCGCGATAAATCCATTCTTCGAGTTGCGCGGTGGTTTGGGCCGGGCCTTCGCGAAGTCTGCGTTCACAAATCACTTTTGCGATTCGGTTTGCGAAGCGCTCTTCGCCGTACT
>CAIRTR010000217.1 GCA_903881565.1 Oligoflexia bacterium | reverse complement strand
TCTGGCCGCTTCCGATGAGGAGAATTTTTTCGATGTCAGTTCTTTTTGGCACTCAGATCCCCCGATAGAGTTCTACCGGCCTGGGCTTGGATTTGACAAGGATCTTTCGGAGAGGTGCGAAAATGACGCAAGTATTAACAAAAAGGTGGGGAGCACCTTTGACTATTTTCACGAGGTGTGTCAGACCAAAGGCGTGCCCCAGATTTCGACACCTAAGCTTGAAGCATTTTTGCGAGAAAATGAGAATCGATTTCATCGCTCGGAGTTTCTGAGTACGGATCCGTTAGAGTTCGTGCATCAGTATAAGTCGCCTTGGGATCAGGAGCCGGTGGCCCTAATTTCCGCCCTGCTTGCCTATGGAAATGTCGTGCAGATTCGGCACTCCATTCGTGATGTCCTCGCGCGTATTGAGCGGGTCGCGGCTACGCCCTCGCTGTTTATCCGCAGCCTTTCGAATGAAGAAGGGGTGCGCGCCGCCGAGAAATCTTTTGAGGGTTTTGTCCATCGATTTAATCGTGCCCCTGAGGTCCTGGCTCTTTTTAGGACCGTGAATCGAATGTGGACGGAGTATGGTTCTCTTGGAGCCCGATTCGTTCGTGATCTTTCGCCCCAAGACCCCACTTTTGAAGGGGCGCTTAATTCACTCATCACAGAAATCAGAGCACGCGAGCCTGCCTTGGCTCGATCCCATTTTTTGACTGCCCCACAGGATGGCAGTTGCTGCAAGCGTTGGTGCATGCTTATGCGTTGGATGGGGCGGCGCGATGGAATCGATTTAGGGCTTTGGACGAAAGGTTCGGAGCTGGTCGGCAACAAGGGATCTTTGAAATCTTTTTTGAATTCTTCACAACTTGTGATTCCGCTGGATGTTCATGTCGGGCGAATCAGTCGCAACTTGCGGCTGACGGATCGAAAAACCTTGGACTGGAAAGCGGCGCTTGAAGTGACCGCAAGACTGCGCAAAGTGGATCCGACGGATCCCGTGCGATTTGATTTTTCGTTGGCCCGAATCGGGATTGTGGGCGCTGATAAGAACGATAAGAAGAAAAGGGTCTTTGATTGCTAACGGCTAAGAGATCCCAAATCGTAGCTTGGGCCTTAGGAATTTACGCCGTTTTATCGCTAGGCTCGATGGCCACGATGAGTATCGGCGCGGTCGTTGTCGCGCTTGTGCTGCTCTTTGCGATGAGCGGTCCTGTTGGACTTTGGAGTACCCTTAAAGCCGAACTCAGTCGGACCACTTCTCGGCGTTATTTTGCCTTTTCGGGATTGCTTTTTTTGTCCTGCGCTTTGAGTCTTCTCATCGCAAAGTGGGCGCCGCTTGAAGTGGGTGGGCGAGTTTCGGAAGTTTTTTTCTTCAAAGAGATGACCAAGGGTTGGTACCTGTTTTGGCCACTCTTGTTAGTGGTGGCACTTCGTGCTTTGCCCGAGTCATCACGCAAGGCCGTTTTTTGGGCATGGATAGGCGCTTATGCCTTATTGGCGGTGATTGGAGTCGCTCAGCATTTTACGGGTTGGCCAAGGCCTCAGCATATTCCGGGGCTTGAGCATCGGTTTCATTCGACGCTGTTTTTTGGACACCATCTTTCGGTAGCGAGCATTTTGATTTTTCCGTTTTTCGTGGGTTTGGATCGCCTCTTGTTGGCGCGCACAGATCGCATGCGAGCGCTGTTTGGTGTGTTGGCGGCGGTGGGACTTTTTGTTCTCTTTGCGACCTACTCCCGCACGCTTTGGATTGCGCTCCCCCTTGGAATTCTCATTTGGGTCTTGTGGAGTCTTCCTAAGAAGCTTTCGTTACCTCTGGCGTTTGCTTGTGTCTTGGGGGGAGTGTTGATTTCGCAGCATCCCGTGATTTCGGCGCGCATGCACAACGCCTTGGGAGTGGCGACGCGACAGGAACTTTGGGAAGCGAACCTTGAGTTTTTCAAAGCGCGTCTTTTTACGGGTGTGGGCTGGCATCATAACATCGAGCTCTCGGGTTTCTACTTGATGGCTAAACACGCTGGAGCGGACGTTTTCAGTGGGCATGCGCACAATAATTTCCTGGATTATATGGGTGGGACCGGGCTTTTAGGCACCGTTTCGTGGTTGGCTTGGTGCGTGTTCGTGGGCGTCTTGTTTTGGAAGGTTCGGTTGACCAAGGCTTTTGCCGATGTACGAGGCCGGGGGCTTTTGTGCGCTTTTATCGTGTTTCAGATCAACGGTCTGACCCAGACTAATTTTGCGGAAGGTAAAGTTCTTCACCAGCTGATGTGGATGGTGGCGTGGGCCTTGTTGGGGGCTGAACGTGCTCAAGGTGAGAGTGTAGATCCTGTGAAAAAAAAAGTCCGTAAGCGCGTCGTAATCGACGCTCGCTCGGTGGATCATGTTCATCACAGTTTTGCCCGCTATATTACGTTTCTGGCCGAAGGCCTCCAGGCAAGCCAGGATAAGAAGGAACTTGGATACGAGGTTGTCTTTTTACTTAATGAGGAAATGCGGGAGAGAATTTCACAAACCATATTTGCCGACTTTCCGAGGGTTTTTTGTCGCGCTCCTTTTTTGTCGATCGCGGAGTTGATTGAGATTCCGCGGGTTCTTAAATCCCTGGATGCGGATCTTTACCATAGTCCGACCTTTTCGAGTCTAGCCTGGGCGCCGTGCCCTTGGGTGGTGACGATTCATGATTTGAATCATCTGACCTATGGTGGCTTGTTTCATAAGTTGTATTATCGGTTCTTGCTTAAGCGCTTTGCGCGCAAAGCGGCCAAGGTTTGTACGGTTTCAAAGTTCTCGCAAGCTGAGCTGTCTCAGTGGTTGGGCGTCCCGTCGCAATCAATTCAGATTGCCTACAATGTGATTGATTCTGCACTTGCCGAGCCGGTGACTGAAGGACTGATCTCTGGCGTTTTGGGAAAATATGGGTTGGAGAAGGGGCAGTATTTTTTTGCACTCTCAAATCCGAAACCTCACAAAAATGTTGGAATGCTGGTGGAGGCCTATTCGAAGTATCTCGAGAGCGCGCTGCGCGCGGCGCAACCCCAAGGGGCATTGTGGAAACTCGCCCTCAGCATGAAAGAGTTCGCCGACGTCCCGGGCGTTTGTGCGTTAGGGAGTGTGGCTACTCATGAGACTCGAGCGCTTATTGAAGGAGCGGGGGCTTTGGTGTTTCCTTCGCTCTATGAGGGTTTTGGGCTTCCGCCCGTTGAAGCGGCAGCGATGGGTGTGCCGGTGCTCGTTTCAGAAATTCCTCCTCACCGTGAAGGACTCGTTGACCTTAAAGATGCCGAGGCCGTGTGGCTTGATCCTCGCAATATCGATGCGTGGACGCGCGCGATGCAGCAGGTGGCAGTGGGGGGCGGCGTTCGGACATCTGTGGAGACACGAAGGGCCATTTTGAGCCGTTTTAGTGCCGAAAATTTGGCTGCGACCATGGATCAAGTTTACCTTAAGTTTTGAGTGTGATAGTTTTCCAAACAATATGAAACATATTGTCATTACGGGCGGGGCAGGATTCATTGGCTCTCATTTATCTGAGACTTTGCTTGGAAAAGGATACGCGGTTACCGCGGTCGATAATTTTGTAACCGGTCGGAAAGAGAATCTTAAGCAAGCACTTGAGAATCCAAACATGAGACTTCTGGAGTGGGATGTGTGCAAGCCGATTCCGGAGCAACGTCTGGAGTTGCTCGCAAAACACGGGTTGCATGGGGTGTTTCATTTTGCGTGTCCTGCAAGTCCTGTGGATTTTGATAAAATTCCGTTTGAGATTTTGGCCGTGGATTCTGAGGGCACCAAGCATACGGTGGAGCTAGCGATGCGCCATAATGCGCGCTATCTGCTCGCTTCAACTTCTGAGACTTATGGAGATCCACTCGTTCATCCGCAAAAAGAAGATTATTGGGGAAACGTCAGTACAACGGGCCCGCGCGCTTGCTATGATGAAGCGAAGCGTTTTGCCGAGGCCTATGTCAGTACCGCAAATCGAGGAGTGGGTCGTTGGCCGGAGGGCTGCTCAAAGCCGCTCAATGGCGGCATGGTTCGAATTTTCAATACCTACGGCCCTCGCAATCGTCCTGATGACGGGCGCATTGTGCCTGAGTTTTGTATGCAAGCGTTGCAGGGCAAGCCGCTGACGATTCATGGAGATGGAAGTCAGACTCGGAGTTTTTGTTATGTCACAGACCTAGTGGACGGAATCGTGCGCCTCTTTGAGAGCAATATCAAAGATCCCGTGAACATTGGAAATCCCGTGGAGCGCTCCGTGCGTGAGTTTGCGGAAACGGTGATCAAACTATCGGGTTCTCGCTCGACGCTGACTTCTATGCCGGCCCGTCCTGATGATCCACGCAAACGCTGCCCGGATATCACGCGTGCGCGCACGCTTTTGGGTTGGGAGCCCAAGGTGTCGTTAGAAGAGGGTCTGGCGAAAACGCTCGAATATTTTAAGACTTGTTTGTGAAAGTCGCACTTGTTCATGACTGGCTCACCGGAATGCGCGGCGGCGAATACGTCCTCGAAGCCATCGCGGAGCTTTTTCCCAAGAGTGATCTTTTTACGCTGATTCAGGTGCCCGGGGCGATTTCCCCGATTCTAAGCACATTGAAAATTCATAAGAGCTGGCTACAAAAGGTTCCGCAGGCTGAAAAGCGTTATCGTTATTTCTTGCCCCTGATGCCCCAAATGATTGATCGCTTTGATCTTACGGGGTTTGATCTTGTCATCTCTTCATCGCATTGTGTGGCGAAGGGGATTCGCAAAGCGCCGGGCGCAGTTCATGTTTCTTATGTACATGCGCCGATGCGATATATCTGGGATCGGTATGAAGACTATTTTGGACCGGGGCGAGCGAAGTTTCCGGTTCGCCTGGCGGCCGCAGCTGTCCGCAAGCGCCTTCAAGATTGGGATAAATCCGTGAGCACTGCCGAGCGGGTCGATGCGATGGTGGGAAACAGTGAATACATCGCGCGCCAATTGCGGGAACTTTACGGGCGCGATGCCAAGGTGATTTACCCGTTTGCCGAGCAGTCCAGGTTTACGAAGCCCAGACTCCCTGGGAAATGTTATTTGATGGTGGGCGCGTTTGCGCCCAATAAGCGCGTGGATCTCGCGATTGAGGCGTTTACGCGACTCAAGTTACCGCTGCTCATTGTGGGGTCAGGTCCCGGACAAAAGGCGCTTAAGAAGATTGCAGGGCCAACCATAGATTTTTTAGGTTCATTATCAAACGCCGCGATTGCGGATTTGTATTCGAAATGCCGCGCGTTTGTGTTTCCGGGCAAAGACGATTTTGGAATCACGCCGGTTGAAGCTATGGCTTCAGGGGCACCTGTGATCGCGTTTGGTGAAGGCGGCGCGTGTGAGACGGTGACGCCACAGACAGGGGTGTTGTTTACTCCGCAGACAGTCGAGGCGCTCATGGAAGCGGTCCAGAAAATAGAAACGGGCGCGGTGGTGTTTTCAGAGGCCGACTGTCGCACACGTGCGGCACTCTTCACGCGTGAGCGGTTTCAGCGCGAGTTTGTGGGCGTTGTGCGTGAGGCTTGGGCAGCGGCGGGTAAGGATCCCGCGCCGCTTGAGGAGTTGCTCAGTAAGGGCTGGGCGTAGGGGATAGGGTGAGTTTTGAGTGTATATTCTATTTTCTTGTATTGCGGTTAGACCAGAATTAGCGTAAATAGAATATATGGTGGAACGGTATGGATCGATAGAGTCCAAGTTTCTTTCTTGGTCACAAAATAGGGGAATCACGGTCGTAAAGACAGGCGATCTGCTGGCCGCCTTACGCTTGACCCCGGTGCAAGAGGCCAGACTCCTTGCTCAGTTATCTAAGAAGCGACTTATCGCTAAACTCATGCGGGGCCTCTATTTAGTCCCAAAGACACTTCCACCTGGAGGGGTGTTTAGTCCCTCGGGATACTTAATTGTGGATGCGCTGATGAAAGCGGTAAGTGCGAAGGGCTATCAAATCAGCGGTCTTACGGTTTTTAGTTCATATGGTTTAGATACTCAGGTGCCAAATCAATTGGATGTGTATAATGACAAACTTTCAGGGTTGAAGAAAATTGCGGGTCAAAATTATCGGTTTATTAAGATTGCGCCGGATCGTCTGGGATTTACCCAAGGCTATAATGTAAAGGAGCGAGAGGGGGAGATTGTGGTTAAGTTTAGCTCACTCCCTCGCGCAGTATTTGATGCGATTTATGACTGTGAGAAGTATGGCACGCAGTCTAAGGCCTTTGGTTGGCTCAAGGAGCGGGTAAATGACAAGAAATTTATGGATGAATTTTTGAGAATATTGCTCAAGCTCGGAAATGTCGCTGTGAAGAAGCGTGTGGGCTTTGTGCTTGATGGGGTGAAATATTCGAAGCCCTATCTTGCCAAGATTATGAAAACTATTCCAAGTCAAAGATCCTTTGTGCCGCTGGATCCCACAAAAAGTGCGCGTGGAAAAATCGATGTAAAATGGGGTTTGATTCTCAATGTCTAACCCTTTATTGCCGCATCAGGATCGTAGCGCATTTAAGGATTCGATCCGATTTGTCGAAGGTAAAACTGGCTTTTCCGCGCGCCTGATTGAAAAGGATTATTATTGTTCGCTGGTTTTAAGAGAGTTAATGAAAACGCGGAACGCTCTTGTTTTCAAAGGCGGAACTCTTTTGAATAAAGTTCATGCGGGATTTTATAGGCTAAGTGAAGATCTTGATTTTACTATTTCGACGGATTTTAAAACCACTCGTGGTGAGCGCAGCAAAAATGCAAAGCCTCTGAAGGCAATTGTTTTGGCACTCCCTACTAATATTCCTGGAGTTGTGCTTGAGAAGTCTTTGACGGGAAGTAATGAGTCGAGGCAGTACAATGCTACTGTTATATATAATTCTGTGCTCATTGAGAAAACAGATTCTATTTTGATTGAGATTAGCCAACGTGAAAAAGTCCATGAAGCCGTCATGAAGGCCGCTGCAACTTTGCTTCAAGACCCTTATACTGATGCGCCGTTGATACCCCATTTTGATGTTGCCTGCCTATCCAAAGGAGAGGCTTACGCCGAAAAGGTCCGGGCAGCGCTAACGCGAAAGGAAGCTGCGATCAGGGACCTGTACGACCTGGATCACGCAACACGCAATAGTCATATTCCTTTAGATGAGCAGGGTTGGTTAGCTTTGATTAAGGAGAAGTTTCAAGTTTCTGGGAATGGCCAGATTCAGGTTTCGTTGGAGCGGAAAGCCGCATTCAAAGATCAGTTAGAGACAGATCTGCGCCCGGTATTGCGGGATAGGGACTTTTCTATTTTTGATTTTGAAAGCGCTTGGAAACAGTTGGAAAGAATAGCGGTAATGGTTCAGCGATGCTTGTGAAGAATCCTGGGTGAGCATAAGCTTCGGGGAGAGATTTTGTTGGCAAAGATGCCGCCCCTTTCGCTCAAATCATCGAGATCATTAAAACCCATGGCTCTGCCTCCGTTGCTGAAGTTGTGACGCTAACGAAAGTGAACCGAAATACGGTTATGGTTTACTTTAAATCGATGGTCGCCGATGGTCCTCTTGTTCTTGAAGGTAAGGGGCGGGGCGTGAGGTATCGCCTGCGGTAGTTGCGGCCGGCAAGGATCCCGCACCGCTTGAGGAGTTGCTGAGTAAGGGCTGCGCGTAGGGGATTAAGGGGCTGGGTAGTACTCCGGAGTGTTCACTGTTTGAGTAGAGGCAAGATCCGCTCCGCCCACGATCAAGAGTGTCCCACTTTGCAGTAGGGTCGAAGTGTGTTTAAAACGGGCGCTCTTTAAACCAGCAATGGATTTTCGTGTAAGTGATTTTGAATCCGTTGAGATAGTATCGGCGGATGCAGTAAGTGTGTCGAAGGAATACGGACAGTCATCTTCAGCATCGTTATTGCATTCGGTTCCGTCCGGGGCGGTGTTTCCCCAGTAGATAGTTTGATTGATATACACATATCCGCCCAAAAGTATGACTGTTTTTTCATCGGGCATGAGGTTGGCAGTGTGACCAGCTCTATCATCTCCTCCAAAGAGGGGGGTATTCACTGAAGTGTTTACGTCGCTGATGAGCACTCCACCCACTGAGGTGTTGCTGGTGGTGCCCCCTGCTACTACGTACCGTCCTCCTGGTAGTGCAGTGAGGGTGAAGGAATCAAATATTTGCGTTGGAAGTGAAGTGCCGGAAGAAATTAAGTTGGTTGAAGCTGTATAGAGTTCGACTGGATTATTGTTTGCATTTGCTCCTTCAATGAAAAGAACCTTACCTGGATTTATGTCTAGAGTCGCAGCAACTGAGAATAAGGAATAGTTAAAGCCGGGCGGGCGAGTTACTGAACTGCTCCCTTTGAAAGGATCGAAGATTTCAGGTGCTCCATCGGAATTGCCTCCTACAATGTAGACGCGTCCATCGGGCATGAGTGCCGCGGCCGGACTAGTCCTTTCTCTCGTCATTGGGACTATTGATTTTGAAAATTCGCCGCTTGTTGGATCATAGATTTCGATAGTTTTTGAGGGGCCAGGTGGCGGAGGAGCAGAGTTGGAAGTGCCTCCAATTATTGCAACTTGTCCATCCGACAAAAGCACGGCCTGATGTTTTTGTCTGGCATAAGTCATGTCCCCTGTTTTTGTAAAAGCGCCTGTCTTGGGGTCAAATATTTCCGCCGTTTTCAGTGTTCCTGCTGTAGCAAGATCGCTCCCGCCTACGATAAGGACTCTTCCGTCTGTTAAGAGCGTCGCAGTATGATCTGAACGATTTGATACCGGGGTTCCCAGCGTTGGCAGCTGATTAACTACGCTTATCGTTACATTGGTTGTAAGGGGAGGTCCTCCGTTGTTTTGAGCAGTAATTGCACACACTTTAGGATCGAAGATTTTCGTGGGTGTACCAGATATTTTTGCGGTAGAGGGATCCAAGATGAGTCCTTCAATGTTGGAATTTCCTCCGAAGCAAGGCGAACTAAATTGCGCGGCTCCTCCTTTGTATTGTGCATAATTTGGCAAAATTTGCTTTCCGACTACATAAAGACTTTGATTGAATGAATACGTCAAGCTCAGGGGAGGAATATCCATAAGCTTGAGGGTGAAAACAGTCACGGCCGAGGGAGTTTTTCCACTCGAATCACTTGCGATAACGACATGAGTTGTGAGTTTATCTGAAAATGCTTTAGGCGTACCACTCACGGTTCCGTTTTTGGAGTCGAGATTGATCCCCTCAGGCAAGGCAGGAGAATAGGTGAACGTATCAAAAGAGCCATTTAATGTCGGTTTGAATTCAGTAGCCAGGTCACCTAGTGGAAATGTGAGAAGTCCTCCGCCGTAGTCAAAGGGTGTATTTTTAGGCATGCTCAGATTTAAAGTAACAATGGAGGATGCAACAACTCGCCCCTCTGAGTTTTTTGCGTTCACAATCGCACTCAGGGGCTTGCTCAAAAACTCAAGTGCCGTTCCTCCGATCACACCAGTTGTGTGATCCATTGAGATTCCTTTGATGATTTCGAGATCGCTAGGAGAGGAGAGGTAGGTGGGTAAAGTCGACTTTTTCGCAAACTCAAAAGTTACTTGTAGTGTGGTAACGAGAGTAGGCTTGCATGAGCATGGTTGCCCAATCGTACAGACCAAGATGCTGTTACACGAGCTGTAGTTGAGTGAAGGACTGGGATCGTCGTCGACAGGGTCTGCCGGGAGCGCAAGTTCACTCACGCTGATCTTTATCTTCACCTCGGCCACACCCACCGCATTCTTCGCCGTAATTGTGAATTCAGTTTCATCCATTGCCACACTTGGTGTGCCGATAATATTTCCAAACAGGTAATCGAACGTCAGGCCTTTGGGTAGATCGGGTTTGATGTCAAAAAGTGCGGGGGTTCCCTCTTCAAAGGTGGGGTCGAGAATTAATTCCGGCTTACCCACGGTTAACGCAAAAGAATTTTGGGAGAAGCGCAGATTCTTGGGAGCTTTGAGGGCGTCTTGAATTATTCCGGAGCCGCTAATCTGACCACTGGTTCCGCCCGAAGTGTTCGAAACGGTTCTCGTGACCGACCCCAAGGTCCGATTCATCTTTGGTCCCGAGGTGCAAGTTCCCGCGCCCATCGTGGTCGACGCAACCAAGGCAAGTCCAAGCGTGCGCGACAGATATTTCCAATAAATAGATTTCATAAAACGTCCCCCTTATAGATCCCCTATCTATAAGTTTATTTTAGTTGACCAATTAAGTCAACTGCTTCTATTATATGAATAACTGTTTAATTACAAGTATATGCGACTTTTTCTTTGTAATTTACTATGGAAAAATCAGCGGTATAAAAATGTTAGGATTTACGACGAAAGCTGCCGGAGCCAATACTTCCCCTGCAGGCGGGGGTGTAGCACCGCACGCCTCTCCTCCGTAGATAAATAGCCCTCCCGAGGTCAGAAGGGTCGAAGTGTGCCCGACGCGGGGCGAGCTTAATGCCGCTTTTTGAGAAAATGCAGCGTTCTTAAACTGCTCGACTGAGTCGAGTGCTGCTCCTGTTGCATCCACCCCGCCCGCAATTGTAACGGTTCCGTCGAGCATGAGACTGGCGGTATGCTGAGCTCTAGCTGAAATAAGAGCTGGACCTGCAGCAAAACTACTATTTGATGGTGAAAATATTTTCGTCAGATTCACAACAACGCCGTTAACCGCAGAACCACCCACCAAAAGAGCAGTGCCATCCGGGAGCCCCGTCACCGTGTGGAGTTTGGTCGGAACACTTGGCGGGGCAATTTTGACTATTGAATTATCGGTGGGATCAAAAATCAGAGACGCTGTGGGTGAAAGAATTCCTGCAAAAAGGACTTTCCCACTCGCAAGCATCGTGCCCTTCGCATCTGATAGGTCAGTATTGCTCGGCACCCCAATAGCAGTGAAGATCTTTCTTGCGGGATCAACCAATTCAAGTGCTGGCGTACTCGTGCCTCCTCCAAAAATCACTTTGCCGTTTGAAAGTCTGATGGCAACTGGAGAGGTTCTACCTCCGGTCTTGAAGCCTCCCGCCGCAGCGATATCGCCGTTGCTCGTATCGATTGTTTCTAAAGTCGCAAGGGCGTTGTTTGGGGCGGTTTCTCCTCCGGCGATCAAGACGCGTCCGTCTGCCATTAACGAGGAGGAGTGGTGAGAGCGCGCCGTTGTAAGTGGATGTGAAAGACTTTGAAAAAAGCCTGTGGCTGGGTCAAATATTTCGACTGTGTTCAAAGGCGCCCCATTGCAATCCAAGCCTCCTGCAATGAGAACTCGACCATCTCTTAAGAGGCTGGCTGAATGGTACCTGCGACGAAGATCTCTACTGACTGATGCAGGTTGGGAGACAGTATTTGCAACAAATATGGATAGGGTTGCTTTGGCTGCTCCAGCGGTATTATCCGGATTGACGGCGCTGATGACGTAGTCTTGTTTTGGTGCATACGCTGTGGGAATCCCTTGGATGACTCCGGTCAATGGGTCCAGACCCAGTCCTGCAGGTAACTTTGGATTCACATCGAACGTGGCGCCGGGTCCCTTCCACGTTGGTGTATTGGTCATTGCCAACGAATTTTTTTGCAAGATCATACCGGAGAAGGGATACGCCAAGTTCCGAATGGGATCGATGATCACCAGAATCAGCGGCACACTTACGGTCTTGGTCAGGTTAGTTGCTTTAATAGTAAAAGGGTAGGTGCCGATAGTTTCCGTATTCAGATTTAGCGACAGGATACCCGTTGCCGTGTTGATATTTAAGAAGGATGGAACGTTGCTTTGGCCGCCCAATACAAATTCATAAGAGGTGACCGCTCCTCCCGTACTTACCGGAGGGGATAAGGCGGCGCAGTAGTCCCCTAAGTTGCAAGTAATGGTCTGTGGACCATAGGAAACTTCTGGTGCTTTGTCTTTGATGATGAACTTTGCAGTTGCAGTCGCCGGTGCCGTACCCCCCGCAAAGTTGGCTTGAAGGGCGACAGAAACCTCAATGAGTCCTACGACCGTGGGAGTTCCCGAAATCGCTCCCGTTACGGCATCAATCTTCAGGCCTGCAGGGAGAGAAGAGCCCTGGGCTTCAGAAAATCCTGAGAGGGCTACGCCTGTTATGACCGGGCTTATGGGGGTCAAAGCGGTACCCAAAATCCCGATGATTTGGTTATAAGCAAATGTCGGCTTATCCGTTACCGTGAGAGCCACTGAAACGCTTGTTGAATCGCTGGTTGAATTCTCTGCTTTTACTTGGAAAGAAAAATCCCCCTTCTGTTCTGTTTTTGAATCCACAGACAGTGCACCCGTGGCCGCGTCGATCGTCAGAAAGTTAGGAGCGCCAACGAGTGAGAACTTCGTGATCGTTCCCCCCGAACTCTTGGGTGCAGCTAGCTTGCAGGCGTCGCCTAAGAAGCATTTCATTTCGGTGGGTGAGTATACGAGTCCCGCAGGTGGGGTGTCTTTAATTTGAATTGAAACCTGCGCCAAAGTAGCGCCGTCACCGTAGGTAGATCCCCCTTTATATGCAGCGGCGATCGTGACTGTAGTGGGATTGAGAACGACTTCAGTGGGCGTGCCGTAGATTGAGCCCGTATTTGAATCAATCAAAAGTCCCGCAGGTAAAGCAGGTGAGGCGTCGGCTGTTGAAACTGAAAAACTACTAACCGGTCCGCCGGTATAAGTAGGAGTCGGGACTGTAAAAAGTTTCCCTTTTTCGCCGACGATATCCACATAAATAAAGTCCGTGATAACCCCGAAGGTCGCGGGGACGACTTTGAAGCTTATGGAAATAGAGACTCGGCCCATGGAATTGATTCCTCGGATCGAAAAAGGGCTTTCGGGCAGCTCCTTACTAATTACGCCCGCAATCAAGCCTGTTCTTGTGTCTAAGGTAAGACCCTCAGGTAGTTGTGGAATGACTGAATAAGACACGATCTCTCCACCTGCGTTTGTTGGGACATCAGAAACAAAATCTTTGCCGACTTCTAAAACATAGAGGGCTTTTGCGTATTTGAAATCAGAGGGAGGCAAGCGCAGTTTTGGGGTCGCATCGGATGCAATCAAAACAGTGCTGTCGTCTCGAATCTCCGAGATCCCAGGTGAGCTACCACCAGGGGTGCGTTTGTTGTTCATTTTGGGCTCAAAGCAGCCCACAAAAACCAGAACCGTTGAGGCCAGAGCAAATGTCCGCGCAGCAACCCCTGCCCAAAGTGAGAGTGAATTCTTCATATAAACAAATCCCCTACTCATTATGTTATTATTGTTGATCTTTTTGGTCAACTAAATAGAGAGTGTGATATAATGTCTTATCGTTACAGTATGTTACAGTCCGACCTGAATCCCCATCGAGGTCGAAAACAACCCCACTTTTCCAGAATCGTCAGCGGCTTTGTAGCGGAAATCAGAAACATTTAAAGTCAAACTCCAGGCGGTTCGAGCTTCAGGTGAGTTGATCTGATAACTGATTCCGCTGGCCAACTCGCGGTTGCCCAAGGAAAAGCCACTCGTAAGCGGTACGTATTTTACATAAAAAGACCAGTTGCGCGTGCCCACTTGCTGGTGCCTTGTCGAGATGAACATCTGCGGACCCCAGAGGGATTGAATCCCGTAAGCGTTTCCAGGAACACTCATTCCCCAGATGTAGGCGCCCAACAGAAACCGCCACTCGGTTGCACCCATCCCCAGCGGCAAGTGATAACCCAGCCGCGCATTCAAACCATAGAATCGTGCGGCATCAAAATCGGCAGGGGAGTGAGAAGTCGGAACCAAAGTCATGAACACCGAAGCGTCGACATCGAGAACCGAAGGAATCAAATTAAGTTCACCGCTGAGTTTCCCCGTCACCGCGGTTTCGGTGATCCGAATATCGCCGGGATCTTCGGAGTAGCTGAGATAAGTGAACGCAACTTCGGGGGTTACGCCTGAAGAGGTGCGTGCGGCTCTCGGCGCGAAGTAAACGAGATACTCTGCCGGAACGTCAGTTTGCTTCTCCGCAATCTGAAAACCCCCGATCCAGCGCGGGCCACTCCAGATTTGTTTGGGTTTCGGCAAGTGGATTTCGATCATACCGGTTGTGGTATTTTTGAGCCCCGAGATGCCAGTCTTTTTCAAAACACCATCGCGGGAATAAAAGAAGAACAGATCAACGGCATTGCCGCGATCCACGCAAATGGCCGAGGAAAATGCAATATTTCCTTTGCCTCGTTTCGCACTCAATCCTAAGCCGCTCTCACGGCAAGACGGGTGGGTTACAGCTACTGGCGAGG
Source organism: Oligoflexia bacterium (assembly GCA_903881565.1). Taxonomy (GTDB): domain Bacteria; phylum Bdellovibrionota; class UBA1018; order UBA1018; family UBA1018; genus CAIRTR01. The sequence goes on along the minus strand of CAIRTR010000217.1, from coordinate 32,459 downwards.
GGTTGTTTACTTCGACTCTAAGTTTCACCGTGGATATTTTTCCGGCTGGATCTTTGATTTGAAGAGTGCCCGTATCTGCAGGGGCATCCATATCAATGGCAAATGGAGCTTCGTCTGTTTTTAGAACGGGGGGCGTCCCCGGGTCTTGAGCCTGGCGCATGTGCGCAGCGTCCACGGATGCAAGGGAGTATTTGGGGGGAAGAAAAATCCAGGTTCTCAGGAGCAAATGTTTTATGGAAATCGGTCCAGGAGTGCTGCCCCAGGCCCACATGGTTTTCTTCTTCCAGGCGAGTTGAGAGGGTTGGTCTGTTTCAGTGAGCCACGCCGATGTGGAACGAAGCGAAGGAAGGTTGAATTCGTCGGAGACGGGAGAGAGCTCTGCGTTTGGAATAGGAGCTATGGGTGAGTTCGGCGCTGCAGCTTTGGCTTCATGCGAACCCAAAAAGGCAAAGCCTACCAAAAGCGGGAGTGCGTAAAGTCTGATGCCCATAATGTTCTCCTAGGAAAACATTATGGGCAAGAATGAGAGAAAGTACAAGCTGTAGATGGCCGAGAGAGGGATGCTAGGGGGCCACGGTTCCACCTCCTGAACTAACCATCGAAAGGAGTATGTCCTGTGCGGTACTCACCCCGGCCGAGATCGAAATTCCGGTCACGGTTTGAGTGGAATGCTGATCGGCGCTCACAACCAAATCATATGTGCCCTCGGCAAGTGCAGGGATCGAGTAGGCACCATTTGCATCCGCCTGAGTTGTCGTGACGACGACTCCGCCTGCTTGAACCTCGATAATGGCTCCAGCCAGAGCTTGATCATCGTCCGTAAATCCCGCCGTCCCTTCGTCGGACTGAACAGTTCCCTGCAGCGTTCCTGTTGTAGAAACAACTTCACCCCGCACAACCGGCTTCAGGATCACTCCGTCGTTATCAGGAGCTGAGCAGGTGTGGCCCCTGAAGACAAAGGAGCGTGAAAAATCAAATTCGATATAGATCTCTTCTGGCAGTCCGGAGAATTCGTTGCCATCTCGGATCTGAAGAGGGTGGTTTAGCATGACCTTGAGTCCACTCTCTGATCCACTAGGTACCTTAAGCTCTACGATCGAATCATCGTCAAGAGTGGCCCAAGCTTCTGAAAGTTTCAGCCGCAACTGCGTATAATCACCCGGCGGGACCCCAGAAGTGTGTCCTTCGATATCCAGATCCTCTAGTACGTCACGCTGCGTAAGTCGACTCTCGCAACGATCACTTTCGCGATGCTCGAACTTGCCCTCATAGCCGCACTTGTGGTCACGGTCGTTTTCATTATCAAAATCACGATCTTCTTCGTGGCCTCTTTTGCGAAACTCAACCGACGCTACCTTAATGTGCACCTCTTTTAGGCAATGCGTGCGCCGATGGGTACTTTTCACGTGAACCTTGACCTGATCCTTGCCTTGAAGCATCTGCAGGTCGGGAGTGACCGAAATCGTTGTGTTCGCAGTATTCGCAGCAGGGAGAGCCTGGGGCTCACTGATCGAAGCTTGGGGGTTGGAGGGGGAGGCGGAAACTCCATTCGGAAGCTGCTGACATCCCATAAAAAAAAGCACCGCGGTTAGGGGAAGGAAAAAAATGCTTAAGCGGAGATTGAGTCGATCCATGACATTCCTCACTTTTGATAGTTGCAGTCGTTTAAATAACGTTAATGTAATCCAATGCAACACGCAAGCCAACGACAACCGAACTTGAAAGGCACGGACGATATTTATGATTCGCAAACAGGCAGCAATGGAAACAAGTTGGAGCTTGTGAGAATTTCGGTACACTTCTTTAGTGCGATTTCGTTTCTTACCTTCCATCAGTCTGAAAGCCCATGCTCGAATCATTCTGGCTTTCTTAGTTCTCATGATGGGAATCTTAGGTTTTCGCGCCTATTTCAGTGCGCGGACGCACTATCATGAGACTCAAGAGCTTATCACTTACGGCGTATCTTCTCAGACCTTGATTGCGCAACTCGAATCAGATGCCGGGGCATTTTCGTTGGCGAGAAAAAAAGCGAACATTACTCGTGACTCAACCTATATCACCCTGCAAGAGCGCCATTTGGCGGCGCTGAAAGTGAGCTCGGAAACTTTTCTGGGGATCATTCGTCAGGGATTTCCGGAGCTCTATGAGCGGTGTTTGCCGCCACTTGCCCAACTCACTGACCCTCACGCTGGCGTTGCGCGGGCTGCTTTGCTTGAGCTTCATCGAGTTTTGGATGAAAGTCGGCAAGTAAAACTGCGGCATGCCCATGACTCCGCTCTTAGTATTTTCAGGCTCATCGTACTCTCTCTGTTTCTCACGATCCTTCTCACGGTTTGGATAAGTTATGTTTTCCGTTATGGGCTTTTCAAACCCATTGATCGCCTTCGGGATGCACTTGAGCGTATTCATGACGGCGATCTTACCTTTCGCCTAGATCCGCTTCCTGATGTTCTCGAAATTCGCCATTTGGCTAAATCTTTCAATATTATGGCTGAGCGCCTTGAAAGTCTGCAACGCGCGAAGAGTGATTTTCTTGCGACGCTCTCCCATGAAATAAAGAATCCACTTGCCGCCTTGAGGGAGGGGCTGTCCTTTCTCACTTCGAGAGGAGAGAGCCTCTCCCCTTATGCGAAGTCACGCGGATTTTCTGCGTGTCAGCTTTCGGCAAAAAGATTGGAGTCTATCATCGGGAATCTCCTCAAGTCCTCGTTCTCAGAGAATGGTTTCTTCGAATTCGATCTCGCAACTCAGGACCTTTCGGAGGCAATACACGCTGCGATCGAGGAAGTCCGTCCACTCGCTAATAAAAAAGAGGTCGAAATTGAATGCTCCGCGCCCCCTGAATTGATGGCGGCATTCAATCGCGATGGCATGATTCAAATTCTCGAGAACCTTCTCATTAACGCTATTAAGTACGGAGAAGGCGGAACCCCGGTAAAAGTCACCGTCGCTGCTTGCGACTCTGCTGGTGTCTCTGATAGCGGCGAGACGAAGCTGCACGTTCCTCATGTGGAGATATCCGTTGAGAACAGAGGCCAAGGCCCCGCAATTGATGATCAAGCCAAACTTTTTGATCGGTTCTATCGTGGGAACAACACTGGGGGTAAGGCTGGCCTGGGACTTGGGCTGTACGTGGTTAAGCGTATTGTGGAAGCACATCATGGCAATGTTCGTGCGGAGTTTCATGATGGTGTCACCTGTTTTCGCTTTTGGGTTCCCCGCATTTACAACACCCAGATTGATCGGAGAGGGGCATGAGAAAAACGTTTGTAGCATTTGCACTTTTCCTAGTCGGGCTCGGATGCGCTGAAACGCAACACGTTGTTAGGATTTCACCGACCTCATTTCCTGAGTTTGAGAGAGAACTGGGACGGGTTGAAGAACCCGAAGTCCGCGTCCCCACGGTATTTTTGAAAGACTTGCTCCGTAAACAAAAGAAGCAGGAGATTCAAAATCGGGAGCTTGCTTCCAAGTTGCGCGCGATCAGGAATCTCGATCAAGAAGGCGGGAGGATACTGCGATGAGTTCTCTACTGATTATTGACGATGACGAGCAGCTCTCCGAGATTCTCTCACTCACGTTTGAGGCAGACGGGTTTGAGGTTCATTGCTGTGATGCGGAGGCAAAGGCGCTGCAGTTTCTCCAGGAAGCCGATCCCGCCCTGATTCTACTCGATCTTCGATTAGGTGAGGCTTCGGGTCTTGTCCTTTTACCGAAACTTCGTGAAATCAACGCGAAAGTGCCCATTTTTATGATGACAGCCCACGGGGATGTCGAGTCGGCCGTCGAGGCTTTCCGCCTTGGCGTTACGGGGTATATTCGAAAACCTTTTCAAGAGGGAGAGCTGAAGGCGCAAGTGGCCCAAGCTCTAGAGGACTATCAGCTTAAGCAAGATCTCAGTCCGCTTCGTACTCCCTTGTCCGCAACTGAAGTTCGAAGCTTCATTCGATCTCGGGATCCCGTAATGGATCCTTTGATTCGTCGAATTGGGATGGCGGCCCAGGTTCCGAGCAGTGTCGTTATCCAAGGGGAGAGTGGAACAGGCAAGGAGCTGGTTGCTCGTTCTTTGCACTTTAGTGGCCCGCGCAAGAGCTTTCCTTTTGTTGCTTTCAACTGTGCGGCTCTTCCAGAGTCTTTGCTGGAGTCAGAACTCTTTGGTCATGTTCGTGGAGCATTTACGGATGCAAAAGAAACAAAACCAGGCCTTTTCGTGAGAGCGCAAAAAGGTTCCCTGTTTTTGGATGAAATCGGTGATGCACCGTTGTCAATTCAGGCGAAACTTTTGCGAGTTCTTCAGGAGCGGGAGGTGCTCCCCGTGGGTGCGAGTGTCCCTGTAAAAATTGACGTACGTGTGATCTCGGCGTCGCACCGCTCTCTGAAGGAGCAGGTGGAGCGAGGAAAGTTTCGACAGGATTTGTATTACCGACTTCATGTGATTCCCTTGGAAATTCCGCCCCTGCGAGCACGGCCTAAAGATATTCTCTATTTGGCCTCACACTTCGCAATAGAGATGGCCCCAAAAATGAGCGTCAACTTCGAGGGTTTCACGGTCTCGGCGTCACAAGCCATGCTTGCCCACGATTGGCCCGGAAATGTTCGAGAGCTTCAGAATCGCATTGAACAGGCTTTGGCTCTCTCAAAAGGAGGGCAGCTGTCGGCCTCGGATCTTTTTCAAGAGAATCTCATGTCATCTAAAGTGCTTTTCCAAGATGAGCAAGACGAAAATAGTGCAGAGCTCCTTTCGTCAGACTCCGTTCTTCCGCTCGCATTTTCCGAGGCTAAATCACAGTTTGAACAAAACTACCTCAAGCAGCTGCTATTGGCTGCGGCGGGAAATGTAGCGCAAGCTGCGCGCCTGGCGTCTAAGTCGCGCACGGAGGTCTATAACCTCATACGAAAATATGGTTTAGACCCGGTGCCCTTCAAACGGCGGGATCCCAGCTGAAAAGTCGGCAATTCGCTCATGTCCCATGGTGAAAACATAACCCAAGGTTTGGGAGCCCTCTCTCACTTCTTTTAACGAGAAGCCGTGCCGAGTAGAAGCGGAAAGAGCGAGGCCGAGTGCGAGGGAGTCGTCGGAAGAAACGCCATGAAGAGGTGAGTTCCAGGGGGCGAAACTCCAACCGACTTGAATCTCGGCACCGCTGGTGCCGTTTCTTGGGGAGGTGATCTTGAGTACGATTCGACTACCTGGTACGGAGGCGCCCCTGTTTTCATTTGAAAAAGTGAGCACGAGATTTAGGACGGCAGCCCGAAGAAGCTCGGCATCGAGAAACGCCCAAAGAGGGGGCGCCGATTCAAGGGGGACAACAGGGATCGCCATCTCGCGGGCCTCTGTTGCAAGTTGCTCGAGCCAGCTCTGGAGATCTGTGACCCGATCGGATTTTGATTCATCATCGAAGAGCGTTCGCCGTAAACATTCGAGTTGCAGCAGCGCGGTTTTGGGTTTTGCCAGGGCCAGGGATCGCTCACAGGTCTTGATCCATTTCGAAAGCTGAGTGCTGTGTAGCGTTTCTCTCGATTTGCGAAGCGGGGCTGGCCGGTTTCTATGGCGGAGTGAAAGTCCAAGAAGACCCGCGAATCCAAGAAGAGACAGCCCCACATTGAAAACTCCGACGAGCCCTTTTTCATTGGAGGTGGCCTCGGGCGAAAAAAAGAGATGTCCCGCAGTGAACCCTGCGCCTAGAGCCAAGCTGGTGGCGAAAAGTGCGGTCCAAGGAAAAGGCTTTGAGAAGTTTTTTTCTGACATGAGCTTATCCTCAGTCCTGAGCAAGATCTAGGCCCAGGAATTATTGTTTCAGCTGCCCCAAAACCAGTACAGTTTTTCATTGTTGTACGCATATTCAATTTCGAGGTGTACCAGATTGATTACACTTTCAAACTTCAATCGTTCTTGAATGAGGTTCAGCTAACTTTTCGAAGCGTCCTGCACGTGGCACGCGAGTTGCTTTACATCAAGAACATGAAGACGCGGAATGGAAGCCGAAAAGTTTTCTGGATCTTACTCTTAACAACGGGAACGCTCCTTGGAGGAATTTGGTTTTCCCGCTTTGATCCGCTTCCGCTCCCCAGCGAATCGACTGTTGTGATTCCCCCCATCTCAACCGTTCGCGTACCGCTGATCGAAGCCCCCGCCCGCCCCCATCCGGCGAGCTCCCCCCTCCCCCCCCAAATCTCGTCAAAAATGGCGGGTGGGTGCTTCACAGCTACTTATAAACATCAAGCGGCCCCCAAGGCGTCTCTCTCTCATCGCTCAAAAGAAGAGTGCGTCCAACATCGCAATGGTCTGAAGCTTCCTCCTCAGATCGAGCGTACCTCTCTTAATTCAAAATCTCTGTGTGTGAAAGTTGATGGAAAGCCCGTTGCCTATGAATGGGCGGATATCGGTGGCCCCTTAAAATCAGTGATCGCGTTTGGGCCGCTTGCCGGCCCACGTTCTTCGGTTCAGCTTACCTTTGGCACTTATGGAGTTCGCTGCAATGAACCCTGTGTTGTTCCCCGCGATAGTTTTCTCGATGCGTTGGGCGCTGGGGGTGCTAGTGGGGGCGCTGATGAAGGCAATGCGGTGAGTGATGATCCTGAGATTCGAGCGGAGCTAGGACCGGAGCTTATTACCGCAATGGGAATGGGTCATGATCTTGCTCTTTTCCAAGGCTGGGCCGTCGAATCGATGAAGGAGATGACACAATGAAATTCCGAGCCATGCTTTTGATGCTAGGCCTTGGTGGACTCTTTGTAGGTTTTTTCGGCTGTACCGGGCAACTGCCTAATTCCTTTCGACTTGCGCAGCAGGTGGAGAATTTTACTGCCCAGTCTGAAATCAAAGTGAACACGGCGGTCGATCTTCTTTGGGTCGTCGACAACTCTGCGAGCATGGATGTTTCCCAAGACAAACTTCGCCAGGGCTTTCGAAGCTTCGCGGAGCGCTATCTGCAAGCCACGTGGGACATTCGAATCGCCGTCATTACGACTGATACTTATCTCGCACATCCGGCGTTTGCCCCCTACCTCAACCAAACAGTTACTGGCACAAAGGGTTTGAAATCCCGCTATATTTCAGGTCGGCTGTCCAATTACTCAAATCCCCCCAATAACCCTACCCTTGTGAACTTGAAGACCGGTGTTTTTGATCTTGGAATCCATATTGAAGACTTGATGCCTGCCTGGAACTGGTTTTATGCCCGCCTTGTTCCCGGTTCCCATGATGGCCCAGGGGCGGCGCTTTGCTATGAAGGCAATAGCTACTTCTTTTACGGGACTACAAATTGCCGAATTCGAGATGACGCAAACGCCCCGCGGGGTGCTGATCATTGTTTGAATCCCAGCGCTGGAGAAGCGGCAGTCACTCAGTGCGTGAATACGCTTGAAAATGATACCATCCACTCCGGAAAACCTATCCTTAATACGTTGATGGAAGACCCCAAGACTCTGACTGATAGCTTTTTGGTCAACGTGACAACGGGAACCTCCGGCAGCGGCTCTGAGCGGGGTTTTGCGTCGGTCCTCCAGTTATTGAGTGATAACGAATTGTCCGAAACTGCCTTTTTTAGGAAGGGTTCTCTCCGCGGAATATTCTTTGTCACGGATGAAGATGATCAAAGTTTGGTCATTCCGGTTAATCCGCCTTCCGATTTTTCACCAGCTTCGGACTATCTCACTCATTGTCAGAAGAAGTCTGTTGACGACTATGCTTACACCCTCTCTTCATGCGCGGATCCAGCAGAACTTGTCGCGGTCGCTGACGTCAAGGCCTCACTTGATCGTTTCTTCAGGCGGATAGATGGCGAAGAAACCGCTTCTCCAAACTACTTTATTGCTTCAATTATCCCGAACTCCGGAGCCACACTTGCGCAACTTCAAAGGCAACGATCACTTGATGACAAGGCCGCCGGGAACCCGGGCGACGTCTCGGTTGATCGCGGAGATCGCTATGTCGCGCTCGGCGAGCTGGTCGGAAATGGGTCTCTGGTTCGTGAGATCGGTGAAGTCGATTATTCGGGAATTCTTCATGATCTTGGAGAAACGGTGGTCGCGCAGAAGAGCGTATTTACGATGACTCGCGAACCCACGGGATCCGAGGACATGATTGTCTCGCTTGTTCATGCTGACGGCACAAAGACGGTGATTGCGGCTAGCAAATATTCGATTTCAGGAAAGACGCTCACAATCACGGATTCAGAAACCACCTTGTCGTTGAGAGCAGGCGACATTCTATCAATCAACTATCAACCGAGGAGTGTCTTATGAGTGACTTAGTCGAATTTATCCGCACCAGCTTTTGGCACGTGAGCCCCATTCTGATCGCAGGGATCTTTGCAGTCGGAATCATGATTGAAAGGTGGAAAGTGCTTTTCAGAACTTATCCTATTCCGGACGCCGAGTCCTTCTTTGATCGGATTACGGAAATGGTTGAGGCGGGGAAAATCAAGGAGGCGATTCAGGTTTGCGAGCGTTTTCCAGAAAAACCCGTTGCACAAGTGACAAAACAGGCGCTGCTGCGCGCTCACCAGACTGAAGACCTCATAGAGCATGGGCTTCAGCTTGTCGTGAGCAAATCCGCTCAGGAGATTCAACGGCGCACGGGTTTTTTAGCAACGGTTGCAAATGTCGCAACTCTTTTGGGACTTTTTGGAACGATTGCGGGCCTGATTAACTCCTTTCAGGCTGTGGGCCATGCGGATGCGCAACAAAAATCAACCCTTCTTGCTGCAGGGATTTCGCAGGCGATGAATGCTACCCTTCTAGGTCTTGGCGTCGCTATCCCGTGTATGATCGCTTTTAGTTTTCTCACGAACAGGACTAATCGCTTGGTCGCCGAAGTTGATCAAGCCGCGGTTCGTTCGCTGGATATATTGAAACAGAAACTTTACGGTATTGAGACCACCGCGAAGGACTCTCTTTCATGAGAAATCCATTTTCGATGGGGCGAACGCCGCAGAAGCAGGAGGTGGACATTAATCTCGCCTCAATAATCGATTGCCTTACCGTCCTTATCACCTTCACTCTTGCTTCTGCGTCTTTCCTCTCGATTGGGGTCATTGAAACCGGGGCCGCGAGTGTCAATGGGGTCGCTCCTGCGAAGACTCCCGCCCATGTTTCGGTTGTGTTGCGCAATGATCATAGTATTCAGGTCAATGTACGCGGCAGTTTTCGGCAGTCGGTCCAAATCCCTAGCGGAAATACGGCGCCTGCAGCCTGGAATTTAGCGAATCTCGGAGTCACATTGGATACTTGGTCGAAAGCCCATCCAGAACTCTTAAAGAGTTCTGCGACCATTGAATCCGAATCTGCGGTTCCCTACCGCGAGATTGTTCGCGCAATTGAAACTTCTCGGAAAACGGTAGCTTGGGTTGCTCTAGGAGGACTCTAAAATGGTCAAGCGAACCTTTCTCAAGCGCCCCGCAATCGAGGAGGACTTCTCGCTTCAAATTACCTCAATGGCAGACATTTTTACCATCATCCTCATTTTCCTTTTGAAAAGTTTTGCCACGGGACAGTTTGCATTCTCTCCTTCGAAGGGGATCACGCTCCCTGTGGCGGTCGGAAGTGCCGCGCAGTCGGAAGCCCTAAAAGTTGAAGTTTCTCGTGATGCGATTCTGATCGAGGGTCGCCCAATTGCGAAGGGCGCGCCTGCGCTTGCAAGGGCTTTTCAGCATGAGCGAAAACGACAGAATTTAATCGTCTCCAAGAATCCCAGTGTTTCACGAGATGCGAGAATCCTGATTGTCGCTGATCAAGAGGTTCCCTATTCTGACCTTCGCACCGTACTCACATCAGCAGCGACCCAAGGGTATACTGACTTTAAACTTGCGGTCGCGGGGAGGAACTAGGGAATGAGATCGAAAGCGCAGCTCCTAGTTCTTCTGAGTCTTGTGATTGGAAGTCTCCAGGGTCTCGCTGTCGCTGATGAAAAGGTGGATCGAGCGGTTGACCAAGCTGCACTAGAGACGCAGGAGTCGTCGATTGCGATTATTAAGGAGACGCTGTCGAAGGGTGACCAAGAATCAACGGGTCCAGGAAGATCGGTGCAGCTTTTGGAGCGCTTATTAGACCTCTACCGACAAAACGCAACGATTCTATTTCGAATCGAGGGCGGCAATCTGACGAGCGCGCCCTACACGCGAGCGCTTCGCAATGTGATTGGAACCGCGACACGCTTGACCAGGGAGTATCCCGGCCAATATACGGCCCAGAGGGTCCTCTTTTTGCGGGGCCAGGCCCATGAGGAGTTGAAGGAGAAGTCATTAGCAATCTCTGACTATTTGCGTGTCGCGGACGGATTCCCAGAAACCAACGAGGGCTCTGCAGCAACTTTGAGTTTGGCTGATTTTGCCATTGCCGAGCGGCACTACACGGATGCTCTCCGATTTTTGCATCGAATTGAGGCGAGGCCCTCGGATCCGCGCTACGCCATTGCTCTTTATAGACTTGCCTGGGTGGCTTTCAATACTGCCGATCCCAGTACCGCTTTCAGCTATACCCGAAAACTAGCTCGTCTTTATGCCGATAAGGCGAGCGCAGCGGACGTTGCGATCCGGGAGAATATTCTGTTAGATTCAGCTTTGTTTTACCTTGATGCCTTTGAGCGAGGCTTGCCAGGGTTTACTCTTTCGGAGGCATTGCCCAAGTTCGCTTCTTTGGACTCGAATAAGGTCTATGGCAAGATGCTTTTGAAGCTTGCGCAGCTTCTGCGCTCCCATGGTCGGGAGCATGATCTGGCCGAGCTGAAGAATGAAGTGGTGGATCACGAGCCTAATTTGCCGGAAACCCTCGATGTTGTTCTTTGCAGTTTCGAGTATGGGCTTAACCGAAGGAACTTCGCTGCGGTTCGCGAGGCCACCAAGGATTTTGTAGGGTTGGCAAAAGTCAAAACTCAAAAACCTCATTTTTTAAAGGTCCAAGGCGTGCTTTCAGCGGCTTTTGATTCACTCCAGAAGTCCCAAGATAGTCCGGTGGTCCTGATAACCTTGGCGGAGATCTCCGAAGCTTATGGCTTGATCTCCTCTTTTGATGATCCCAAGGTTCGGCTATTGCGTTTCAATTTGGCGGAAATTCAATTTGCGCAGAAAGATTTTGTTCGGGCGACCGCCGGATATTTTTGGGTTTATAGCCATCCGGTGAAGGGTCAAGAAAACCTCGCTTTTGATTCCGGAAGGCGGGCACTCGCGAGTCGGTATCAGGAACTCTCAAAACAGGGATTGATTCCTACGGATCTAAAGCCGCAGGCATTGCTCGCGGCAAAAAGTCCTACCATGCCCGCGAGTTTGGAAGAGTGGATTCGGTGGAGTGATGAGATTATAACTCGATATCCTAGGCCCCTGCCTGAGGATCTTCAGCACCTCCAGTTCGAATGTGCGCGCGCAGCCTACCAGCAAGGGGCGAATCAGGATTCGTTGGAGCGACTTCGAATTTTTGCCTCCGCCTTTCCTGGATCTCGCTACGCAGCGGCTGCTGCGAGCCTGGCCCTGGACACCGCACAACTTGCGAATGATTGGACACTTCTTGAGTCTCTCTCAAAAGGGTTCTTAAAGCTTGAAGGGTGGAACCCTCCGGAATTTGTCGCCAAGCTTGAGCGAGCTCAGGGGGCGGCGCTGGTTATGGCAGGAAATGCCGCCTTGGGTTCAGGACAAAAGGACAAGGCGTTGCAGTTTTTCAATCGCTCACTTGAGGGGAGTGTCTCTCCCGAACACGGTGCTTCGGCCCACCTGGGGTTGGCGCTTCTCCATCGTGAAGCTTACCAGTTCCTTGAGGCATTCAATCAATTCCAAGCCTATTTTTCAGGCAATCCGCCAAATTCAATTAACACAGCTGAGTTGCGCGCCATGGCCTTACAGTCTGCCTGGCTCTCCGGGAGTCCTGAGGCGATGGCGGTTGCCTTGAATTCAAAAGCGCTTTGCGCAGAAGCGGGTATGTGTGCTGACTTTCGGGCTCGGCAACTTATGTCCGAAAGTACGGCTGGCTCAGGCATGGATCGCGGAGCGGTGAAGAAGGAAATTACTTTTGGAATGCGCTCTAAGTCGGAGAGGATGCGACTTCTTTGGACTGTCGTGGCATTGCGGTTCCCCGAGCAGTTCAACTTTAGTGACCGCTTAGGCTTTTTTCGAGAAGTGCCAAAAAGGTGGGCGGCGTCAGAAGACCTCGAGCGCCTTTCGATTCTCGCCTCTCTATCGCGTTCGGTGCCAGAGGCGCTGACTTCCTTGAGGATTGAAATTTCAAAAATCCGCTCGCCGCTTCAGAGACTAAAGCAGTTGAAGGATTTTGAGGAGGCTGTGGTCGCTCTTGCGGAACTCCCACATGCAGGAATCAGGAGTGCGATTGTCCATGAATTGACCGTAATCTATGCGGAGACGATCGCTTGGATTAAAGCAAAGCCACCGGGCGACAGCCTTGATTCGCTTGTCCCGATTTTGGAAAAGAAGGCAATCGCCGTCTCTGAAAGAGCGCCTAAACAAACGCAAGAACTTGCGTCCACTGCGTCTCCCACCTCTCTTCTTGAGACGCTGGATCCCAAGGAGTCCTGGAGCTCAGCAAAAGGGGGCGTCCTTGCGAAGTGGCTTCAGGCTCTTGAGCTTCATAACTGGCCCCAAGCTGTATTCCTCATGCAGGAGTTTGAACGAAAAAAAACGCTTTCGACAAAAAAGGTTTCTCTCATGCGAATGGCCGCTCTACTTTCGATAGGTGCAACATGACACGACTCGCGAGGCTGTATTTCATCTCTCTGGGTGTCTTGCTAATGCTAACATTTAACGCAGCCTTAGCCGGCCCACCCCCAGAAGCGGCTCTACGGCAAAGGACTCTCAACTTTGAAGGCGAGTGGATTGAAGCGGTCAATAAACAGCCCTTGGATTCATTGACGCAAACTGGACAGAACGACAAACGCAATAGTCCGCACCTTTACAAGAAAAAGTCAGACTTCGCAGGTGAAATAAGCAACGGCCTTAACCAGTTGAGGTTTATCCAGCCATGATTGCCCAAAAGTTAAAGGAATCAAGATATCTCGTGATCCTTTCCACGCCCAAAGGAGATACAAGGCGAAGTTGGAACACGCGGCACCCGCTTCGGTTTCGTAAGCCCCTTCAATGGACCCTTAAAGCCACTCAAACGGGGGCATTGCTCAATTCGACTGAGTATGACGAGGAGCTCCTCCGGGCCGGTGTTCGACTTACCCCCGGGGTCTGGATCCGCATTCTTCCTGCCGATGCGCCCGAGCCGGCCTTCAGCAATATTTCCGCACTTGAGCGCTCGTGGAGAGGCTCGCTAACCAGGAGCGATCAACGCTCGAATTTTAGGAGATTTTCAGTTTCTTTGATTTGCGCTACATTTTTGCTCTTAGGTCCAATTGTCCTATGGAAGGTTGCTCCAAAGTTAGATATCGAAGAAGTTTTGGTTCCTCAGCAGTTTGCCCGCATAATCATGAGTCAGAAGTTCTCACGGCCTGCAGAGCAATCTCACTCGTACGCCACAAACACTGGCGGTGCCTCGGCAAAGATGCGGGCACTTGTCTCTTCTGAAGTTTCGTTTCCGCAAGCACGGCGGGCTGTTTTTTCTCCTCACGCTGCCTCTGCGGGGCCGACTTTCAGTTCCCTGACAGCGCTTTCGGCGATGCCTGTCGCTGCTCCAACAACGGGCAAGGATCTGGAAGGGCTCGTGGGTAAGGGTGCAGGTTATCGCACAGGCGAAGTTCATCATCTTGAGGGTCAAGGAACTTCTAAAATTGAAATTCAACACGCCCTGGCGACCGTTGATGAAGGTCTCAGTCGTGATGAGGTCGGCAAAGTGATCTATTCGCACCTGAGCGAAGTTCGGGCCTGTTACGAATCTGCCATTGTTCGCAATCCCGGTGCCGAGGGAAAGCTGGTGCTAAATTTCTCGGTGACTCCTTCGGGGGGAGCTCGATCAGTATTGGTAAGTCGCTCGTCTTTGAACGATTCAAATCTCGAGCATTGTATTGCTCAAAATCTCACTTCATGGCGCTTTCCGCGTCCCCGAGGGGGCACTGAGGTCGCTGTGAGTTATCCGTTTATTTTCAAAATGCTGGGGAGGATATAATGCTGATTTTATTGGCTACGCTGATTCTAGGTCTTCAAAGTTCAAACTGTCTTGCGGAAACTGAAGCGCAATCGGTCGATGTGGAGGCGATCCGAGAAAAATACTGGACTCCCGGGAGCTCAACCGAAATGAATGTCGTCCAAGACCGGCTCTATTCAAAAGAACATAAAATTGAAATCGGCGGGTTTGCCTCCGCCGTTGCGAGTGATCCGTTTTTGAGCATGGGAACGCTTGGCGGCTCGATTGGTTATCATTTTAGCGAATACTTTTCTGCTCATTTTGTAGCTATGAGATATCTGGTGTCGCCTTCGAGCGCTCTGGTTACCTTCCAGGAAACCAGAGGAGCGACGACAAACACGAATGATCCCCATTCATTTTATGGCTCAGAGGCAAGTGCCAGTATTCTCTACGGCAAATTAAGTCTGCTTGGAAAGGCGATCATCTATTATGATCTCCATCTTTTAGGCGGCCTGGGGAGTACCTCAACTGAGACGGGCTCATACTTGACGCCTTTAGCAGGGATCGGTCAACAAATTCATCTCTCGCACCTGTTCTCGCTGAAGGTGGATTATCGGCTCATGCCGTTTCATGAGCAAATTGTCGAAAAAGTAATCCCGACGAAGCTTGGGCAGGTAGTAGGTGAGCGCTGGAATTGGACGAATTCAATTTCAGTGGGTGTCGCGATGATGTTTGGAGGTTAGCTTATGAGAGCATTTCTACTAGCTGCATTTGTTCTCGGGGTGGGCTTCCATGTGAGTCCCTGGGGAAGCGCATGGGCCAAGCCCACTGGCGTGACCCATGCCTGCACCTCTCGTGAGTCTTGGGAGTTTCCCCAGGAGTTTCCACAGAAGTGGAAAACCAAGTATCTCCGTTTTCTAAAAGACGAGAATTCAGTAGAGGAGTCCAATGCGATTGCATTTTCCGATGCGCTTGCGCTTAGAGCTGCTGCAGAGGATTCGTATACAAAGAAGTTTGCGGAGTTTTGGATTGCGCGTGTGCTTTGGAGTTCGAAGCTTTCGCATTCGGCCTTGGGTGGGTTTAAGAATGTTCTACTTTCGCAAGAAAACTCGCCAAATTCAGATCGAAGTATCAGACTTGCGGCTTTGGAGTGCTGGGTTTCGATTCAGAGTGAGAATCCCTCGGTTCCTATTGATCCTGAAGTTTACAAGGCGGTCCTCACTTTGAGTGATGGCAATCCTGGCGCGCCCAAGCTGGCTGCGGCATTTTACATTTTCGGAATGCAGGCCGGAAAAAACCCGGCCATAGGTGTGATTGGAGATTCACTTGTTCTTGTCGCAAAACGAGATCCTGTTTACGGCCCCCTTCTTACGGGTTTGAATGCCCTGAAAAGGGGTGCGATCGCGGACAGTCTTGCTCCTTTAAATGTTGCTCTTCAAAGTAATGCACTTGCGCCTGAATTCTCCGCCCATGTCCGCATCCTGTTGGCGAGAGCCTATTTTTCGACCAAGAAGTTTCAAGAAGCTTGGGGGCAACTCCGGCTGATTCCAAGAAACTCACCGTTGTTTACCACTGCGCTCACGGATCTCGCTTGGACGGCTTTAGATTCTGGACGTTATCCAGAGGCCGTAGGGGTGGCTCTTTCTCTTCAGAGCAGTGCCTTCAAGGGGGAATTTATTCCCGATGCAGCCTTGGTGCTGGCGATTGCGTTTAATGAGCTTTGCCATTATCCCGCAGCGCTGCAGGCGGTTCAGAATTTCAAGACTCGTTATGCACAAGACTTTGAATGGTTGCAAACTCAGGGGCAGGGAGGGGGGGGGCCTTCTCTTTATTCACTCGCTATTACGCGCACTGAAGGGAAGGCCTCAGCACCTGAAACTTTGGTGAGGCAATGGATGCGAATGCCTGCGTTTATGACATCGCAGCGGGAAATCAATGCGCTCTTTGAGGAAGACTCGACTGGGTCTGCCTTTAAAGATGATCTTGAAGAAGAGAGGGGGCAGAATCGCTTGGCCATTCATAATCTGGCAAATAGTGTTCGGCCCCAGCTTGCCTTGGATCCGAAGTCAGCGAGCGCGCCCCTTGTTCAAAAGTCGATGGCCGAGCTAAGAGCTCGAGTTGTCGAATACCTAAATCAGAAAAGAGCGGGTGCGCTTTGGAATGTGATCTCCGCCGCTTCTAGACGTTCTGCAAACGGTCGTCGTAAGGAGTTGGTTGCGCAAATTGATCAACAGATCAGGAAAGAAAATGCCGTGCTTTTAAGTCAACTCAAAGAAGCGGCTCAGAGTTTGAGGTTAGTGGAAATCGAAATCTTCAATGGGGCCTCTCACGATATGATCTTCATGAATGCACATCCCGATTATTCGACGACTCTTGCAAAGTGGATTGAGCCACCCTCGAAGGATCAGGGAGAAAAGAAATGGCTGTGGGGATCACTGCCTACGGAGCCTGATGCGCGCGTAGAAATTTGGGCGGATGAGCTGGGTTCGATTCGCGCGAATTTGCCGGATCATTGTACGAACAAGGATAAGTACCTGGCGTTGAAGAGTGTGAAATAGGATTCGAATACAAGGGCCGAGTTTCGAAACGTAGGTCTGAGATCTGGACTCTCCCATCCCTGTTTGGAAGGAATTGAGAATAACCAAACTGAGCAGCTCTCGTCATGAGTTACACCTTCGGTTAATGCTGTGCCCGAGGCCTCCTCACGATTGTCTCAAGTAGTGGTCCAAGAGATTCACCAGAAAAAACAAAACCCTAGCTAAGACGCAGAGAGTCCAGGTTTTTTGTTTCAGTTTTTCCAGGCTCCGCCGATGAATATAATAGCGGGTCACGCTTTTATGTTTCATAGGGATCACCTCCTTTCTTTTTACGAAGAAGGGAGGTAGTTCCGTCTACTTCTGCTCAGTTTGGCGAGAGCTCCTGAGCAAGGTTAGTGCCAACATCAAACCCAATTAAATCCTATTTCCGTCCTGCCTTCATAAACAAAATATTATTTTCCAAATGCACGTGCTTATGTAGATCGTCTTCAAACTCCTTGAGCATCTTAAAAGCGACTTTATAACTATTGCACCCATCCGCAGGGACCGAATAGTCGTGCGAGAGGTGACGAATCGTGTGGGTCGCATCGCCTATCTCTTGATGCTCTCGACTTACGCCATTAAGCGTTTTCTCGAGGAGATTCATATCCTCGGCCGCTGCTTGTTTTCCTTCTTTTTTGCTGGCTTCAATTCGCTTGATGACCGGAAACAAGATCTCTTCTTCTTCCTGAAGGTGAGCGGTCATGGCGGTTGCGATCTTTTGAAACGTGTCTGCGATCTGAACTAGTTCAGGATGCCCTTCACCGTGGACCCGCGCTATTTTCTGCGTGTATTCAATAATGCTCGCAGTGTTCTCTCGAAGGTAGGTGTGGTGCGTGTTGACGATGTAGTCAGCGAGAAACGGCAAAGTCCAAGACCCAAAATTTTGGCTTCGGTCTAGGGGCGTCTCCTTTTCGGTCGTAAGCTCAGCGCCCATTGCCTCAAGTGAAACGCCCTTGGCTTTGCATGCCTCCACAAGGGTGATCTCTCCGCCACAGCAGAAGTCGATTCCATGTTTTTCAAACACTTTTGCGGTTCTGAAATCTTCTGCGACAATTTGGCCGATCGTTTTCGTGGTCATATAATGTTCCTCTGAGATCAAGAATACCCCCAAACGAGGTATTGATCCTTGTTTTGGAGCAAAGAGGGTCCGATTTCCTGCCCCAGGGTCCGAAAATCGGTCACTGATTCCCCAAAATCCCCTGTTTTTCTTGGCCCGCAATTAGCAGTGCTCTCCGGCCAGAGGTACAAACATATGAAAGACGTAAACAAAATTATCCTAGTCGGAAGACTCGGAGCTGATCCCATCCAGAAGGAAACCAAGAACGGCAATAATGTTGTTCGATTCCCGCTGGCCACGAGTCGGAAATTCAAGGACGATACGGTCACGGAACCTACGGCTGAGACGCCGGCCTATAAAGAAGAAACCCAGTGGCATCAGATTGTGGTGTGGGGAAAGCAAACGGAGTTTTGCGTGAATTTCCTGAAGAAGGGTTATAGTGTGTTGGTCGAAGGCGCGGTGAAGTACCGCAAGTTTCAGGATCCTGACGGAAAAATGAAGTACTTTGTTGAGGTTCAGGCTGACAACGTTAATTTTCTGGGCCAACCCAGGAAAAAGGCGGATGTTGATGTTGCGGTTGAAACCGAGGCATTGGCTGAAACGGGCTGAAAGCTGTTAGATCCCCCGACCCCCTTTTGACATGAAGTCATGAGGTAAGCGCTATCGCGCGATTCGAACGATATCCCCAAGCATCACTGCAACCGGACTAATGACCGGAGTTTTATCCTGAGGGATCATCTTCTCGAGTCGCGCGATGGCGACATGACTTTCGGCGTGAATGACTTTAAGTGTAGCGACTGGAAAAGTAACGTCGCGGTAAAGTTTTTCGGTGAGAGCGTCATAGGTCGAGTTTTTTCTGAGGACTTCCAAAACGGTTCCTTCTTGAACGCCTGCTGAAGTTCCTACACTTACATAATAATCTTTTTGAGGTGTTTCGCCGGGGTTTCCGAGATCCAGCCCGCGAAAGACACTGTAGACAGTGGCTTCTTCTGAGTGGGCGTAAAAAGAGTTCCCCATTCCTGCTGCTAGGCCAACGATTACGACAACATGAAACAAACGCACAAACGACTCCTTTAACCTGGGCTTCCATGCAGGTATAGAGGACCTCCCTTAGTCTCATAAGACGTATCGGCAAATTTTTCCGGGAGTTGAGGAAAACCGTCAGGGATGTTTTAGTGCGCCGCGCAATCCATCCCTCAGCAGCACCGCCAAAAACACTAAAAGTACGAATACCCCCGCTAAGGTAGCGCTGGTGATTTCGCCCGTGATGACCCAATAACCCTTAGGAACCAGAATGAGCGCAAATAAGACGGCATTGCGTTTCCAATGGGGGTCCCCACTGGATTGAAGGAAAAAGATGAGTGGGGCGTAGATATAGGACAACTTATAATCAAAAGAGATTTCGGGCAGAAGAAGCTCCCCTAGAACCAAAAGGGCGATTCTCTTCCAGGGTGTTTTTTCAACGAAGGCGGCCGTGAATCCAATCAGACTGATCAAAACCACCGCAATGGGTAGGTAGAGCTGATGAAGCCAAGTCATTTGCGCAGGAATCTCTGTTAGAAACCCTTCGAAAATCGGGGATAATGCCAGCCTGAGAAACGAAAAAAGGCTTGAACTGTGGAGCATCAACAGACGATAGGCGACGATCTCTTGGTGAACTCGATGAAGATTGGAAGTGAATTGGTGAAAAGTTTCCACCGCATTTCCATGAAATATAAAGAGGCTCGCAATGTTTAAGAATATGGCTCCTGCCACGACTTTAACCGCTTCGCGATATTTGCGATCACCCACAAGCAGGGCGATGAAAATGAGGGGGTAGGGCTTAATCGCCGCCGCAAGCGTGAGTGCTCGAGTAGCCCATTTGGGATTGTTGCCTTTGAAATAAAGGTGCAAAAACAGCGTTTGCAGGGCCACGACATTCCACTCAATGTTTCCTCGGTCGAGGAGAAAAAGAAAGGGATAGCTCATGAACGAAAAGATGAGCGCGTTTTGAAACCGTTGCATTCGGTCGAGTGCCGGAATCTGGTGATACAAGTACGCAAGTGAGGCGACGATCACGGTAATCAGATAAAACGCGTGAGCTAACTTGTCTTTCAGGATCGCGAACGGAAATAAGGAGACGTAGGCAAAAGGTGGATAAACTGCCGTATCGCTGTCATAGGGCTTCAGGCTGCGCGCCGCTTGGTAAGACGCCCTAAAGTCATGAAACTTGTCGCCGGGATTAAAAAGGAACGTCGATTGGGGATAGGTCACAACGCCCCCGTATTGGACGACGCAATAATACCAAATGAAAGCGAAAATGAAGCCCACCAGGACGCAGGTTCGGATGAAACTTGTTTTCTGCTCAGAGGTCATCGCGCTTTAGGTTCCTTTTGGGCTATCAGCGCATTATTTTGGGGTAATTTCAATAAGAAGAAAGTCTTCTTTAGGTGTATGACGCCCAGCACACAATAAAACTTCGCAAGAATAACGGACTTGTGCTAATACCTGACTTACTTCCTGGGAGGATGTTTGATGTCTAGAGATGATCTGATTAGTTTTGATGGTAAGATTTCCGACCTTACGGGCGGCGGGAACTACGAAGTGCTTTTGGACAATGGTCAGAAAATCAATGCCCAGCTCTCAGGCCGCATGAAGAAATTCAAAATCCGTGTCCTTGTTGGCGATCGCGTGATCGTCGGCGTTTCGCCTTACGATCCGACTCACGGACTCATCACTCGCCGTCAAGATGGGCATTGAGATTACTCTAAGCAAAGTCCCTGCATGTGCAGTTTCTCAGTGTAAGAGAGAAAACTTAAACTTGTGCTGTAGCGCGAGTTGATTCCCACGATCTCGCCGTGCCGACATTTAGCCTGGAGATCACGATAAGTGGCTTCAACGTAATCGGTATCGCCCGACAATCCCAAGATAACATGCTTTTCACCGGTGGCTTCAACAGCGCGTGCGCGCGCGAGATTTTTGCGTGCGTTTTCCGAGCCATAATCAGAAGCTTGATACTGATGCAGGCTGTAGCTGCAGCCGCTGCTTAAAAGTAGAATTAAAGTGAGTGCGCGTTTCACAGCTTCACTCCTGTTTCGCAATAGCCGGTGGCGGAGACGGAGCGTTTGTACCAGAGAAAATACGAAACGTGTTCGTATTTGGTGAGGATGCCGCTGACTTTGCCATTGGGGCATTGTTCGCGCAATTTGTCTCGAACCGTATCCACAAAGCCATTTTCGAAATTAAGGCCTAAAATCACCCAATCATGGGCTTCGGCTGTAACTGGTTTGGCGCGATTGGCAGGAATGGACGTGACTGAAACGGTATTGAGCAAAGCACAGCTGGTGGCAAGAACAAGCAGGGCTGCTCCCCATAATTTTTTGTTAAACATGATTGTTTCCTTTTTTTGTAACGTCTTGGTTTTTGGGTTCTGAGCAATAACCTAGGATTTTTACGATCTCGCCGCTCACGACGGGATAACTTCGCTGCTCACGAATTGAAACGAGGCCCGAGATCGTTCCATTGGGGCATTCGGATCGAATTTTCATGAAAAGCTCATCTGCATACGTGTCCGAAAAAACAGGCTTTCCCGTTTTAGGCCCGAATTGAAAAAGCGCGAGGATCGCTTCAGCCTGACCGATTTGATCGCGCGCCCGTTGGTTTTGGGTGAAGGCCTTGGCGATACCTGCCGCTTCTTGAATCGAAAAACCCATTTCAGAAACCTTAACTTCGAAGGGCCTGACATCAAAATGGGTGGAGTCTAGGGGCTCGATGTCCGTGACTTGGACATGGTAGAGGCGGGCGCAAGAGGTCGCCACGAGAAGAGTGCAGGCCAAGACACCTACGACAAATAGTTTGATTTGAGTCGTTTTTATCATCGATAAAGCGTACGGGCGGCGGCAGGGGAGTTCAAGAAGATTTCACGACTTCAAAGAATCCAATCCCTCTTTCTTATCAAGCTCTGCGAGATCTGTATAACCACCGATCAATCGCTCGCCCACGAAAATCTGCGGAACGGTCTTTAAGCCTGAGCGTTTGGTCAAGGCATCCCAGGCAGCGTCATCTTCTTCGGCTAAAAGGATCTCTTCATACTCAATTCCACGCTCGTTCAGGAGCTTCTTGGCTCGGACACAATAGGGGCAATAAGACGAGGTGTAGACGGTGACTTTTTTCATTTTAATTGAATTCCACAGGTTTCTTTAACGTGCTCTGAAACACAATTCATAAGCTCAATCGGGCGGCCTTTGTCGTCAAGCCACTTTCCGGAGATGGGCTCAAAATTGAAGTGAAATGCTAACCCCTTGGCGGCAAGCGCCAGCCAAATCTGACGCACAGAGGGCTGAGTACTCAAAATGCAGCGAGCTCCATTGGCAAACGCGATCGTGAGCGACCCCTGCGATTGGGTGCATTCGGCTACATCTGGATCGATGGACTCGAATTGCCCCTCAATAAAATCAAAGATTGTCTGTACTCTCTTTCTAAACTCCGATTCTTCCATTAAAGTACCTCTCATATGACTTTAGACACAACTCCATGTCCCTGTGGTTCTGCTCAAAATATCTCAGAATGCTGTACTCCTGTCATCAAAGGAAAGCGAGTGGCTAAAACGGCCGAAGAAACCCTTCGCGCACGTTACACCGCATTCACTTTGCAGGAGGTCGATTTCATCATCGATTCGCATCACTCCAAGACGAAAAAAGACCTTAATCGCCAAGAGGTTGTGGATTGGGCCAAGAACTCAAAGTGGTTGGGACTTCGAATTGTGCAAACGGACAAAGGGACTGCGCAAGACACTGAGGGAAGTGTGACCTTTTGTGCACAATTTGAATCCGAAGGAAAGCAAGAAGATCATTGGGAGCATGCACTCTTTGAAAAAGAAGACGGCAAATGGCGCTTCTTGGACGCCCGTCCGGTTCACACCGGTACCTACAAGCGAGAGGAGCCCAAGGTTGGGCGAAACGATGCGTGCCCTTGCAAGAGCGGCAAAAAATTTAAGAAGTGCTGCGGAGCTTAGCTTTCAATCTATTTTTCTCGGTTTCGGCACCTAATCTGCACACCTTTGAGAGATCATGGCGATTTTTCAAGACAATGGGCAAAAAAATGCGCGAAAACCTCGTGAAAACCGTCGACTTTTAGCGTTGTCGTCCTTGGCGGGAGGATTGCTTCTCGCAACGCCGTTGCTTTTCTTTGAGTCTCAGCCGGACGGTCAGGCTACGCCAAGCCCTATAAAGTTCACCGATCTTTTTCGCTCGCATAATGGGTCTTTTACTAAAACCGCTCAGCGAATTCTACCGGCTGTTGTCGGGATCAGTACCCTGCGAGTATTTTCTCTCGATCAGATTGAAGAGGGGGGCGGCTTTGCTCCATGGGGGCTACTGGGCGGGCAGCCGGAGCATCCACCCGTAAGTTTTGGGTCGGGGGTGTTTATTCGGAGCAATGGGCTGATTCTCACCAACTTTCATGTCATTGAGAATGCCTCAAAAATAACGGTTATTATCGACGAAAAGCGGCGAGAGTCCGCGCGTTTGATCGCCTTTGATTCGAGGACGGATCTTGCGCTCATCCAGCTCGAGAAGGCGCCTTCTTCTCCTGTCCCCGTTCTGGAGTTTGGAAACAGTGACGAAATGCAGGTCGGTGATCCTGTTTTTGCGGTGGGAAGCCCCTTTGGTCTGATGCGTTCCTTGAGTGCGGGGATTATTAGCGCAAAAGGACGTGGGCGAGTGGGAATATTGGAGATCGAGGATTTTCTTCAAACCGATGCCGCGATCAATCCGGGAAGTTCGGGGGGGCCTTTGTTGAATTTCAAAGGTGAAATCATCGGACTCAATACTGCGATTTTGTCATCACCCATGCCCGGAAACCCTCGAGTTCCCGGGGGAGGTTTCATGGGGATTGGCTTTTCGATTCCCTCGAAAGTGGCTCAGGAAGTTGTGGGACAGCTTCTCTCTCAAGGTCATGTCACACGAGGGTGGGTGGGGCTTGCCGCGCAGGACCTGACGCCCGAGCTGGGCGCATTTTTCGGAGCTCTCAATGAGCAGGGTGCGCTTCTCACTCAAGTTGTTCCGGGGAGTCCCGCCGCGAAGGCGAATCTTCAATCCGGGGATGTCGTGACACGATTCTCAGATTCGCCGATTCTCGATGCTATGGATTTTAGGAACAGAGTCAATAAAAGCGTTCAAGGTGCAAAACTGACCGTCGATGTGGTTCGAAGCAAAGAGCATCTCCAGGCTGTTTTGGAAATTGGCACTCAACCCATTCGCAAAGAGGAGCAAGCTCAACAGGCCGGGCAAGCACAGCCGAATCGAAAGGCGCCTTTGATTACGGCACTTCCTCGTGGGATTGAAACAGAGAATATCCCCGCCGAAATTGCCCGTTATCTGAGGTTGCCGGATGCCAAAGGCGCTTTGGTGGTTTCGATTCTTCCGGGGGGGCCGGCGTTTGAAGCGGGGCTCATGCCCGGGGATATTGTCTTGAGCGTGAATCGCGTGCCCGTTGTGGACTCCAAGAGTTTTCGTCGGAGTCTTCGAAGTGCGCGGGCAGATGAAACCTTGGTTCTTTATGTCCAGCGTGGAGAAGAGGAGAAGATTTTCGTGGCGTTGAAGGCGTAGTAAAAATGGATTGCTAGTGGTCATATTTACGGTTAGAATGACCACTAGGTGAAATCTATGATTGTCCGTCTTCTTAAGGCGTGTTCCCTCTCTTCTTAATACCATCCAAGCGATCTTAGATGATCGCCCTCATCCGCCAAAATTCTACCTCTCAGGCTCTAGTGCGCGCAAACTGCGAAAAGGGCAGGCGAACCTTCTTCCTGGGCGGGTCTTTATGTTTGAACTGGCGGGTTTGTGTGCACGAGAACTTGATTATCATCTTGACCTAAATAAGGCGCTCGCTTTTGGAACTTTGCCCGAACCCTACCTCGAATCCAATCGTGCTGACTGCGCAAAGCTTCTTCGCACTTATTCGGCCACTTATCTTAAGGAGGAGATCCAGGCGGAGGCCCTCGCTCGGTGTATCCCGGGTTTTGCTCGTTTTTTGAGTACTGCCGCAGAGCTCTCTGGCCAGATCTGCGATTTTTCAAAGATTGCGACAAAAAGCAAAGTTTCGCGCAGTAGCTGCATCCGATTTATGGAAATTCTCGAAGACACCTTGATCGCTCAACGAGTTACGGTTTTTGATCGCGCCGAAGAGGCCGATGTTATTCGACACCCTAAACTGTATTTTTTTGATGCAGGTGTTCTCAATGGTTTGTTAGGCAGCTTCGAGATCTCTCAAGATAGGATGGGGGCTCTTTTTGAACATTTCATTTATAGTCAACTTCGCAACTCGGCGCTCGCTTTGGATGAACCTATCGAGATTCAGTACTTTCGCACTCGGCACGGATTAGAAGTTGATTTTATTGTAAAGTTGCGCGGAAAAATCTGGGCGATTGAAGTCAAATCGGGGGAAATTCAGCAAGGCGATCTCGATGGACTCCTCGCTTTTCGAAAGTACTATCCTAAGGTTCATCGTTGTATTGCAGTTGGAATGCGCGAGGTTAAGAATAGAAACCGTTCTCAAAACGGGATACTTATTTGTAGTTGGGAGAATATGCTGCAGGCGATGGATTTGTGAGCGGGTATAAACTGCCCCCCTTTAGTGTGGATGAGCGAGTCTGAGATATTTCTAAGTTTCAGAAATGGCGCAGGAATTGCCAATTACCTGAGTCATGGGAGAGATAAGTTCAGCGGGATTCCACCCCAAATGCCCTTATATTGAGTGCTCATTGAATTAGGGAAGCTTCGGCAGCTCGAACTCAAGTCCAAGAGTCGGGCGGATTGTCCGAAATGGCTACTATCGAAGGTCTTCTGATTCGAAGAGAGTTTCGCGCTTTTTGTGCCTCACTTGTGAGCGGACATTTTCTTCTTCCAGACTCACGGCCTGTTTTGGCCAAAAGAAACGAAGACTCAATGACCCAATTAGAAAACTGTATTGCTCAGGGGTCTCGAAGAGAAGAATTGCAAAACTACTTCGAATTAATCGCAAAACGGTGCCCCGAAAACTCATATTTTTAGGTGAGCAGGCTACTCAATATTTGAAACAAGCTATAACCGATCTGCATGCCAAGGGGACAAAGCTAAACGCAATTCAGTTTGATGAAATGGAGAGTTTTGAGCATTCAAAATGTTTGCCCTTGAGCATTCCGCTTGTCGTCCAGCCAGAGAGCAGAAAAATTCTAGGTTTTCGGGTCTGCTTAATGCCCGCTAAAGGGCCGCTTGCAGGAATTTCTGTTAAGAAATATGGACGTAGAGCTGACCATCGCGCCGTCGCAGCCTCCTCGCTCTTTGAAGAACTTAAGCCCATCATTCACCCCAGGGCCACGATCATCCACGATCATCAGCGATCATCAGCGATCATCAGCGATCAGAATCCAAAATATCCTAATTGGCTAAAGCCCCATTTTCCAAACGCAACTCACAAAACTCACAAGGGGCAGCGTGGCTGTGTCGTGGGCCAAGGTGAATTAAAAAAGATAGGTCATGACCCACTTTTTGACCTCAATCACACCTGTGCCATGATCCGGGCGAATATTAACCGACTCTTTCGCAGGACTTGGTGCACGACAAAGCGCGCAGATCGACTGGCGCTCCACTTGGCAATCTATGTCCAATATCATAACGAAGTATTGACATCGCATTAAGGCGACTTCGAATCTTGCGATCATAAATAGTACCGAAGTGGCACAGAAACAAGCCCAAGTGCCTTTTGAAAGGCAATCCCTCTAGGGGATTACTTGTCTCGACGAATCAACATCCACACAGTAAGGGGGCAGTTTGAGTTCTTTATGTCCAGAGAGTGGAAAAAGAAAAGATTTTCGTACAGTTGAAGGTTCTATATTCAATCCCCCGGGGACTTTTTGATTGTTTAATCTCGAGGCCCCGGGGGGTGTTATTTTATGCTCGCTTCGGTGTGTCTAGAATTGGGTACACTGAAGGTCCTTTAGGATTGGCATTGTTCCTTCCGCTATCGAGACCTTGACCTCAGTTAGAGTGGCAGTGAGCCCACCTTGGGCATTCACCAACAATTTTCCATTAATGCCAATCGAAGTACTGCTGCTTGGTATAACTCCATAACCCGCAATTGGAGAAGTATCTTGTATTGTAAAAGTTGTTTCAGACGGCAGTTTGGATAACACGACTTTGTTAGTTTTAGGGTCTTTAGCTTGGATTCCCGTGGCACAGACAAATTTAGGGCTGCCCGTCTCAATTTTGCACAAATTTCCAATACCGGCAGAAGCTTTGAATTCATCTGGGCCGGTAAAATCGAAAATAAGGGAAACAGAAAGTCCTGCCCAAGAAATTTTTGAAGACCCTCCGGCAGGTAGTGTTGGGTAGGTAGACTTCATACTAGCGGGAAACTGACATGAGAAGATTGCATTTTTGGGCATCACGGGTGCGGGGGGAGCCACGCACGTTGCTACCGACTGGGAACTTGGAGTGTTGGCGCATTTGAATGCGGGGTTCGCCGCAGTAGGCTCGTAGAGTTCATACTGAAGGGGCGGTTTATATTCACAATATGAGGTCAATTTGTCGGGCGAACTGTATTGTCTAGTTAGGGTGAAACCTTTAAGGGTAAATGGTTTTGTCAAATAACCGTTGAATGCAACAGGTGCTACCGTTACATCAGCAGTGGCCGGACAAGTTTTATTAGCGGAGGCGGGGTAGTATATAGTTCCACCTAATTCGGTCGCAAATTGATAGTTGCATTGAAGCGCGTTACCAGCACTATTGACGCTTGCAGAAGCATAACTCAACTTTCTTGTCACTGGTGCTGAATAG
Organism: Oligoflexia bacterium; assembly: GCA_903881565.1. Classification (GTDB taxonomy): domain Bacteria; phylum Bdellovibrionota; class UBA1018; order UBA1018; family UBA1018; genus CAIRTR01. Next base: position 5,022 of record CAIRTR010000217.1, on the reverse strand, counting down.
AAACCATTCAGACTCCCACCAACCGTCACTAATGCTGAGGCAGTTCCGGGACATGATAGCGTCTCCGCACTCGCCACATTCACCACCCCAACACTCAATACAAAACCCAAAACCGCGACGACATTTGTTAAATTTTTCATAGATCCCCTCATTGTTTATTTACCCACACTGCCCCTGATTTTATCCCGGGCCTTGGGATTAAACAACTGTGTCTTGAGGGACCCTCGCGCCAATTCTGTGATAAACTGCCGCAATTCCGCCATAATACGCTCTAACATAGCCAAGAACTTGACGGCAGCGTCTTGCAAGCACGTGGACAAAACCAGTAAACGCGAAAATCCCCGGGCTCCCCGATCGTTTGATCGTGAAGCCCGGGGTGATTACAAAGGAGTTCTGCTTGCTAGAGATTAACTGAAGTTTACGCTCAAGGCGACTGTCCCCATGAAGACATTGTCATCAGGGGTGATCGTCCAGTCTGGACGTACTGTCAGGGCCAAGTTCGGTGAAATCGCGACATCTAAGTCGGCACCGATATTGGGATAGTACTTCCACTGCGAATCCGAGGTGGCAACCTCAGATTTGTCGAGCAACATCGAGTTTCCAACAGAGCGGTAAATAATATTACCACCGCCATGCGCAGCCAGACGATAATAGTCTGTAAACGCATAGCCTACCTTGAGATTTGTTGGGATGATCAAGAGGTTGGAGCTGGGTGTTCCCCGCGATCCTACATCTTGGTTCGTTCCCACAAAGTTCGAGGTGTCAGACCCCAGGTGCGAGAAAATAAGTCCGGTTGAGGGACCTACGTACCAGGCAGCCATCGTCTTATCGACAAAAGGCACTGCATTCATTTCTGCGGTGACCCCTGCTGCAAGACGACTTCCGGTATTGCTTGTTGATGGCTCGTTAAAAGCCACCACTCCCATCTGTGGTTTCACGGCGACCTTTTCATCTCGAAGGTATCCGCGAGTGATCTCTTTGGCCTCCGCTTGAGTTTGCTGAGATGTATCCTCCGCAGCCCAAGCAGCTGTGCCGGCAATCAGAACGGTTAGCATTACGTAGACAATATTGAATCGCATAGGCAAATCTCCCTCTGTTCACGCAAAGAAGAAATGCAGGGACCGTTCCAGATTAGTGTGAAGACCCGCTGCTAACCGGTCGTGCGTTCCAAAGGACAAACATCAAGATGGCGCCCATAGCGGAAAATCCAATCATACTAGGGCCCCAGGCGCCCCAGCCGAAGTTATCAAGCATCCAGCCCATTCCGATCCCGACGACGGATCCGCCGACGTATTGCATTCCGTCGAATAAGCCGGCCGCGGTGGCTGCTGCTCTTTTTCCACCAAAGTCCATCGACGCCGTCCCGGAAAGCATCGAGTGCACGATACTGATTGCAAAAGAGTTGAAGATGAAAGCGGCAATGATCCAATTAATTCCGGGAGCCATCCAGACAATGCCCAAGCAAACAACTTGCGTGACGTAGCCCAAGAAGGCGACCGGCGCTCTTCGTCCTTTAAAGACCCAGTCCGAAAGTGTGCCGGCACAGACCGCACCTAGAATTCCGGCGATGACCACCGCGCCCGCGCCTTTTTGAAAAATGCCGGACTCAAGCGAGAGATGGTGGGCTTCGAGCATGTAGCGCGGAAACCATTGTTCGAAACCGTGGCGAACAAAGCCCGTGCAGAACTCGGCAAATGCAATGGTCAGGGTGACCGGGTTGGTAAATACTTTGCGAACGACATAGCTAAAAGTAATTTCGCCCTTATCGCCGCTGGAGGCATCCTGCACATCTAGTACATCAAAACCACAGTCCTCGGGTCCATTTTGCACAAAGCGAAAGGTCATGAAGGCCATGATCGCAATGAGAACAGAAGGGACGAAGAAAACCCATTGCCAAGGGAGGATCGTGACTAAGACGCCGCCGATAAAGAAGATCAAAGCTCGACCACTTTGAATCATCGAACCAAAAATTGCGGAAAACACCCCTCGTTCGCTGATGTGAAACCATCCCGAGTTCACCTTGATCAGCGAAAGGGCGCTGAAGGATTGAAAATAGGAATTAAGTGCCCAAACGGTTGCAAAGTATCCCAACAGAAAAGTGCCGGTCCCCAAGAATCCCAGATAGGCCCCGAGCCCAAAAAAGAAGTTGAAAATCACAGCACCCGTGGCCCCAATAAGCATCGATTTGCGACCGCCGATTTTGTCGGCGATGGGTCCGTTAAACATGGCCGAAAGGCCGTAGACAAGCAGCGCAGGAGTGATGATCGCACCGATTTGAGTTTTATCCCAACCGTAGGTCGTCGAGAGGGACTTGTTTGCAAATGAGAGGTTGTACCGCCCCATGTACATGGCCGAGTAGGTGAAGCCCAAAGCAAGCCAATTGACCGCACGGCGTTTTCGAAACTCCTTGGAATAACCTGCTACTGGATTTGAAACTGAATTTGCCATGGAGTGTAGTCCTTCTTTTTTACTTCTTTTTCTTACTTATTTTACTCTGACGACTCGAATGCGTGCCCCGTCGACTTTTAGTGCGTATTCACCTTGGAGGAAAGCCAGTAGCTCTGCGCCGATAAGCAGCGCAGAATCTTCGGTCAACACTCCGGTCGTAACCAAATCCTCTGGTTTCAGAACCGGGGTTCGAATCAGGCGTAAAAGATACTCACTTGCCACGAGATGCTTGAGTGCGATTCGGTGTTCATCAGCGAGAATCCCGACATAGCATTTAAGCAGATCCAGAGCCTGGGACTCATCGGGAGAAGGGATTTCGCTTTGGCTCGCAAGCACAAAGGCTTTCCAGTCCGCATCGATTTGTGTGTCGTTGGTATTGAGATTTTGAATGGCGGCCAAGATGGCCTCGCCACTGTTGCGCAGCTCTCCTCGATTGATTCCGCGAAAGGAACTCAGGTGGTCTATGTCTTTGGGGCGTACATGGGCGAGATCGAGGAGGACGGCGTCATCGGCAATCCAACGCCTGGGAACGTTGAGGTGTCGCACGCGATCCTCTCGCCAGCGCAGGAGTTTAATAAGTGCCGAGTAACCGCGAGCATCCAGTCTCTTGCCGCGAGCATACTTCTGGGCCATGGCCGAAATTTCAGGCTCAAAAGCCGAGCGCTCTGCCCAACGCGAAGATGCGTGAAGGGCCCAGGGTTTGCGCCCCAGCGTCTCCAGTTCTTCCATGAGTCTTTTTCCGAGCGCTACGAGATGAATGACGTCGGCGTGGGCGTACTCCATCAATTGATCGGGTAGCGGCCGCACCGACCAATTGGTTCGTGCGTGGCCTTTCTTGATCGTGACCCCAAGACAGGCATGAAGAAGTTTTCCAAGGCCGATGCTTTCGCCGTATCCACAAAGGGAGGCGGCAACGGAGGTGTCAAGAGTAGGAGACGCGACAGCGGCGAAGCTCGTATACAGACATTCCTGGTCGCCTTGCGCGGCATGCAGGATTTTGAGAATTTTTGGATCTTCGAAAATCTCGAGTAGCGGCTTGATTCCAGGGTCAAATCCCCCTGCAGGCCCGGGTCGATGAGCCGTCTTGAAGGCTTGTGCATCAACGAGCCAACTTTCGTCCTCGGTCGCGACTTGGATGATTTCAACAATGGGAAAAAAGGTATTTTCTCGAATGAACTCGGTATCAAATGCGATGATCTCTTTGCCCCGAAGTGCGGCGGCCAGGTCTTCAATCTCTTGGGCCGTCGAAAGCAGCTTTGGGTAAGTCTTCATTTAGCGATCCTAATTCTTAGTGGCCTTTTTTGGGAGAGCCTTGTGGAAATGTGTAACCGTAAAGAACGCCATCGAGCATGACAAAGCCACTGTCGTGTTTCGAGGGGCTTTTGTGAACCCAGTGAATGATCGCACCCACGGGTGAAGGGGGATAGGCTTCGGTTTGTGCCGTCGAAGTAATGTAGTCTCCGCAGGCTTCGACTTTCATGCCGACGGTGGGAGTTGGCATTTCGCCAAACTCGCTATTGTACACAACTTCAAGCATGTCAGTTGGTTCGTTTCCGATCCGGATAGCAAAATGTTCATGGCCGTTACGATCTGGGTAAACCGTCACGACGGTACCTTCAACGTAGGCACGTGCCAGGAACTGATTCGGGGTCGATTCTTTCCATTTCAAGACCTGACCGTTATCGATCGAGAGTGCACGACCGCTGGCCATGCATTCGGGAGCATCGGTTGTCGCCCAACTGCTTGTAGCAACGAATAGCAACCCTACCAGAACGAGACTTAAGCCTGTCTTTGAGCTTCTCATCGGAACCCCCCGGGATAGAATTTTGGGTAACGACAAAGCTTCTATCGTGCGAGGTGCATTTTATCAAGGGCCGAGCCAAGAAATATGCCTACGCCGCTTGCGACCTCCTCTCCCTTAGGCTGAAGACTCGAATTCGCACTTGCGTGGACGGGCCTACGAGGAAAAAATCCGTTTTTGAGGGATCTTCGACGAAGACCTTGAAAGCATAATCTGCAATGATCTTAGCCGCTTCAGCTTCATTTCTCTGATATTGTTCGATCTTTGACTTCGACTTGAGCCACTGGACTCCATGTGCCTGGATCTCGGGTCTCAAGAAGGGTTGACTCAAAAGTTCTTCTACATAATTGGCAAACTCCTCTTCTTCGACTGCCGCTTTCTGACGTCCTTGCTCCAGCTTTTGAAGCGGGTCCGAATCTCCCTCTTCACAAGCTGATTCAATGACAGCTATCTCTCGATCATCCGAAATAATCTCCAAAAGCCGAGGAGACTCATTCTCGTAATCGACAACAAGACCTACTATTGCTGACTTCATTGTGTCCTACCTATCTTACGCCTATAGATCTTTTCGGTTGGGGGGGGCGGTTGGGTGAATGCCTTAACAATCAGACGTCGGGGGGGACACTGTATCCGGGGTGCGCAAGCGGGGAGTCATTGATTCCGCATCGTTTTTATGGAAATTTGACCAACTTTCAGGCATGGTGCGCCAACCTCTATGACTCCAACTATAGCCACTGGCGACCTAGAAAAAGAAATCGCTCGACGTCGAACTT
>CAIRTR010000216.1 GCA_903881565.1 Oligoflexia bacterium | reverse complement strand
CCCATGGCCTACCATTTTGCTCGAATCGCCGAACCGCTGTCTTGTACGGAGGAGTAGGGGTTTTATTCCCATTTTACTTCAAGCAGCGTCTCGCCCTCCCACTGGAGTTGGGCGCATTGTCCTTTGTTCACCGGGCCCACACCTGCGGGAGTTCCGGTGAAAAGCAGGTCGCCATCACACAAGGGGAAGTTTTCGTGTGCATAGGTGAGGCAAATCTCTGGTGAGAGGGTCATTTGGTTGCCCATGGCTTTTTGGCGAAGCTGTCCGTCGATGAAGCAGGTGAATTCTTTGTCCAGATAGTTCGGGATGTCTTTAATGGGTTTCCACTGCCCCACGAGCGCCGAATCTTCAAAGACCTTGCCAAGTTCCCAGGGGTGGCCTTGGCGTTTGAGTTCGGTTTGTGCTTCTCGGATGGTCATATCAAGCCCCAAGGTCAGGGCATCAAATGTTGGCGCTGAGCCGGGTTGGCAGCGAATTCGTAAGACGATTTCGCACTCATAATGGACGGGGCCGCGGCCTTCGGGGAGATGAGCGATGAGAGTGCGGCCGTCTTGGAAACTTTTTTGGGTGCTCTTTAGGACGCTCGGTGGTTTTAAGAAGAGAATAGGCTTTTTCGGAATGGCGTCACCCAGCTCCTTGGCGTGGTCGAGATAGTTTTTTCCAACGCAGATGATTTTATCCATGGGGGGCCCTCGATTTCAAGTAATAGCGAGGGAGGATGTGATTTGCAAACAGCTTCGAGAGGGCGTGTCGCGGAAGATGGATTTGCCTTTGACGTGTTTAGTTGTATCGTTATGTTGGGGATGTAAGATTATGGGGGAAAAAGTATGATCTGCTGCGGCTGCAAGGCGATTCAAAAAGAGATTCCATTTAAGGGGACGCGCATTCATGTTTGCCCCCAATGTGGGTCGCGCACCGCTGCTTTGCGAGATATTTTGTCTCGAGTCAACGATAAGGCGCTGGAAGTGTTTTGGAGTAAGATTATGGCGGCCTCGCCTGCTGAGAGTGGTAAGCCCTGTCCAGGATGTCGCGCTAAAATGCAGGTTATCAATGTTCCTGTTCAATCCGGGAAACTTGAACTTGATCTCTGCGGAGCATGTCAGTTGATGTGGTTTGATCCAGGAGAAATGGATCAGCTGAATCTTATGCGCGAGCCAGTGGATCGTGCGCCTAAGGGGCCGGTGTTGAGTGCGGCCGTAAAAAAAGAATCTGATTTTCGTGATCGAGTAAGAGAGCAGGGGATTGATCCTGACATCGGTTTACGGCGAAGCTATGATCTGTTGGGTGGCAAATGGATCGCCCACGATAATCAAGGTCGTGTGCTCACATTACTTGAGGATGGAAAGGCAGAATGCTAAACTTAGTTGAAATTGCAGCATGACCTCACCGCGGTTAGAGTGGGTTCTACCAGGAATCCAAACCAAACCGAAGGAGGTCACGCATGAGCGTCAAGCTATACAGGAAAGCCCGGAGAATCAATGTTCGTAATCGGAGAGTCGAAGAAATGGTGCAGCATCCCGACTTGGAAAGTGAGAGCAGGCTCTCCATGATCCAAATGCTTATCCCACTTGGACTTCAGGCTGTCGAGGACGTGCTACAAAAGGAGGTGCGCAGGCAAGTCGGAGGAGAACGCCACGATCGGACCGGATGCGATAACAAGCGTTGGGGGCAGAATCCTGGGTCAGTGTGTTTAGGGGATCAAAAGCTTAGGATAAACGTACCACGAGTGAGAAACATGCGGACGGGCAAGGAAGTTCCTCTTCAGAGCTATCGGCGGCTTCAGGACCCCGGCCATTTGGACGAGCTGGCATTGGCGCGTGTTATTAACGGCATAAGTCAGGGCAAATACGAGCGTGCCGCTCAGAAAATCCCCGAGACGTTTGGCATCAAAAAGAGTTCGGTGTCTCGAAAGTTTATCCGAGCGTCCGCCAAACGTTTGGAAGAGTTTTCGAATCGAGATCTGTCAGGCTATGATATCGTGGCCATTTTCATCGACGGCAAGTTCTTTGCCGAAAACGAGATGGTCATCGCGCTGGGCGTGACGATTACGGGCGAAAAAGTGATCTTAGGCTTCGTCGAGACTTCGACCGAAAACTCCAGGGTCTGCAAGGCTTTTTTAAACGGACTGAAGGAGCGCGGGCTCAATCTCGATCAAGAAATTCTATTTATCATCGATGGAGGCAAAGGCATTCACAAGGGTATTTGTGAAGTGATGGGCGACAGTGCTCTGATTGCCCGTTGCCAGTGGCACAAGCGGGAAAACGTACTTGGTTACCTCGCAAAAGAGCGCAGAGATGAATGGAAGCGAAGGCTTCAGGCTGCCTACGAACAGACAAGCTATGAGCAAGCAAAGAAAGCCCTCGGCGCCCTAAAACAAGAACTTAAGGATATCAATATCTCGGCAGTAGGAAGTCTCGAAGAAGGCATGGACGAGACGCTGATGTTGCAGCGCCTGGGCATGTTTGAAAAGTTGGGCAGGAGTTTCAAGACGACCAATTGCATTGAAAACGTGAACAAGGGCTTGGAGCTTTATACTGGCCGAGTATGTCGTTGGCAAAATAGTGATCAACGTCAGCGCTGGGTTGCTACGGCCCTCTTGGAGATTGAACCCAGATTACGAGTAGTGATGGGATATGAGCATTTGAAAGAACTTCGAGAAGCGATGAAGAGGTTTGTCGCTGCGAGGAGAAAACAGGAGATCGCGGCATGAGTGTCAGGCCGCAATTTCAACTAAAAAAAAGCTTGCGCCGAT
>CAIRTR010000215.1 GCA_903881565.1 Oligoflexia bacterium | reverse complement strand
GATGAGATCCCGGATACCGTTTTGTTTTTGGAGCACACGCCGGTGGTGACTCGGGGGCGGGGATTGCAGTGGGATCCGCTGCGCGAGGGGGTACAAGGCGATCGTGTGCGGAAAATGCCATTAGGTGTTTTGCCCGCGGGAGTTGAATACTGCGAGAGTTCGCGAGGCGGCGATCTGACTTACCATGGCCCCGGGCAGCTTGTGATTTACCCGATTTGCAAATTGGGCGGTGATGGGCTTGCGCCCAAGCAAGACGTGGGCGCGTGGGTGAGGCAGCTTGAGGGAATTGTGATCGGGGCTTTGGGTGCGTTTGTAGGGGACGCGCGGCTCGCGTTTGCGAGGCGTGAAAACGCCGCGGGGATTTGGGTAGGGGATCAGAAGATTGCGTCGGTGGGAGTTTCGATTCGAAATTGGGTAAGCCTTCATGGTGTTGCGATAAATGTGGTCAATGAGTTGGATGTGTTTCGCACGATTTCGCCGTGTGGGTTTTCGGGCGAGGTGATGACACGGGTTTGTGATTTGGTGCCTGGGTTGGATTTGGCCGGGTGGCGGGAGAGATTGGAGAAGTGCGTGAGGGACGTAGTCGGGAGTTAGGGATGCGCGCAGGTTTGCGCGCAGGTTGTTGAGCGTTTCGTTGCGCTTATTGCGCAATAAGCGCAAGGTTTTGGTCGGGAATCTAGCAATCTTACGGCATCAATTCCAAAATGACCCGATCCTCAGGCGTCGACAACGGAATCGCAATCGTTCGCTCTCTGATCTCTGCCAGTCGTGCGTCTAAAGCAGCACCCGTGAAAACCTGGGGGATCGATCCCTTTAGCTTGTAGCCTAGCTTCTTAAGCTCAGGATCAGCCGATCCAAAGGACATATTCAGTAGTTCGCCTGCGAGGTCTTTGTTTTCATCGGAAATCCCAGCGGCCGCCTCACCAAACATGTCTTGATACACTTTCATGAAGGTCGCCTCTTGCAGGCAAAGAACGAGGGTCATCGAAAAATCGGTGCCGTTGAATTGGCCCTTCACTTGGGTTGTGCTCAGAACATCGATCTTATCGGCCGGCGGATCTTGCCGTAAAAAGGGCCGACTGGCGCCCGGCTTTGTCTTGAGGTGGGTGGTTAGAGTTTTAGTGACGCCTTCGATAAAAGTGCGCAGAAAATCCCCGTGCTTTGCGAGTAAGGCGGTAAACGTTTTCTGAGCTTCAGTAGGGCGTGGCATAGTTTGCTAGTCTTAGGAGTATTGTGACTCTGGGGTGCCAGGTTGTCCAGCAAGGAATGTGGCTTTTATTTCTTGATTTTTTCTTGAATCACTTTCAGTTCCTTAACCATCGCAAGGTCTTTGTTTCGTCCCATATGAATTTTGGATTGTATGAGATCATCGATCGAAATCACCTTGCAAGTGCGCCCGAAGAGCTCGATTTCACATGCACTGCTTGCCACGCGGTTGTAATCGCCAATGCCACTCACGTTGGAGATCAAATCAAGAATCCCGCAATCTGTGCTAAGGTAGATGTTTTGCACTCCCGTGGGATCTTCGGGAAATTCCAGAAAGGAAATCTTATTGGGAGTCATGCGATGTGCAGGGTGCAAATCCTTAAGAATGACCCTTAAGCGCTCAATTGTAGTGGGGTCTACTAAGAGACAAAGATCCAGATCACGGGTGACCAGTGACGCTCCGTGAAGGACTCCAGCGAACCCCCCGACGATAACGAAATTAACGTCGCCTTCAAGCAATATTCTTAGAAGCTCATTCAGATTTTGGATAAAGTTTCTCCCGGGCTCGATCCAATTCGAGAACCAGCTCGAGCGCTGATTGATGGTTTTGGATTCGTTCTAAGGGTGTATGTGCAAGATTCTCTTCGATGAGATTTAGATCTACTCCAAAACGGATTGCTTCGTTTTGGACGCGCGTTCTCTCAAGTTTTGGTGGAAGTAAGGAGGTCTCAATTACAACTTCTAATCCCATCCCGGCGTATTTTTCGACAAGCGCCTTGCCGATTTTGAGCATAATCCCTCTATGCTTATCGAAATCAAATTGCGGCGCCGCCTTCCAATCGTAAAACCAGACGGGCGCTTTTCTAACTTCTTCGGGCTCACTTAAGGAGCGCGGAAAAACGTGGGCATGCAAGGCGGGTTCAGAATTCCCCAGGATCTCGTAGTTGATTCGGCAAGCTCCGGTGATTTGTTCCACCACATCGCCAAGAAACGTCAGGTCCATCAAGTAGCGCGCGCGTTGCTCATGCGAAAGCGTGTTGAGTGAGGAGACGACGGGGTCGGGTAGCAGTAGGCAGTAGCCTTCCAAAAATTGGACGTCTCCCAGCACAACCCAGCCCGAAGGGACTTTGGCGATGACCTTGGGGTTTTGCCCCGTGCGCGCCTGCTCGACTCGCTCGTGGATGATCGTTCTTATTTCGCTACGCATCTTACCGCAAACTTCGCGCCGCGAGTGTGATCGTCATAATCGAGGTATCCTGCTCGGCTATCAAAGAAGTCGGCAATCATCCAGTTGTCAAATTCGATGGATTTGGTCCAAAAGCGATCGCCGTTCATGTCGGGGAAAAGCTTGTGCATGGCTTGCATCCCTTCTTTGGAAAACGCGCAATATTTTCGCTCCGTGTACTCGCCATTGTAACAAAGCTCGTTGCCGTAGTTGCTGTTGTCATTGATGTTGATGAGATCAAAATACTTCATGAGCTGGAGGTAGTCTTGACGGGTGGGGAGTGTGCCACCGATTTCTTTACACGCATTTTCGGCCGGTGATGAAGTAACTTCTCCATCTTTGTGCGGGCCTTTGTTATTGAATTTTCCGGGCAAAGCCATGCTCCAAACCGTGTTGTCAGGAAGGATGACCGCCGATCCAAAAGTGGGGTGAGAAATTTGTCTCAGGTAATCTGAGCTATCGTGCTTCACGCGTCCCATCGCGAAAGTCGTGGCGGGGAGGCAGAGGACAACAAAGAGAGTGAGGAGTGAAGTTTTCATTTTAATTCCTTTATTTGGCTTGTTTGTAGCTGCCGTGGCCTTCAATCGTCAAGCGGCCGTCAATGAGGGTGAGGGCGAAGGCTTCGGATTGAGTCTTAACCCATTTGGGCGCAGAAGGAAGTTTTGCGAGATTTTGAACGCATTGATCTGTGTTGTCAAAGCCTGGGGCAGCGGATTCGCCCGTCGTCATGAACTGGAGCAAGTGGGTGAAGCCGGGGTGAGATACGGCCAAAGACTCGGGCATTTCCATAAGTAAAATGGATGATCCGCTCAGTTGAGTGCGGCAGGTTTCTGAGTCAAAGCTTTGGGAGAAGTTAAATTCCAGCGTTCGCTTATCTTTTGTAACGGTAAGTGTTTCGCCAGTACCCTGATCCACTCTTTGCCAGTTTCCGAACAGGCCTGCGAAGTCAGGACTTGAAAGAAGATCTGCGGATACTTGATTTTGGGTGATGGGCGCGGGGTGGGGGAAGTGCTTGGCCTTGGGGCCGCAGGCAATCAGGGTGCAGGGAAGCAAAAGGAGTGCAAGTTTTGTAAAGCGCATTGGGACCACCGGTTTGATTTTTTAGGATCGGGGGTGGTCTTACCTTGGATGGCGGGATGTGTCAAGGGGTGGGTTTTAGGTGTGTCTCGCTGGCCACATTGCGGTTGATGAATCGCTTTGCTAAACTCATGAGAGTAAATGGGGGATTTCTCTTATGAAGAAGATGCTTATTCCAATGGTTCTTGTTTTTTCATTTTTGGGGTTAAATGCATTCGCACAAAGTATTGGATCAGCCTCGTCATCGAGTCGCATCCTAAAAAGAACCACGATTGTCAGGGCGGGGCGTAGTTATAGTGTTCCCGCAAGTCCACAGGAAATGTGTAGGCAATTTTCTGCGGATGTGGATGCTGCGGGGAGTAAGGTTGAAGCTGCGAAGGCAAAAGTCGATCCCGTGAAAAAAAAGGCCTACGTTGATTACAATGCCTGCGTAGCCCCTTTTCTTAAGGATATGGCACTTCATGACTCCGCTCAGGCCGCATTGGTTGGAGACCCTTTCAAAAAATACATGGTTGAAAACGATTTTTGTAAGTGCAGTGCCGAAATTCAAGCGGTTGAAAAGTATATGGCTGACGTGGCATACTGGGGGCCTAAGGCCGGGCTGAGTGATCTTTGGGCTATTTATAAAGCTATCGAGGCAAGCAGTAATTTGTCTTCTGCCCAAGATGCCTTAAAGGCAAAACAGAACGCGTGTTTCGCGGGAGCAAAAGCGGTCGCTGGAACGATAAAGGCGGCGAATGCAACATTGGTTGCTACCAAGGCGGCTCTTGACGGAATCGATAGCTGTGCGAACGCAAGGGACAGTTTTCTGGCAGCGAATATCTCGCTTTTTGCTGCGCTGGCCTCAGCCAAACAGGAATATGATATCAAGAGAGCGGAACTCGCGGGAAATGCGATGTTCAGGCTTTTATGTGATCAATCTGGATTTCCGGTTAAGCAGTTCATACCTGATTTTTCTATACGCGAACTCCAGCTCATGGAGTCTATTCGCTGATCGTTTCGATTTTGAGGGGCAGTTCCTGGTTTTTGCCTCACGGGGGACCCTATTGCTGGAATCATTTCGTTTAATCGCACTGAGTGCACTTTTTTCGACACTTGTTGGCGCTTCGTCAGTTTTTGCCCTGGAACTACAATATACCGACACCTGTTTCGGACAATGCGGGATCAAAAACCCCGAAGAAGAGATTGTCGATCAGCACGATGACAAGCAAATAGCACTGAGCTTGCGCGGGGGGTTTTATCGTCTTAGACGCGCCGACGGGAGTCAGTTCGTGACTCGTGACGAAGAACGTATGATGCAAGCTATTTATGACGAGAATAGAAAACTCGGCGAAGAGCCCGTTAACCCGCGTTTTGGCGCTTTTCTTCTCCGATACGCTATTCCAAATAAATCCCACCCTTTGTTTCTAAGGCAGTCGTTGTTCCGGCTGGATCGGGCTTTGGAAACTTGCCAATCCCTGGAGGGTTTGGCCTCTGCCTCCATGAGGCAGGAGTGCACTCTTTTGCGTAACTCGTATTCGACTGATAGAGAGAAGATAAGCCGCGAAATCCTTCGCCTCGAAAAAGCCCATCAAAACTGTTTTGGGAGTCACCCCGTTTTCGATAGCGCGCCTGCGATTCTTTCCTCGACACGAAAAACACTTGATCGCTGGAAAGTAGACGGGAAGTTCCTAGGAATCGACGGCGCCTATTGTAATACAGCGACCGGAGTCGTCTCTTCGCTCATGGATGAACTTGGATTTACAAGAGGGCAAGACTATCTCGTCCAGGGCAGCGAAGCACACGTTTTCATTACGCTGCCAAAAGAGGGAAAAATCATTGATCCGACTTTCGCGCAGTTTTTTAATAAGGGCTCCGAGGCCTCCAAGTTGCTTCTTGCGCAAAATGGATTTGCCGGTACGCCCGAGGATCTCTGGCGGTTCGTGGATGAACACCAGGGGGATTTGAAGTTTTGCAAATCGAACGACGATTGCCGGCAGAACGCCTTGAGCCGGGAGCTCAATGGGGCTTTTGCGATAACGGATTCTGCCAAGCGTGGGGCTGAGCTGAAGCGGATCTTTGCGCACATGTGGTTTGGTGACAAGATTGAAACCTCAAAGAGTCCCATCGTCGAGGCGGCCCTGGAAATGTCACAGCTGATGTCTCAGCGTGCAGTCACGCCTTTTCAAGCGGCCCTTCATCCCGAGGAGGTACAAATGGATATAGAAATCGATCACTTTTCGTGCCCTGCAAAAACAAAGGAACCCAAGAAAGTGTGCGACCCTCCCCCGGCTTCTAAGATATTTTCCCCGTTTCAAATTGATGGGTTTCATTCAACGATTCAAGCCCTTGATCTCGTTTCCTCATCTCCCGCCGTTATGAAAACTCCCTAGGTTTTAGATAGAGGGGAGGAGATATTTTTAGACAGCATTTTCCTCACTTCAATCCCCGCACGTAGCGCTCCATCTTTTCCCTCCCAAATTCCCGAACGGCCGCATACGTATTGTGGGTTCGGCACGCGAGTCTGAGATTGTCTGACTCCGTGGGGCCTCCCTTCGCAAAGGGAACGATGTGGTCATACTCAAGGCTGTGTCGTGAATCGCACCTCTTACCGCATATGGGGTCCACGTACTCGCACTGTCCCTGTCCCCTTCGCCAAACTTCACTCTTAATTTGCGCTGGGACATATCGACTTTGCGACCTCGCCGGCGAGGTTTGGGTAGGAGAAGTTGGGGAGGGCTGCTTTGCGGTGGTTTTTCGCTCCTTTTTTGTCTCCGGATCAGCCTTCTTAAGCGCGATCCCAGCCATCACTTCAAAGAGCTTCGCATAGGAGGAATCTCCTTTCATTTGATGCGCCAAAATACCCTTAAGCCTGCCGAGTTTTTCCGCAAGTTCAGGCGTCATGGTGAACCGGACTTCAATTGCATCAGCGGAGAGAGCTTTTTCCTTTTCCCGAGGTTTGAGCAGGGGCGAAATCGTGCGAAGCTCTTGCTCGCAATGTCTTTTGCTTTTGCCTTCCATTTTCTTTAGGAGTTCGAGTTTTGCCTCGCGATCATATGTTTTCTTGCCTTCTCTTTTTTCAGCGCGGAAAAAATCCTGCACTGTGCTGGCAACCGAAAGTGAGATCCGGCCTTCTTCGAGAGCGGGTGCAAGATCAGGCACTTCTTTTAGGAGTCGCATGGCGGAGATTCTTCGATGGGCGGCGCCTTCACTGAGGCCGAAGTATTTTATCGCCATCTCATGGAGACTTGAGAATCCTGATTCGGCGTAAAGCATACGCGATTCGATTTCGCGGAAGCAATGCAAGATGCGAGTTGTTGCTCGGCGCTCCTCAAGAATGGCGGATTTGGTTTCAGAAATAAGTGCCGACTGCGAAAGGTTTTTTAATTTATGCATGAGTGGATCTATAGCACGGGAAAATGGGCCTTCTATAACGAGCGAGGAGCCCCAATGTTTGAATGTTTTTGGATTTTTGAGAAATCAGTTACCGAAGCCCGCGCAAATGATGTGTGCGAAAAAAGTGCGCAAATAGGTCCTGTTTCAGCCGTTGATCTCGGTTTTTGGTAAAACCTATGGCAAGAAAAAAATGAAAATATTTTGGGGGCGCTGGGGATTAGCGTGACCTCTCGACAAGGTTGACCCAAATGTGCAAAGGTTGGAGTACCTCCATGCAAATCCAACTGCCCGAAGAAATTCGCTCATTCTATTTTGAGTTCAACTGGGAAAACCAGAAGGTCTGGCGCCTCAGCGCGGACGCTGAAGAATCACCAATCGCGGAGCATCTTTGGCATCTGGATTATCCTTTTTGGAGCAGTCGCCCTCCCTTGCCACTTTTTGATCTGCGACCCAACCATGTTCTGGCTGATTCAACGCTCCATCCGGGACACTTCAAGCGAATAGAGTCAGCTGATCTGAGATATCCCATTGATACGCTTTTTCATCGCAAGAAGTGGATCATCTTGGACGGAATGCATCGCCTCGCCCGATACGCTCTCGAGGGTCACGGCAAAATTTGGGTGAGAAAGCATCAGCCCTCGATTATTCCAAGCATTCGGCGGTGATTTCCGCCTCGCCGGCGAGGTTATCTCCGCCGACGACTACCTTCTCCCCGTTCCCCCAAGTCCACCCAACAACGACATCAGCTCTTTGCGAGTCAGTGGATCGTTGTAAAAATCACCCAACATTGAACTCGTGATCGTGTAGCTGCTCTGCTTTTCAACCCCTCGCATCATCATGCAAAGGTGAAACGCCTCGATAATCACTGCCACACCTGAGGGTTTGAGAATTTCGTTCAATGCTTCTGAAATTTGATTGGTCAGCCGCTCTTGCACTTGCAACCTTCGCGCAAACACATCCACGATGCGGGGAATCTTTGATAACCCAATAATTTTCCCATTAGGAATATACGCCACATGCGCCTTGCCATAAAACGGCAGCATATGGTGCTCGCACATAGAGAACAGCTCGATATCGCGAACAATCACGATCTGGCTTGAGCCTTCGGTAAAGAGAGCATCGCCCACAACTTCCTTTGCGGTTTTACGATAGCCCGAAGTCAGATAATCGAGCGCCTTGGCGTAGCGCTTCGGGGTGTCAATCAATCCTTCGCGAGTCGTGTCTTCGCCCACTTCGGTCAAAATGGAATGAATGCTTTTCTTGATCCTCTCCAACGAATCGGGCGTCAGCTGATGGAGGGGGGCGGAGGAGGGCTTGGATTTCACAGGTTTCGCAGATTTTACGGTCTTTGCCATATGACGTGTAGCTTAACATGAGGGAGGGGGGGCTGTCTGTGTGGATTTTTCCATCAATCAAGCCTGCTCCTCTTATTGATCCCCGTGGCAAGTTCTGCTAAGGGTCATTAAATGCTAAACAAAGAATCCGTTTTAGAAGCCCTGAGAAAAGTTCAAGATCCTGATCTTCATAAAGATCTGGTCACTCTTAATATGATTCGAGACCTCATCGTCACTGCTGACGGAAAAGTCTCGCTCACGGTGATGCTCACGACTCCTGCCTGTCCTTTGAAGGCCAAGATTGAGGGCGATGTGCGGGCGGCGCTGGCAAGCGTTCCGGGTGTGAAGCAAATGGAGATCAAGATGGACGCCGAAGTGCGCGGACGAACGATGCTTTCGGGTCCGAAGCAGATCCCGGGCGTGAAGCAGGTGATCCTCGTTTCCAGTGGTAAGGGCGGAGTTGGAAAAAGCACGGTTGCGGTGAATCTTGCAACTGCACTTGCAATGGAAGGCTCCAAAGTGGGCCTGATGGATGCCGATATTTATGGTCCTAATATTCCGACGATGATGGGCGTACGGCAAGCTCCCGAAGTGATGGATGATCCGGTTAAGGGCGAGATGTTTCTCCCACCTACGGCTCATGGACTGAAGGTCATGTCGATGGGCTTTATGGTGCCTGAAGATCAACCTCTGATCTGGCGTGGCCCGATGCTTCACAGTGTATTGACTCAGTTTTGTGAAAAAGTACTCTGGGGTGAGTTGGACTATTTGGTAATCGACATGCCGCCGGGGACGGGGGATGTGCAGTTATCAATCGCCCAATTGGTGCCCGTCAGTGGCGCGATCCTGGTGACGACGCCTCAAGAAGTTTCAGTTCAAGATGTGCGTAAAGCCTACCGCATGTTTGAAAAAGTGAAGGTCCCGATCATGGGCCTCGTTGAAAACATGAGTTACTTTATTTGCGACGGCTGCACGAAGAAGCACGGTATTTTCGGCTCCGGCGGCGCGCGCGTGATGGCTGAAAAATTCGGCACGCAAGTTTTGGGAGAAATTCCTGTTGTGACTGGAGTTCGCGAAGGCGGAGATGCCGGCAAGCCTGTTGTGCTTTCAACGGCACCTGAAACAAAAGAGGTCGCGCAAGCGTTCCTGGCTCTTGCTCGCCGAGTCGCGCAGGATTTGGCGATCAGTTCGGCGAAGGAGGCGGAGGCTGCAGAAGCCGCCGAAGCTAAAGCTGCGCCTTCTGAACTCGTGCAGATGACTCGTTTCTAGATTTCGGCCCGGCCTTTGCAAAAGGGGCTGCTCATAATGCGGATCTTTATAAAAGGATCCCAAACAGCAGTCTTTTCAGAAAGGAAATGGGGAAAATGCCAATTCAAAAAAGAAGCGCTTCAAAAAGTTCCACAAGTAGTGCCACAGGACGTACGACGATGAGTCGATCAAAGCCTGTAATTACCTCCAAGCGGAGGCCTACGGTTGATAGTTGGGCTCCTGCGAAGTCCACTGCGAAACCTCTCTCTCGCTCTTCGGCGAAGTTAGTCGCTACAACACCTGTTTCAGCTAAGAAGAAGAGCGTATCTGCTCGTCCGGTGGCTCGCGCCGCAAAAAAGACAGTTGTTTCTTTGGCGAAGCGTTTGGGGCTTTCTGGTTTAAAGCATAGCTCAAGCCGTTAGGTTTTATTGAGCAAGGGGGGGTGGGGACCGAGTTACGAGCCGGTCTTCACCCTATTCTGCCCCGATTGCTTCAACCGGGCAGGCTTCTAAGGCTGCTTTGCAGCGAATCTCTTGTTCCGGGGTTTCTGGCTGCTTGATAACATAAGAGTAGCCGTGTTCTTCGTTTCTCGTGAAGTTTTCAGGTGCTTCGGCGCGGCAGGCGTCGCAATCAATGCACTGATCGTCAACAAAGTATCGTCCTGGTGCATTGTCCGGCCATTTTTTACTCGCGTCCGCCATTGTGAGTCCCTCTTGTGAGTGACTGTTTTACGGATTTTCGCGCCCATGTCAAATCTGTTTTTTAATGTGGTTCCTTCTTGGGCTATACTCAAGTCGTGGACTCGATCAAAATCGTCATATCAGATTGTCATCTCTCAGCAGGCCGCTTCTATGAGGGGAGGCTTAATCCTCACGAAGATTTCTTCTTTGATGACGAAATGTGTGATTTTTTCAATCATTTTTCGACCGGAGAGTTTGGCAGTGAGCGCGAAGTGGAGCTGCTGCTGGCAGGGGATTTTTTAGATTTCCTGAATGTCCCGATCAAAGGGGAGTTCGAAGAAGCCGTGACAGAGGCGATCTCACTTCAGAAGTTGGAGGCAATTATTGCGGGTCACCCCAAGGTGATGATGGCTTTGAGGCGGTTCGCCTCGCTGCCTGGCAAAACGGTTACTTACTTGCTGGGCAATCATGACACTGATCTGGTCTTTGCCAGTATCCGTGAGCGCATCACGAGGGAGTGGGCGCCGGGCGGGGAGTTTCCTTCAGAAAAAGTGAAAGTGATAGGCGAAGCCGATCGACTTCGTTTTCCGGGTGGGGTGGAGCTTCATCATGGCAACCAATTTGAGGCGGTTCACGGCATTGATTTTAAGAAACCCGTTTTGAAGGGGCATCTGGATGAGCCTGTTTTGAATCTGCCCTGGGGAAGTATTTACGTTTTGAAGATTGTGAATCGCATGAAATGGGAGCGAGACTACATCGATAAGGTGAGGCCCGCTAAAGTCTTTGTCCTGTTCGGGCTCATCTTGGATCCTTGGTTTACGATTCGTTTTGCATTTTTGTCGGCGTTTTATTTTTTGAAGACCCGTTTCATTTTTAGTCCCGGTCAGACCTCTCGGTTTCTTCAGACGGCAAAGATTTTGAAGCAGGAAACAAATTTTCTGTTGGATCTGGAGAGGGAGGCTCGGGAGATTCTCGATCGCCCGCCCGAGGATGGCGTCCCCGAAGTGACGACCGTGATTTTTGGGCACACGCACAAGCCAATGCAGAAGATTTATCCGGATGGAAAGCAGTATATTAATACGGGCACCTGGACGAAAATGATCAATTTGGATTGGCGCGGTCTGGGGCGCCAGTTCTGTCTGACCTTCGCCTTTGTGCGGATCAAAGACGGGAAAGCCGAGTGCGAGTTGAGGCACTGGGTGGGTGAGCATAGTCCGCACCGAGGCTTCCAGGGTTAAGTGCGCCGAAGGCGTTCCGCTGCGTTTTACGCGCTCCACGAGTCAATTCTATTTTGATGACGCACTAAGTCATGAAATTGTTAAGTTCACCAAAACTAAATTTGCATTGAGTCTAAGCGACTTACGTGTTGCATTGTGTCATCGATGACGTTGTGAGTCATAATACCTGTGGAAAATGATCGGGTATTAGTTATAATTAATCTCAAAGGGGATAGGATCGACAGTGTGACGCGGGGTGTTCCTAGGTCACGGGGCGGTCCTCAGAGATTGATTCCATGCGGCACGTTTGTAGTTCATCTCACATCACTGCTTTGGCGCTTTGCGTTGCGCTGGCTCTTGGGGGCTTGGGTTGTGCCAAGAAGTCGAGCACGACTTCTACGTCCTCCAATTGTACTGCCATTGATGGAATCCCGTGGACTCCCAGCATCAGCTCAACAGGCATCAGTGCCTCCAGTAACGGTGCAGAGGTCACTAAGACGACTCTCACGGCCTCCGGCCCTGTGACGGGACTGGGCCAGGCGGCACCTGCTTCGCGTGAAATCGATGTCGAAATCGATATGACTGAAGACCTTGGGGCCTTTGGTTCCATAAGTTTGATCGCAAATGTGACGGGAATGCCCGCAGGCCTTGAGGGAAGCGCATACCCTGCTCTGGTTTACCTTTCGGACGGAACCCATGACTTTATCAATCTCGCGCGTTCAGGGAGTAGCGGAGATTGCGCCCAGAATGGTTACTATACTTGCAGTGGCGCGAGCTGTACTTCAAATTCTGCCTGTCTGGTGAATTGGCCCAGCGCTTTTTTTGATCGAACTCATTGGCAGCAGCATCAGGTGCCTAGCTTTGGCTATGGAAGTGTGAATACGTTTCCCTCCTGTAACTGGAGCGAAGGTTCACCCGCACCTTCGACGGACTCGGCATGTGCCTTCAATACGCACTTTTTTCCTTCTGAATATACAACCCCTCGTTTGCGGTATGGCGTAAAATATCACGCCAAATACGTACTTTTAGCCGCCAATTATGCAACCGTGACGACCGCCGCAAGTGCGCAACTCGAAGTGAGTGTGATCAAGAAGAAGGAAGCCACAACGACGGTGGGTGGTACCGTGGACCTTAATGTGGTGATCGTGGGGAGCGATAATATCGTGGCCTCGCGTACGGCAAAGGGAAAACAGAATTTGGACACGCTCTTCACGCTCGTGCAGCAATATTTTGGGCACGATAATGTGGGTGTGAAACTTGGCAACGTAAACGCCATTGAATGGGGCTGTGAAGGGGGGGGCGATTCATACGCTAATGTCGGAGCGATGAAGCTTGGAGATATGTTCGCGGGCTCGAGGGATTTGATTCCTGCCGCTTCTGAACTTAAAGCGATGAATATTTTCCTCGTCAGCACCATTGATGATGATGTCTCGGGCGATGGCTCAAATCTCACGATCTTAGGCCTTTCGGGCGCCATTGGCGGTCCCATGCTGCGAGGCACTCCTGCCAGTGGCCTGGCTTTTTCAAGCTTTGATAAGTTGGCTACCTACAATCCGCTTTGCTCTGGATCCAGTTCGTGCGCGATTGAAAAGCAGGAGGCGGACTTTGTCGATATGGGTGCGACCATTGCCCACGAGATGGGTCATTATCTCGGCTTAAATCATCCTACCGAGGCCCAGGGCTCCAAGCATGACGTGGTCTACGATACGCCTGTGTGTACGGCGCGCTCCGCTTCATCGGGATATATCACAATTAGCTCGTGCTTGAATTCGGATACTCATGTTTACTCCCCAACTGGAAAAACCTGTAAACAAGTCTGCACGGGTTACTCCTCTTCAGGCGGGGTCTTTTGCCCGGACGCGATGGAGTGCCAGTTCAACCACATCATGTGGTGGACCTCGAAGAATTTTAAAGAGGGAACGGCGCTGGGGGATGGCAATGTGTTTTCGCCTGATTCAGCGATGATTATTAATTATAATCCGTTTATTCAGTAAATTTTCTTCAAGCCATTTATCCTAAAGGTTTGATCACAGCTTCGACAAAAAAGGTACCCGAAGACGAACTGAATTCAACTGCGATACAGGTTCCTTGGATGGTGTGGCGAATCGTATGATTTTTCCCTGCGATGATCGCGGGAAGTGCCGGCTGGATTTTGTAGCCCTGCTCATTTAGAACCCTTTTTGCTCCACCGAAAATCTGGTTGCAGAGTTCTCCGACGACGTCCTGGATCTCCTCTGTGATCGTGGTGTAGGTCTCGCCTAACATTCCGCTGGCGACGGCTAAGAAACAGGGCTCTTGAAAGGTGACTGCCATGCTGCCTACGTATTTATCGGAGATGATGCCGATGAGTCCCGAGATGTCACCGTGGACCGGTTCATTTGCAGGACGCAAAAAGACACGTTTCTTTTCGGCCTTCGTATTGGCCGTGATTTTAAGGACATTAAGCGTCGAATCAATGAAGGGGTTGATGAAGTTGACGTCGATTTTTGCCTTGGGCGTGCCAGTAGGCACGTCGATGAGACTTCGAATCGAATCAATGAAAGCGCCCGTTTCAATTGGCGCTTGGATAAACAAAAAAGCATGAGGATGGCCCTGGATCGCCTCAGGAGATTTATCTCCGACAAGAACGACGTGGGTTGGTTTTTTGTCTGCCGGAAGGCCAAGGAGGTCTTCAGCAACCTCTCGGCCGGATTTTTTCGGGAGAGTTGTACTTGCGATGACCAGTTCAAAGTGTTGCCGCCCAATTTTCTGGAGTGCCTCAACGCCATCGCTTGCTGAAATAACCTGCGCGTTGGCAAAACGAGCAGGGATGCTCTCTTTAAGTTCTTTGAGGTTCGCAGGTGTGTCGCCCGCAATGAGAATCCAGCGATTTGAATTTGACATGAAAAGAGGATAGCACAAGTTGGCGCCGGTACACCCTTTGTGTCCGAATTATCATTGATTTAACTCATGAAGATGGTAGCCCAAGAGTATGTCAAGAAGTTCAAAATGGTTACTCACTCTCTTGTTGACTGTCAATTTTATGCTCCCGCTTTATGCGAGCCCCGCCTCGTTTTCTCCGGACCAGATACAAGAGGCAATCGATGAGACTCTCGCGCAGCGTCACCCTAAGGACAATGCTCAGTGGTGGCGTTCTCTGGGAGAGGGAGCTCCCCCGATCATCATCCGTATGTTTGAGGATTCGAAGCAGGTCTTTCGTCGGGTGAGATTGCTTCAAGGTTTAGGTTGGTTTGATGATCCAGTAGCACTTGATTTTATAAAGAAGCAGGCCCTGGCGGCGGGGGACGATAACTCCATTCGCAACGCTGCAATCAAAACCGTGGGCGTTACGCAAGGAGTTAAAGAGCTTGGCTTTGTTTCAGAGTTTCTCAAGCATCCTCATCCGCAAACGCGTTGGACTGCGGCCGATGTTATCCGCAGAATGCATGACCCTCGAGCTGATCAGGCACTTCAGGAGTACCTCAAGGGCGAAAAAGTGGAGTGGATTGTTTCGAAGGTTCTGTCAGCTTCCGGCGAAAAGGTTAAAGCTGCGCCCCTGGTGATTCCCACTGCGCTGACGTTGAGTCCCGAGTTTCAAGGGCGATGGATTGGGATTTGGGCTGTTTTGAAAAAGGCTGAAAAACCCCAAGCTAAAGAACTCGAAAATACGACGATTGAGAGTGAGACCCTGGAGGTGGAATTAAAGCTGGAGCTAGGCCGACTCGGGGCTGTGGTGCGAGCGCACGCTGCGAAAGCCGCGAAAGCTTCGGTAGGCAGAGAGTTTCATCTCGAAAACTTAAAGCCCCGAGAGGGCTCTCAGACGAAACTCGCCGGAGTTTTGGTCCAAGGCGGAACTCCAGTCCAAAAATATGAAATTCAAGGCGAACTCACCCGAGAAACCGGAGAACTTCTCTTGGATTTACGATCGCCTGCTTTTGGAATGGTGACGCTTTTAAAGCGCGAGCCTAAGCCCTAAATTTAATCAATTAACTCTGGAAAAACAGGCTGCTTTGTTTCATGATGGGACCCATCTAAAGGAGCACCGCACAATTTATGATTCCACTACGGAAAGCTTTATCCTCGTCAGTCGGGAAGAAGTTCATCATGGCTTTTTCCGGCCTCTGTCTCGGGGGGTTCATTGTTGTTCACCTCTTGGGCAATCTCGCCCTCTATCGCGCAGATGGAGCAGCTTTTAATCTTTATGCTGCAACCTTGGAGAGTTTTGGGAAATTCATTATCGCAGCCGAACTAGGTCTCATTGCCCTTTTCTTGCTTCACGCGATCAGTGCCATGCTTTTGAAACTCAATCATTGGGGGGCACGGCCTGAGCGGTATTCGGTGGTCAAATCCAAGGGCGGCGAAAGTAAAAGCACACTCGCTTCGCGCAACATGATTATCTCAGGCGGGGTGATTTTTGCCTTCGTGATACTGCATGTCTGGAGTTTTAAGTACGGGCCTGGGATCACTGAAGGCTACACCGCTGCGGGGGGCGCTCATGGTGAAATTCGAGATCTCCACCGCCTGGTTGTCGAGAGTTTTCACAATCCTTTGATTGTCTCGGCCTATGTTTTTGTGATGCTCCTTTTGGGGGGGCATCTTTGGCACGCCTTCTGGAGTGGGTTGCAATCTTTTGGACTCACGAATCCTCGTTACACGAAAGGGCTTTATTGCCTGGGCTCGATGTTTGCGGTCGTGCTGTCGGTTGGATTTCTCATGATCCCGATTTGGATCTTCTTTGATCTTTCAACGGTTCTTTTAGGAGCTATAAAATGACGACTTTCAATTTTGATTCAAAAGTTCCCCCAGGACCTTTGGCGCATAAATGGGATGAGCATCGCGCGCACATCAAGCTTGTGAATCCCGCGAATCGCCGAAAATATAACATCATCGTCGTGGGCTCAGGCCTCGCTGGCGCGTCAGCTGCGGCATCGTTGGGCGAAATGGGTTACAACGTTAAGTGTTTTTGCATTCAAGATTCGCCAAGACGTGCGCACAGTATCGCGGCTCAGGGCGGGATCAATGCGGCTAAGAATTATCCGAATGACGGCGATAGCGTGTTTCGCTTATTTTATGACACGATCAAGGGTGGCGATTTTCGCTCCCGTGAAGCCAATGTTTATCGCCTAGCGCAAGTCAGTCCCGACATTATCGATCAATGCGTGGCTCAAGGGGTTCCCTTTGCTCGTGAATATGGCGGAGAGCTTGCCAATCGCTCCTTCGGGGGTGCGCAGGTTTCTCGTACGTTCTACGCGCGGGGACAAACGGGACAGCAGCTTTTGTTAGGCGCGTATAGCGCGCTCATGCGCCAAGTGAATGCGAAGAGGGTTGAGCTGCTCACTCGGCGCGAAATGCTTGACCTTGTGGTTGTCGATGGCAAGGCTCGCGGGATTATCGCTCGTAACTTAGTTACGGGTGAACTTGAGCGCCATGCGGCCGATGCCGTTTTGATTGCCACCGGCGGTTATGGTCGCGTGTTCTTCTTATCGACCAATGCGATGAATTCTAACGGAACAGCCGTGTGGCGTTGCCATAAGCGTGGAGCGCTTTTTGCCAATCCGTGTTTCACACAGATTCATCCGACATGCATTCCCGTTTCAGGTGAGCATCAATCCAAGCTCACTTTGATGAGCGAAAGTTTAAGAAACGACGGTCGCGTTTGGGTGCCGAAGAACAAGGCAGACGTGAAAAAGAATCCAAACGACATCAAAGAAGAAGATCGAGATTATTACCTGGAGCGCAAGTATCCAAGCTTCGGGAATCTCGTTCCTCGTGACGTGGCCTCTCGTAATGCGAAAGAAGTTTGCGATGACGGGCGTGGCGTAGGCTCCAGTGGCTTGGCCGTGTACCTGGATTTCAGAGATGCCATCAAGCGCGATGGGGCGAATGTGATTCGCGACAAGTACGGCAACTTGTTTCAGATGTATGAAAAAATTACCGCTGAAAATCCTTACGAAGTGCCGATGAGAATCTACCCTGCTGTTCACTATACGATGGGCGGCTTGTGGGTGGATTATAATTTGATGAGCAACATTCCAGGGCTTCATGTCTTGGGTGAGGCAAACTTCTCCGATCACGGCGCGAACCGCTTGGGTGCGAGTGCTTTGATGCAAGGGTTGTCGGATGGCTATTTTGTGATCCCTTATACTTTGGGGCACTATTTGGCGTCGAACACATTTTCGAAAGTCACGACGGATCATCCTTCGTTTGCGGCCGTAGAGGGCGAAGTGAAGAAACACGTCGCCTCTCTTGAAGCTTTAGGGAAAAAGGGTGGGACGAAAACTGTTCTGGAGATCTACCGCGAACTTGGAAAAGTGATGTGGGATAATGTCGGAATGGCTAGGACCGAGCAGGGTCTAAAACTCGCGCTGAAGCGTATCCCTGAGCTTCGTCAAGAGTTCTGGAATGGCGTCAAGGTTACTGAAGGCGCCGATGGCTGGAACAAAGACCTTGAGCTTGCGGGCCGTGTAGCGGACTTCTTGGAGCTGGGTGAGCTGATGGCTCGCGATGCTTTGGATCGCTCCGAGTCTTGCGGCGGACACTTTAGACTTGAGAGCCAAACGCCTGAGGGTGAAGCCAAGCGAGATGACGAAAAGTTCTCGTATGTTGCGGCTTGGGAGTTCAAAGGGGTGGGCGCTGAGCCTGCTCTTCATAAAGAACCGCTAGCGTTTGAAAATGTCGATCTGGCCCAAAGAAGTTACAAATAAGGGTTTTGGAGAAATTTTATGTCAAATACATCTCAGTCCAGACATTCCATGCATTTAACACTCCTGGTTTGGCGTCAAGAAGGTCCTCACAAACCAGGATCGTTGGAGAAGTTTACGGCCAAGAACGTTTCGGAGGATATGTCTTTTCTCGAAATGTTGGATTTCGTAAACGAAGACATTATCAAATCAGGTAAGCGCCCCATCGAATTCGATAGCGATTGTCGCGAAGGCATTTGCGGTTGCTGCGGCGTCGTGATCAATGGCCAGCCTCATGGTCCTGATCGCGCGACTGCCACTTGCCAGCTCCACATGCGTACTTTCAAGGACGGAGACACGATTGTGATCGAGCCGTTGAGAGCCAAGGCCTTTCCGATCATCAAGGATCTTGTCGTAGATCGTGGGGCCTTGGATCGCGTGATGTCTGCGGGCGGCTTTGTTTCTGTTAAGACGGGGCCTCATGCCGATGCGAATGCGATTTTGATTCCTAAGCCCATTGCTGATTTGGCGATGGATGCGGCGGCCTGTATCGGTTGTGGCGCTTGTGTGGCCGCGTGTCCGAATGCTTCTGCCGCTTTGTTCACTTCGGCTAAGATTTCGCAATTAGCGCTCTTGCCGCAAGGAAAGCCTGAAGCGGCTCGTCGCGTGACCGGCATGGTTGAGCAGATGGATAAAGAAGGTTTTGGCAATTGCACCAATATTGGCGAGTGCCGAGCCGCGTGTCCAAAAGAAGTCTCCATTGATTTTATCGCTAAAATGAAACGCGAGTACTTCAAGGCCATGTTTGCGCCGATGGAAAGCGCTGCAGGGGATGGCGGGGCGTGAGCTTCGCTCACGAGCTTCGCGGTTTTACATTCGCTCCGGCAGTGGCACGCCCAATAATGTAAGTCCTCTCGCCAAAATACGACGAGTGGCTTCGACCAACATTAGCCTGGCTTGCGTAAGTTTTGGGTCATCGCCCAAGACGCGGCAGTCTCTGTAAAAGTTTCCAAAGAGCTTGGTGACTTCAATGAGGTAATGAGCCAGCTGGCTTGCCTTGGAAAAGCTCAATGTCCGCTCCAAATGTAGGGGTAATCTTCCCAGGGTTTTTAGAAGTGCCATCTCGGCAGGGTGTGTGAGCAGGCTTGAATTCTCGGTCACGTAGCTAAATGAAGTGCCGCTCTCGGTGGCCTTTCTCAAAATCGCCTTGCAGCGTGTGTGCGCATATTGCAAATAAGGGCCTGTTTCGCCTTCAAAATCTACGACTCGGTCCACATCAAAATCGACATCCTTGACGGGATCAGTATGTAAGTCGTGGAAAACGACCGCGCCGACGGCGACGGCTTCCGCGATTTGATCTTTGGTTTCGATGGACATAGGCGCGGGAGCTGTAGCGCCTGCGGGAGACGTCGCCGCCGCAGCTGCCGCCGCAGCATCTTGCACGCGTTTCTCCATGAGTTCGAAAACACGCTCCTTGGCTACCATGAGTACATCTTCGAGAGTTACAAAAATTCCCTTGCGGGTCGACATCTTTGCCCCTTTGAATTTGTACAAACCAAAAGGCACGTGTTCACAGCGATCGGCCCACGGGAGACCCATTTTTTTCAGCACTAAGAAAATTTGCTGAAAATGCAGTTTCTGTTCACCGCCCACGATGTAGGTCATGCGATCGAATTTAAAATGCTCATAGCGATAGATGGCTGCGGCCAAATCGCGAGTGGCATAAAGGGTTGCCCCATCGCTTTTCTGAACGATGCAGGGTGGTAGCTCTCTCCCTCCTTCATCTGTTAAAGGCACGACCCACGCGCCTTCGCTTTCAACAAGTAGTCCACTCTTTCGAAGGGCTTCGGTTAAAGGCGCAAGTTGCGCCCGATAAAAACTCTCCCCCCAGATGTGGTCAAAACTCACTCCAAGCCTTGCATAGAGTCGATCAAAATCTCGCAACGAGATCTGAACGCACTTTTTCCAAAGCGCAGTCATTTCGGGGTCGTTTTGTTCAAGTTTTAAGAAGGCGTCGCGGGCTTGCTGTTGGATTTCGGGCTGTTCCTTGGCGTCGGCGTTGATTTGAACATAGAGATCTACAAGCTCGCGCATGGAAAGTTCATCAGCGAGAGTTTTGCCGTATTTTTTGAAGGCAACTGCCAGCATGCCGTACTGTTTTCCCCAATCACCTAAGTGATTGATGGAGACGACTTTGAATCCCCGAAAACGGCCAATGCGATCCAGCGCGGCCCCTAAAGCGGTGGGCCTCAAGTGGTAACTGTTTAAGGGCTTTGCGACATTAGGCGAGCTGTATTCGAGTACCCAGCTGCCGCGGGTTTCAGGGGGGAGCGAACCATAAGTTCCAAGGTTTTCGCCTTTAAGAATGTCAGAGAGAAGGCTTGAGGTCAAAACATCAGGCTTGACGAGGAAGTTCACATAAGGACCTACGGCCTTTGAGGTAATTTCGGGCGGAAGATGGGCGGCGATCTTTTCTGCAAGTTCTTGAGCGACGGCGGCAGGTGATTTTTTTTCTTCTTTTGCGAGTTTAAAGCAGGGAAACCCAAAATCCCCAAACGCCGGATCAGGAGGAAGTTCAAGCTCGTTAGCTGAAAACCTTCGCCCGAGAATCTTTTCAACCGCCTGTGCAGCCTGATTTGCAAAACGTTCCATGATAATGTTCCCCTAAAGCTGATAGCTGCCTGTTAAAAAAATCGTTGAATTGGATTGCTCCAACGTTTGGTCGATGGCTGTGTCGCCGATAGCTTGACCTTTGCCTGTTCCCTTGGAGTAGGAGCCGGAAAGAGTTAAGGAGGACCCAGGTTTGTAGAGTGAGATCCCTAACGTTTCGCCGTAAAGGTTGACATGGGGGCTTTGATCCTTTCCTCCATCGACCAAGACTGGGGTTTTTGCCTTATTCGTGAAGAAACCGCCACGCAGTGCAACGTTATCAGAAACGTAAACTTCAGTGCCCAGACTAAAGTCAGTGACGGATTGCAATCCGCCTGGAATCTCTTTGAAGCCGCTGTCTGATCCATGATAGGTGAGGTCACCGGTCACCAGGAAAGTTTTACTAAAGAAAAAAGCTGACCCAAATCCGACTTCGAGCACTTCGGGCATGTTGTGAAGGAGTTTGATCTCTTGAATTTCCATGTCGTTGTCAAACGAGCCCGTGGGGGTGACTATTTTTCCGTCCGCTGTTGATTTGTTTCGAACGACTCGACCACTGCCGCTTCCTGCCATGTTAAAAACTCGAGAAACGGTGAGGCCCATCGACAATTTGCTGAGGGGCATGTATTGAAATCCAAGCTTGGGCGCAAGGCCAAAAAAACTGCGACTTTGTGTCGTGTTTTGGGAAAAATATTTGCCGGTGGGCACGGGATTAAAAAGAATCAATTGATAGTCGATGCTCTTGTCAAGTCTCGCAAAGCCAAAGGCGCTGACTCCCATCGTAAAATTCTTAAAAACCTCGAAAGCAATAGCCGGTCCGCCATAGTAAGTGATATCTTGACGAAAAAGGCGGCGTTTAAGGGTGTTTGCAGAGTCGGTATCTTCACTGAGACTGGTGATGGTGTCATCCTGATCTAAAAGTTGGGAGTCGGGGACAATCACGGCGACGCCAAACTTGCTTTTGCCAATGGATTGAGTGAATCCAAAAAAAGCAGGCACGAGTCCTTGACTCTTATATTGGTAGTCTTGGCCCGGAACGATGTTTTTGTATTTGAGTTCGGAGACGCTGAAGGCGTTGGCCGAGAGGCTGAAATAATTTTCCATGCTAAAGACGATGCCGGCGGGGTTGTAGAACATTCCGCTGGGATCGTCAGAAATCGCGATAAAAGTCCCGCCCATTCCCGAGGCGCGCTCGCCTACGAGGACGTCTTTGTAGTGATACTCATCGGCTCGGATCGTGCTAAATGTAGTTATCTGCAAGAAAAGAAGAAAAAAGCCAAACTTTTTCATCCTGTATTTAAATCACATCTTTTAGAGCAAAACTACTAGTTATAGGGCTGAATTGGCGCCATCAATTGGAAACGGATTTAAAGGCTTGATTGAAGCGTGAGGCGACCACAGTCGGAAGGGGAGGGGGCTGAGTGTTTAGCCCGTTTTGCCGCATAAACAGCTCAAGACTCGCAATTCGCTCGGGGAAGGGGGGGTGAGTTTTGGCCAGAGTTTCGGTTTTGTTCTTTTCGGAGATCTTTTTTACGACACTCAGCATTCCGCTAGGCGGATAACCTGAAGCAAGAGCATAGAGGGTGGCGGCTTCGTCCGCAGCGTGTTCCTTTTCAGAGCCCAGGCCCTCTTCCAGGAGAAGTTTCAGGCCGGAGTTTACGATCTGCGAAATAGAGGCGCCCAGGTCGGAGTTTCCTCTTGAAAGCATGCGCGCAATACTTTCATTTGCCGAAACCTGTTTCTTGGGGGCAATCATCTTATACATGTGCTTTTCGTTTACGTGGCCGATTTCATGACCTAAGACTGCGGCGAGTTCTGACTCCGAGCGTAGCGTTTGCAGAAGTCCTTTTGTGACAAAGATGTATCCGCCGGGGGTCGCAAAGGCGTTGATGTCTGGAGTATCCAAAATCGCAAAGTAGAATTTAACCTCAGGACGGCCAGATTGCCTAGCCAGAGTGTGTCCAACAAGTTTTACGTATTCTACCGCTTCGGTTGATCCGGTATACATTGGAAATCGACCCAGGAGTTTGGCGGCCATTTGCCTTCCCACCATGAGTTCATCTTTGACCTCTCTGGAAAGAATCTCCTGCTCACGATCCTGCCGATCTGAGAGCGTTTCAACCGATGAGCAAGAGGTTATGCCCAAAAGCATTGCTAAAACAATTAGACAAAGAACTGCGCGACATAGGTTTTTCGCCTTGGGAAACATGGAAACCCTACTTTCCAGAAGCCGCGGTAGATGAAGGTTTAAATGAGTCGAGTTTAGCATCGCTCGGGACATCTTTTTCCATTTTGCCGAGCGCGTCGTAGTCTGACGGATTTGCCTCTCGGTTTCCTGAGCGTCCTTCAGCTGTGAGTCCGCGGGTCGCGGCCGAAACAGCATAGGAGGAGCTGCGTCTACGCGAGGATTTTTCTACACTCTCTGAAGAACTCTGGCTTAATTCGGCGGCGCCGACGGGTTTGGTCGCCGAAACAAAGAGTTTCGAGATCCAGCCAGCTTTGCCCCCGACCTTTACAAAATTCCAAATCCCTTCTTTTTTTTCTATGGTGAGTTGATCGCCCCGCTTCAGGGTCGTGATCGATCTAGAATCCATTTTGGGATCGGCTTTGAGGTCCGCTTTTGCGGCTTGAATATAGCCGATCTCGGGTTCCTCTGCTTGCGTCCAAGAGGCTGCGAGGGAAAATACGAAACCCAATATCACCAAAATTTTCATGCTTGATGCTCCTTGTCCTTCATTATGAACTGATCACTTTGATTTTGCCACATAAACACCATCCCATTCGCTCGGCGGATGAGCGATCAGCTCCTGGCAGCGCTCAATGTAGACATCGCTCGGGCCATCTCCGCCAGCCTCCACGCGCATGGCTTGAGTTTTCTTAAAGCTTGCAAGTGCTTTTTGGAAATTGCCTTTTCGATATTCCTCAAAGCTTTCCGTAAAACTCTCGATGAGTTCGCGTATAGCAGGGGCCCCTGGAGCGTTGATTTCCAGCATGGGTTCATAGAGGAGGACGCTCTGGGTTTTTCCTTTGACGCGAACATCGTCAATGGGACGGCAGAGGAATGAATCTTTGACAAGTTCCTGGGTTCGATTGCCGATGAGAAACGTCGAATGATATTGTTTGGTCAGACCTTCTACGCGAGAGGCCAGATTTACGTTATCGCCGATGACGGTGTAGCTGATTCGTTTTTCACTGCCGATGTTTCCCACAATGCATTCGCCGGTATTAATTCCGATCCCCATTTTAAAGTCGCTCATCATTTGGGAAAGAGCATGTTTCATGGCAAAGCCGCATCGAACGGCTTTGAGGGCGTGATCGGGATCATTAAGAGGCGCTCCCCAAAACGCCATGATCGCGTCCCCAATGAATTTATCTAACGTCCCGTCGAAGAGAAAAATCTCATCTGTCATCCGTCCGAGATAGGTGTTGAGTTTTCCGACGAGTTGCTCAGGCGGCATGCTTTCGGAAAGGGTAGTGAAACCTCGAATATCTGAAAAAAGGATGGAAAGTTCCTTCTTGCTACCGACTTCGGCTTGCGGATTCATGCCGCTTTCGATGAGGGCTTGCGTGACCGTGGGCGAGAGATATCTTGAAAGCGCCCCTGACATCTTTTTCTTTTCAGCGTTTTCTACAAAGCTCACATAGGCCAGGCCATCAACGAGGGCAAGGGCCGCGAAAAGATTCGGCAGCGCCATTTCCAGGCCAAAGCTATGAGATTTGAAGAGAGAGAAGGATAAAAAATCATAGGCGCATAAGATGACAACGGGGATGCTGATCTTAAGGACAAAGGAATTTAAGAAAAGCACGCCCCCATAAGTCAAGCAGAGCAGGATCAAAGACGTCAGAATTTTTACCCAGGTGGGGGTGGATTTGAGAAAATCCTGATTCAAAATATTGGAGATCGCGGTCGCGTGAAGAAGCACGCCCGAGAGGGATGAATTCACGGGGGTTGCTTTAAGATCCAGAAGGCCTGCGGCACTCGTTCCGATCAAGACAAGTTTGTTTTCAAGCTCCAGGGGATTCACCTTAAGTTTGGTGGGATCTGCTTCTTCCCCTTTTTGAAGCTTCATCGCCGAATCGATGACGGCGTCCATGGGAATAATCTCGGGATCGTGAGTGGTATCTTTTTGATAAAAATGAAGCGCCACGCGCCCGTTTGAATCAAGCGGAATCTCAAGAGCACCTTTTCCGTTGGACCTTGTCAGCGTCAAAGCATCACGCGATGAAGTCCAGCTGAGCTGCGAAGGATTCTTCATCAATACTGCGGCAAGCGTGAGTGAAGGGTAGATTGCGGTTTCGTAGGGAAAAATGACAGGAAGTCGCCTGAACACGCCATCCGAATCGCTCGTTGCAGTCGTAATATGCATCGGGACATTCTTTTCGACAAAGGCCGGAGCGGGAACTAAAAAATCGACAAACTTATTTTCGGGTTGGGGGATTTTTGTCACGTCTCCGCTAATGTTGAGCGCATGTCGCTGAATACCCGGGGGGAGTTGTTGTGTGGACCTTTGCTCTACGCTAGTTTTGCTCAAAAACTCCATGGCGTGTGAAACATTGCCCGCGATCGTGGTCGCTTCAGCAAGAAGCGAATCGTCACTGATTCCATTTTCATCTGGTTTTTGGCTTTCGGTAAAATAGACGTCAAAAAAGATACCCGCTGGTTTTCCAAGATTGAGAAACTCAATGACGTCTTTGTAGACTCTCCTGGGCCAAGGCCATCGGCCAAAGAGAGGGGAGAGGAGCTTAAGACTCTCTTCGTCAATATCGAGGATAACGACTTGGTCGGAAAACCGGGCGTCTCGATTGAAATGGGCGTATCGAAAATCCAGGGTGGAGCGCTCAAGTTGCTCCGCTAAAGGAAGGAGCCGGAACAAGAAGAAAATACTGCTGAGAATCAATGTCCCCAGCAGCGCACGCCTCAGGCGAATTTGTTGTTGTTTTGAATTCATTTGTATTTATGATTATGGGTCTGGGGTGACACAGGGTCAACGATTTATGGCGAGGCTCGCGTGAAATATGGTAGAATCAACGAAGGGAGAATGCAGGCAAATGAGGGCAGGTTTTTTGTTCTTTATCGTTTTGTTCATCCCTCTTTTGGGTTGCTCGGTGAACACCTCGAGTTCGGGCACTGGGGGCGCTGCAGCGGGTGATGCCTTTCCTCAGGGGCTCGTTTTTACTTCGCCTCTTGCGGGTTCAACTCCCGGTCCTAGCCCAAGTCCTACTGCGAGCCCGAGTGCAAGCCCAAGCGTCTTGCCTGTGGCGGTAACCACGACAGAGAGTACGACGGCTTTTGATTCAGCTGCGATCTATGCAAAAAAGGCGGAAACTTTTGCGACGATTTTTGCAGCGGCAAGTGCGAGTGATTGTGAGTACACGTTGCCAGAAATTCCTCTGACGGCTTCACCGTCGGAATGCTTTGGGCCTGCGCTGGAATATGAAAACCATCTAGATGGTCCCGCCTATGATGGAATTTTTGCGGCCGGCGATCTGGGTTTGTGGACGGCTAAAGAGGGTTGGCTGCAATCCTGCTTGGCCGCTAAATTCACGGAACTCTACGGGGTCTTGGCGTCCCAGGTTGATATTGCACTTTTGAATGTAGGTGGAACGGTTTGTGAGATGAAGGCGGCGGGGAGGACGCTTCCTGCGGAGCAGGGTTCTTCTTCCGATATCACTTCTTTGGCGAGTCAAGCGCTGGGTGCGAAGAATTCGGGTTCTAGCGTAAGTTATGCTTCGGTCTTGAGAAAAGGTGATGTGAGTTCGGCAGGGGGCGTCTTTTCTGTTCATAAATTTACGGTGAACTCCATCATTACCGTTTCGGGAGTTCCGATGCAGGTGGTGGTGAATCTCCATCATATTCCGACCTCTGCAGAAAATGCGACTTTCAAAGGTCGAATGTGGGCTCAGTTTACGGGTTTTCCGACGGACTATCCCGTGAGTGCCTTTACCTTGCTCTATGAGAAGACGGCTACGTCTCTGAATTATCGCCTCGTCGCTGCGAGCTACCCTGCAAGTCCAACTAAGGTTTTTGATGATTCAGGAGATCTGATGGTGAACGGGAGTTGGGGTGCAAACATCACTCAAATCATTGCCAACGTTGATCCTTCGACAGGGTTGGGCAATGTTTCGTTTTCCTGGCAACCCTCCACTTCGGATACTCATGCACGCGTGTTTCATCTCTATACGAAGCCCGATCCCTTGAGTACTTCAACGGTTGGGTGTGGCTATTACGGGTTCGGGCCTAAGTTTGATAACGCAAAAGTCGCCCTTCCTTCAAATGCGATTTCAAATTTCTTTTGTAACTGGTCGGGTCCTTCGGCCTCTAAGACTCGCAACTCGGGTAAGGCTCAGAAACAGTGTGTGAAATCGAATGACGAGGGCGTTTTTGTTCCGACTTCAAGTGCCATCACTTACGCGCCGGTTAACTCCTGCAGCATGAGCCTGGATCAAACGGCCGCAAACGGCGGAATTTTTCAGGTAAAATCTCCGCTGGATGAAGTCTTTCCAGGAACTCATGCAGCGGTGACTCATGACTTGGTTACCCTTTCCAAAGATGAAGACTATGTCAATTATACGGCACCCACAGCACCGGATGCATTTTGATTTAGGTTTTTCTCAATAAAAACAGGGCTGCTCCCCCTGTCCTCAATAAAGCCCTCAAGAATTGATCAGGTTCTACCGATGGAACTGTTGAGATGGACCGTCGTGGATTTCCTGCAAGTTGGAAGGATCTGAGTAAAGGCAAGAAGGGCGTTGCTGTGGGGGTCTTTTTGATCTCCGCACTCGGTCTCAGCCTTACTGTAAAGACTCTTTCCTATCGTACGCCTAAACTCTTTGCAAAAGGGGAGGCCAAGCTCGGCGATCAGGCCGAGGCGAAACATCTTAAGTCAGGTGGCCTGTTTCAGATCTATAAAGACTCTATTGTCTCCGTTCAGGAGAAGGTTGAATCCCTCAAACGTGCGGAAGTTGAAAATGAGAAGCTTCGTTTTGAA
This sequence comes from Oligoflexia bacterium, assembly GCA_903881565.1. Taxonomy (GTDB): domain Bacteria; phylum Bdellovibrionota; class UBA1018; order UBA1018; family UBA1018; genus CAIRTR01. Next base: position 2,712 of record CAIRTR010000215.1, on the reverse strand, counting down.
GTCTCAAACCTTCGGCTCAAGATCGAGTCGACGCAGTTTGACTGTCGTTCAAAAGATGCCTCATCTGCAACCGACAAGTTGGCTGTAAAATTACAGGCCGATACCGGAACGCGCTTAGGTCGCACCCTGGCTTCGATTAGTTACAAGCCTCCTAGCCATCTTTTGGCTCCGCAACTCTATGTGCTCGCTATTCAATATCAAAAAGCACGTGAGGACGAAAAGGCTGCCGTAATCTTGAGTTTTCTAACGGAATTAGATGAAAACGATACCTATAAGACGCCTCGAAACTTCGTGCTGGCCGCCGTGGCATGGTACCGTCTGGATAATTTAGAACTGGCCGACTCCTTCTTGGATCATGCGCTGAAGGCCGAAGCGAGTCAGGAGAACCAATCTGTACTCGCCCAGGCGACGCTTTGGAAAGCCCTCGTTTCCGAACGATTGGGTAAGCATGGCAAATCTCAAGCGCAACTTCGCGAGCTGGTGGATCAACATCCGTTTTCCACAGAGTCAGAATGGATAAACCCCCAAGATGCCGAAGGAGTGACGCGTGTCCCGGCTTCGGATTAAATCACTCATTGCATTTGCGCTGACATTTGCGGGCATGAGCAGCCTGGGTGCCGCCGCTGCAGTTGCGGTTGAAATCGAGCAACATCCCTCCGCACCCGCATCGTGTGCTGTATTAGAAAAATTTGGCGGGAAAGTTGAAATCATGGATTCGACCCGAACGCATCTCGTGGATTCGGTGATGCGTGCAGGAGTGCCATGTGGCGGCTGGGTTTCCGTCGGAAAAGGCTGGGCGGAGTTTCGCCACCGGGATGGGTTTCGGGTGAGTCTTTCTGATCAAACTTTTGTACAATTTTTAGAGAGCAACGTTGACGGCAAAGAATCAGGCGATCACGTCGTCATTTATAAGGGTCAAGTTTACGCCAAAGCCGGAAGTGGAACAGGGGAGTTTCGCGCTGTGACTTCAAGTGCGCGAGCCCGGTTGACACGTGGAGCGTTTATGTTGCTTTCAGATTCCAATTCAGAGGCATTAGGGGACGAAACTCAACTGGTGACTCTTGATAACGTCGCACGGCTGGAGAATCGTTTTGAGCCTTCCAAGCAAATCGAAGTCAGTAGTGGCGAAGCCAGTTCCATAAATTTCAAGCTTTTGCGGGTCGTCCCCACTGCTCCTAAAGTGGTTGCATTGTCGGATCTTCGGCCTCGGTTGAGTTCATTTCATCTTGAAGAGCGGGAGCAGGGCAAGTTTTTGCAAATTGCGCAAAAAAGACATGATCGAAAATTGGCTTCCGTTTCCGGGGGAAGCAGTGTGGGGCTCAAATCGCGCGCGCCTGCATCGGTGACGTCTTCTTCGGGTTCCAAGTCAGTCGGAACCGGAGCTCATGCTAAGCAGGGTTTTATGGCGGGTTCAGTGATTGGCGAAGAAGAAACGATGCTTAAAACCCATTTGGAGCGAAAGCTAGCTGCTGGCGAAGTGATTGGGGAAGAAATATTGCATCCCGACACTTACCATGGTCGGGAACAAAAGGCCGGCGTCGTCGTGGATGAGGCCATAGATAATAGGAAGAAAAAGTTTACAAAAGCTGAAGATAAAGAGAAGAAAAAGCTCATCGAAGAGCTTTCTCAAATCAAGGAGTACTAAAGCCTACTCAGGAGTACTTAAGAGTCTCTCAAGGAGGGGAGTGAAATGAAGATCAAAAAAATATTCATTCATATCGGAGCGCTTACTGCAGTCCACATTGCCGCCATCGCGTTTACGATGTCGCTGCTTCCCTGGGGAGCGCTCGCAGGCGCGGTTGAAGTCTCGATGGGGTTTTCTTATAATCAAACCCGGTATTCTGAGACCAGTTATAGCTGGACGCGACGATGGGGTGGTTCTTTTGGTTATCACCTGACGGAGAAGACGGAAATTGAACTCGCTTTTCAAGATGTCTTTGATCGTTCACTGATCACCGGGTATGAAGACACGACTTTTCACGATCAGATTTATAGCGCCAACTGGGTTCAAGCCTTAACCAGCAAGTCTGTTCCAATTCAACCCTATTTTAAAGTCGGAATCGGTCAGCTGAATCGGGAAGCTCACGGGACCTATGCTTCTGGCGCCTCTCCTCCTGCGATTATGGATTCGCTCACGGGAATTGTCGGCGGAGGAATGCGGATTTATTTCACAAGAACCTTTGCGATTCGCTCCGAGTTGACCTCGTATATGACGGGCGGAAGTATTCGAACTTACAAGGACAATACGGCGGTGAGCTTTGGCCTCTCTTTGTCATTCTAGATTTTTCCGGACAGCCGGAGGATTCGTGGGCGCTATCGCTGTTTTGGGCTCTATGAGTGGTTGTTCAACGATGCATTTTTTCTATCAAGCCGGTCTCGGACAATTGGAGCTGGTTAACAAGGCTCGTCCAATCCCTGAGGTTTTAAAAGACGAGCGAGTGCCGCTTAGGACTCGAAAGCTATTGGGTGAAGTGACCGAGATTAAAAAATTTGGAGAAGCGCATGGACTCAAAGCGACTCCGAATTATCGAGAGTACGTGGCGCTGGATCGTCAGGCTGCGGTTTGGGTACTGAGCGCGAGTGATGCTTTGGCTTTTAAGGCCAAGGAGTGGCGCTTTCCGATTGTGGGGAGTTTTCCCTATCTGGGATGGTTTAATCAAACCGATGCCATCAATTATGCGAAGTCCGTTAAGACCGATGGCTTGGATGTGG